>JABUSW010000305.1 GCA_021443885.1 Blautia sp.
GTGAATTAAAAAAAAGACTGGAATTTTATGGACATTTGTGCTATACTTCATCAGTGACTGTGAATTTTGGCTTTTTGTGGAAAAATGAATTAGAAAAGAAAGAATTTTCGATAAGATCTACTTTTATGAGGAGGAACAGGTAACATGAGTTTACAGGTTGAAACACTGGAAAAAAACATGGCGAAGCTTACAATTGAGGTTTCCGCTGAAGATTTAGAGGAAGCTATGCAAAAAGCATACCAGAAACAGAAAGGAAGTATTACACTTCCGGGATTCCGTAAAGGAAAAGCTCCGCGTAAAATGATCGAGCGTATGTATGGAAAGGGCGTATTTCTGGAAGAAGCAGTGAACAATCTGATACCGCAGGCATATTCCAATGAAGTTTCTGACTGCAGTCTTGAGATCGTTTCCCAGCCGGAAATCAGTATCGTTCAGGCAGAGCCGGGAAAAGCACTGATCTTTACTGCAGATGTAGCTTTGAAACCGGATGTGACCCTTGGCGAATACAAAGGCATGGAAGTACCGAAGAGTGAGATTTCTGTTACAGACGAAGAAGTAGATGCAGAGATCCGGAAAGAAATTGAGAAGAACTCCAGAGTTGTTGAGACAGAAGGACCGGCGGAAAACGGTGACACGGTGACACTGGATTTTGAAGGATTCGTAGACGAAGTCGCTTTTGAAGGCGGCAAGGGAACCGACTATCCGCTTACACTTGGCTCTAATTCCTTTATCCCCGGATTCGAGGAACAGCTGGTTGGCGCGAATGCCGGTGATCATGTGGAAGTAAAGGTTACATTCCCGGAGGCGTATCAGGCAGAAGAACTGGCCGGCAAAGACGCTGTGTTCCAGTGTGATATCAAGAAGGTGGAAAGAAAAGAGTATCCGGAACTGGATGATGAATTTGCACAGGAAGTTTCGGAATTTGATACACTTGCAGAGTACAAGGAAGATGTTAAGAAAAACCTGGTAGAAAAGAAGGAAAAGGAAGCTCTTCAGGCAAAGGAAGATGCAGCTGTTGAAAAGGCAGTGGCAAATGCACAGATGGAAATTCCGGAAGCTATGATCGATACACAGGCACGTCAGATGCTGGATGATTTTGCAAGAAGAATGCAGTCTCAGGGACTTTCCATGGAGCAATACGTTCAGTTTACGGGACAGAGCATCGATCAGATGCTGGAAGAGATGAAACCGCAGGCTCTTCAGAGAATCCAGACAAGACTGGTTCTTGAGAAGGTTGCCGAGGTTGAGAATACACAGCCAACAGAGGAAGAAGTAGAAGAAGAGCTTGCAAAGATGGCTGAAATGTACAAGATGGAAGTTGAGAAGATCAAAGAGCTTTTCGGTGAGAGAGAGCTTGATCAGATGAAGAAAGATATGGCAGTTCAGAAAGCAGTTACTCTGATTGCTGAGGCTGCTGCAGAAGTAGAATAAGCAGATGGTGCTTTGGGAGGTAAAATGAGTTTAGTACCTTATGTCATTGAACAGACCAGCAGAGGAGAGAGAAGCTACGATATCTATTCCAGACTGTTAAAGGACAGAATCATTTTTCTGGACGGAGAGGTGAACGATGTCAGCGCCAGTGTGATCGTTGCCCAGCTTCTTTTCCTGGAAGCGGAAGATCCGGGAAAGGATATCCAACTGTATATTAACAGTCCGGGAGGATCTGTTACTGCAGGGATGGCAATCTATGATACGATGAAATACATCAAGTGCGATGTATCTACGATCTGTATCGGAATGGCTGCCAGCATGGGGGCATTTCTTCTTGCGGGTGGTACGAAAGGAAAGAGATATGCACTTCCACATTCCACGATCATGATCCATCAGCCTTCCGGTGGTGCACAGGGACAGGCTACGGAGATCCAGATCGTCGCAGAACAGATCGCAAAGACAAAGAAAATGCTTAACGAGATTCTCTCCGAGAATACCGGACAGCCATATGAAGTGGTAGAGAAAGACACAGATCGTGATAACTATATGACGGCAGAAGATGCGAAAGCATATGGTCTGATTGATGGTGTTGTGATGCACAAATAACGTAAGAGAAAAGACTCCTGTGACCGCAGGGGTCTTGTCTTGTTCTATAGGAGATAGAAAAGGAGTAGAATAATATGGCAGATAAGACAAGAGAAAGCAGAATCAGATGCTCTTTTTGTCATAAAACAGAAGACCAGGTGCGGAAACTGATCGCAGGACCGGAAGGTGCCTTTATCTGTGATGAGTGTGTTGGAATCTGTGCAGAGATCCTGGAAGAAGAATTTGCTGCATACGAAGAAAGCAGAGGCTTTGATGGAGACATTAATCTGTTGAAACCGGAAGAGATCCACGCAATTCTGGATGATTATGTAATCGGCCAGGATGAAGCAAAGAAAACATTATCCGTAGCAGTATATAACCATTATAAAAGAATTCTTGCAGCCAGAAATCTGGATGTGGAATTGCAGAAGAGTAATATTCTGATGCTGGGTCCGACCGGCTCCGGCAAAACGCTGTTGGCGCAGACTTTGGCCAGGGTGTTGAATGTACCTTTTGCCATAGCAGATGCAACAACGTTGACGGAAGCTGGATATGTAGGGGAGGATGTCGAAAACATTCTTTTAAAAATTATTCAGGCTGCAGATTATGATGTTGAAAGAGCGCAGTATGGCATTATCTATATCGACGAGATTGATAAGATCACAAGAAAATCGGAAAACGTTTCCATTACCCGGGATGTATCCGGAGAAGGCGTTCAGCAGGCACTGCTGAAAATTATTGAAGGAACCGTGGCATCTGTTCCTCCGCAGGGTGGAAGAAAGCATCCGCATCAGGAGTTTATTTCCATTGATACGACGAATATTCTGTTTATCTGCGGCGGCGCTTTTGATGGACTCGAGAAAGTCATCGAGGCAAGGCAGGATACGAAGGCAATTGGGTTTGGTGCAGAGATTACAGAAAAGAAGGATAAGAACGTAGGCGAGCTATTCAAAACGGTCATGCCGGAAGACTTTATCAAATATGGATTGATTCCGGAATTTATTGGGCGTGTGCCGGTAGTGGTATCCCTGGATGCGCTGGATGAAGAGGCAATGATTCGGATTTTGCGGGAGCCCAAGAATGCACTTACAAGGCAGTTTCACAAATTATTTGAACTGGACGGCGTAGAACTGGATTTTGATGAAGATGCGCTGCGGGAAATGGCCAGCGAAGCTATGAAGCGTAAGACGGGAGCCAGGGGACTTCGTTCGATCATGGAGAAATGCCTGATGGATCTGATGTATCGAACACCTTCGGATCCGACGATTCGAAAATGTATTGTAACGAAAGAGGCAGTAAAAGGAGAACAGGACCCCCAGATCATATATGGGGAACCCATCGAGCCTGCAGCGCCGGCGAAAAGCAGCCGTCGCAGCAAGAGAGGCAGAAAACCGGAAACTGCATAATGAAAGGATAATGAACAGATGACAGATTCGATCAAAGAAATGCCGGTAATTGCACTTCGAGGCACAACCGTACTTCCCGGAATGATCGTACATTTCGATATCAGCAGAGAACGCTCTGTAAAAGCCCTGGAAGCTGCAATGAAATCAAATCAGACGCTTTTTCTGGTTTCGCAGATGGATCCGGACATCGAAAATCCGGGGCTCGCAGATCTATACTCCGTTGGTACACTGGTAAATGTAAAACAGGTAGTTAAGCTGCAGCAGGATCTGCTTCGTGTTCTGGTGGAAGGAATCAGCAAGGCACAGCTTCTGGCTTTCACAGATGAGGTGCCATACATAAGAGCGAAAATAGCAGAAATTGAAAACGATGACATGAATCAGTATTCCCCTTCGGCTTGTGAAGCAATGCTTCGGAGCCTTCGCAATCTCTTTCACCAATATAGTATTGACAACGGAAAGGTCAGCAAAGAACTGGCTTCCCAGATTTTAAAAATTGAAGACCTGGAAGAGCTGATCCGGCAGATTTCCGTAAATCTCCCGTTGCCATATCAGCAGAAGCAGAAGATTCTCGAAGCGATCACGATAGAGTCACAATATGTAACCCTGGCATCCATTCTTACCATGGAGCTGGAAGTCCTCCAGATTTCGCGAGGGCTTCAGAAAAAAGTCAAAGCCAGAGTCGATAAGAATCAGAGGGAATACATACTGAGAGAACAGCTGAAAGTGATCCGCGAAGAACTGGGGGAAGACAAAACAGATGATGAAGTGCAGAAATTCCGGGAGAAAACAGGCGAATTAGAGGCTTCTCAGGAAGTGAAAGAAAAAATCCTGAAAGAAATCGATCGTTTTAAAACCCTGCATTCCAGTGCGGCAGAAAGCAGTGTATCCAGAGGTTACATCGAGACATTGCTGTCTCTGCCCTGGGATAAGCGCAGCGAAGATTCGGAAGATCTGCAAAGAGCATGGAAGATATTGGAAGAGCAGCATTATGGCCTGAAGGATGTAAAAGAACGCGTCATGGAATTTCTGTCTGTACGGCACCTGACCGGAAAGGGCAAAAGCCCGATATTGTGTCTGGTGGGACCTCCGGGAACCGGTAAGACATCCATAGCGAGATCCATAGCGGAAGCACTGAATAAACAGTATGTCCGGATCTGCCTTGGCGGCGTTCGGGATGAAGCAGAGATCCGCGGACATCGAAAGACATACGTAGGGGCCATGCCGGGACGTATTACGGCTGCATTGCAGCAGGCCGGTGTCAAAAACCCGCTGATGCTATTAGATGAAATTGATAAAACCAGCAGCGACTATAAAGGGGATACTTCTTCTGCGCTTCTGGAGGTCCTGGATCCGGAACAGAACAACCATTTCAGTGACCATTATGTGGAACTTCCACAGGATCTGTCAGAAGTTCTGTTTATCGCTACCGCTAACGATATGGCTGGTATACCAAGACCATTGCTGGATCGTATGGAAGTGATCGAAATCTCCGGGTACACAGAAAATGAGAAGGAACACATCGCAAAAGAACATCTGATTCCAAAACAGATCCAGCAAAACGGGCTGAAGAAAAACCAGCTGACGATTCAAAATGGCGCACTGCGTAAGATCATCAACAGCTACACAAAAGAAGCCGGAGTGCGAGGACTGGAAAAAACCATCGGTAAGATCTGCCGTAAGGCAGCCCGTATGATTCTGGAAAACGGCGATTCCAGGGTCAATGTTACCAAGAAAAACCTTACGGAATTTCTGGGAAAAGAACGATACGATTACATGATGGCAAATAAAAAGGACGAGATCGGAATTGCCAGGGGGCTTGCCTGGACACAGGTGGGAGGCGACACCCTTCAGATCGAAGTGAATGTGATGCCGGGCAAAGGTGATATGATTCTGACAGGTCAGCTGGGAGATGTGATGAAGGAGTCTGCACAGGCAGGAATTTCCTATATCCGTTCCGTTGCAGAGCAATATCAGGTAGAACCGGAATATTTCCAATCTCATGATATGCACATTCATATCCCGGAAGGTGCTGTTCCAAAAGATGGACCATCAGCCGGAATCACCATGGCTACGGCAATGCTGTCTGCCATTACCAATCAGCCTGTTCGAGCAGACATTGCAATGACGGGAGAAATCACGCTGCGCGGACGGGTGCTTCCGATTGGAGGTTTAAAAGAAAAGCTTCTTGCTGCAAAGTATGCGAAGATCAAAGAGGTTCTGGTTCCGAAAGCCAATAAACCGGACATTGAGGAAATGGATGCAGAGATTCTGGATGGCCTTGACATTGCATTTGTCAGCGATATGGAGGAAGTATTGGGAGAAGCAATCAGAAAGTAGTGGGAGATTATGGTTATCAAAAATGTATCATTGGATATTGTTTGCGGTGTTACCAGTAAACTGCCCTCGACCGGACGACCGGAGGTGGCATTTGCAGGGAAATCAAACGTCGGCAAATCATCATTGATCAACGGGTTGATGAATCGAAAATCGCTGGCCCGAACCAGTTCTCAGCCGGGCAAGACACAGACCATCAACTTTTACAATATAAATGACTGTATGTATCTGGTGGATCTGCCAGGCTATGGTTTTGCAAAGGTCTCTCAGACGGAGAAGGAAAAATGGGGAAAAATGATTGAACGTTATCTCCATACTTCCAAAGACCTGAAGGCAGTATTCCTGCTCATTGATATCCGTCATAACCCTTCTGACAATGACCGTTTAATGTATGAATGGATCCTGGATCAGGGGTATGAACCAATTATCATTGCCACAAAGCTGGATAAACTGAAACGAAGTCAGGTGCAGAAACAGATTAAAGTCGTAAAAGACGGATTGAATCTTCGGAAAGGCGGAATCGTAATACCATTTTCGGCAGAGACAAAACAAGGACGGGATGAGATCTGGGCATTGATAGATCGGCTTTGTGATTTTGCCGAAGCAGAAAGCTTAAAAGAGGAAAGAAACAGAACAGAGGAAGATTGAATGGGAATTATTAAGGCTGTCAAGCTGGGATTTGACTATCTGAGATATGATGATGACGGGAATGTGCTGGATACACAACGTGCTGTCGATGATGTGAACCTGGACATAGAGGCTGGAGAATTCATTGCAATTCTGGGACATAACGGTTCCGGAAAATCAACATTGGCAAAACATTTGAATGCATTGCTGCTTCCGACAGAAGGAGCTTTGTATGTTGCGGAAATGGACACGCTCAAAGAGAAAGAACTCTGGAAGATCCGGCAGAAAGCGGGAATGGTTTTTCAGAATCCGGATAACCAGATCATTGGAACGGTAGTTGAAGAGGATGTGGGGTTTGGCCCTGAGAATATGGGCGTCCCGACTGACGAAATCTGGAAGCGGGTTGACAAAAGCCTGATGAAGACGGGAATGACGGCATATCGTCATCATTCCCCGAATAAACTGTCAGGCGGACAGAAACAAAGAGTGGCCATTGCGGGAGTCATGGCCATGAAACCGCAGTGCATCGTTTTGGATGAACCGACAGCAATGTTGGATCCAAACGGCAGAAAAGAGGTGATTGAGGCGGTAAGGGAACTGAACCGTCAGGAGCAGATCACGGTGATATTGATCACGCACTATATGGAAGAGGTTGTGTCGGCAGACAGGGTGTTTGTTATGGATAATGGACACATTGTTATGCAAGGGTCGCCAAGAGAGATATTCTCGCAGGTAGAACAGCTGAAACAGTATCGGCTGGATGTTCCGCAGGTAACCTTGCTGGCACATGAATTACGCAAATCCGGTGCAGATATTCCCGCAGGAATTCTGACAGCGGAGGAACTGGCAGGTGTATTATGTCCATAAAACTTGAACATGTTTCTTATACGTATGCACCTGGTACTGCTTATGAAATCCAGGCCCTGCGAGATATCAGTCTGGACATACCGAAAGGGCAGTTCATCGGAATGATCGGACATACCGGAAGCGGCAAATCGACTTTAATACAGCATTTGAATGCCTTGATTCAGCCGACTTCAGGCGTTGTGACCTATCATGGAGAAAATGTCTGGGCAGACAAATATGACAGAAGAAAACTGCGCAGTGAGGTCGGGCTGGTATTTCAGTATCCGGAGCATCAGCTGTTTGAGACAGACGTTCTGTCAGATGTATGTTTTGGACCGATGAATCAGGGACTTGGCAGAGAAGAAGCGGAAAAGGAAGCAAAGCGAGCGCTGCAGCAGGTTGGGTTTAAGGAGAAGAATTATTCCAAATCGCCTTTTGAACTGTCGGGAGGCCAGAAGAAAAGAGCTGCCATTGCCGGAGTTCTGGCAATGAATCCCGAGATTCTGATTCTGGATGAGCCTACAGCGGGGCTTGATCCGAAGGGAAGAGATGAAATCCTGGAACAGATATCAAATCTTCATAAGGTGAGAGGGATCACAGTGATTCTGGTCTCTCACAGTATGGAGGATGTTGCGAAATACGTTGAGAGACTGATCGTGATGAACAAAGGAGAGGTCGCCTTTGATGATGTCCCCCGGGAGGTTTTCAAGCATGCGAAAGAACTGGAAGAGATGGGGCTTGCGGCACCTCAGATCACTTACTTCATGCATATGCTTCAGGATAGAGGGATGAATGTGGATACCGGCGCTGCAACGGTAGAAGCTGCATCGGCTGAGATTTTAAAAGCATTAAAAGAAATTAATTCCCCGTTGCTTGACAGACAGGAAAGGGGGACGGAAGTTTGATCCGAGATATTACAATTGGACAGTACTATCCTGCAGATTCTGTCCTTCATAAACTGGATCCCCGCACAAAGCTGGTGGGAACGATCCTTTTCATCGCTTCGGTGTTTTTGTTCCATACCTTTCCGGGATATGCGGCAGCAACCGTTTTTCTGGCTGCGGTGATCAAGTTATCCAAGGTGCCACCGAAGTTTATTTTCAAGGGTTTAAAAGCGATTCTGATGATTTTGTTGTTTACCGTAGTAATCAATATACTACTCACACCAGGAGAGATACTTTGGAAATTCGGTATTTTCAAGATTACAAGAGAAGGTCTTTCACTTGCAGCTCGCATGGCCATCCGCCTTACGTATCTGGTGATGGGATCCTCCATTATGACGTTGACTACAACGCCGAATCAGTTGACAGACGGTATGGAGAGATTGCTGAGACCTCTTCAGAAATTACGGGTTCCGGTACATGAGATCGCAATGATGATGTCCATCGCACTTCGGTTTATTCCCATCTTATTAGAGGAAACCGATAAGATCATGAAGGCACAGATTGCTAGAGGTGCTGACTTTGAAAGCGGCAATCTGATCAAAAAGGCTAAGAATATGATTCCTCTTCTGGTGCCGCTTTTTATATCTGCATTTCGAAGGGCCAATGATCTGGCTATGGCCATGGAAGCCAGATGTTATCACGGCGGTGATCACCGGACACAGATGAAACCTTTGAAATATCAAAAGAGAGATTATGCAGCATATTTTGTGCTGTTGGGATATCTGGCTGTTGCCATCGCATTTCGCATAGCAGGAATCTGAAGTAGGAGATTTCACATTCGAATCAGGAAGGGAAGCTTCCGTCGGGCTATGCGGTCTTTGCATAATTACTTTTCAGGAAGCCGGATGATAGATGTTTGGAACAGGAAGGAAGTAAATGAAAAGAGTTGGACTTGTCGTTGCATACGATGGCACAAATTATTGCGGATGGCAGACACAACCAAATGGAATCACCATTCAGGGAGTGTTAAACGAGACGCTCAGCGAACTGCTGGGAGAAGAGATCGAGACCATTGGCGCCAGCCGGACAGATGCAGGCGTTCATGCTATGGGAAATGTTGCGGTGTTTGATACCGAGACCAGAATCCCGGGAGAAAAAATATCCTATGCACTGAATCAGCGCTTGCCGGAAGATATACGGATTCAGCTCTCGGAAGAAGTGGAACCGGATTTTCACCCTCGTTATTGTGATAGTGAAAAAACATATGAATATCGCATCTTGAACAGAAAGTTTCCGGTACCTACCGAACGTCTGTATTCTTATTTCTATCATTACAGACTAGATGTAAATAAAATGAGAGAAGCAACCTCTTACCTGATCGGGCAGCATGATTTTGCCAGCTTCTGCGGGGCGAAAGCCCAGGTGAAATCTACCATCCGTACGATTACGGCAATGGATGTATTTCAAGATGGAGATATGATCACGATTCGCGTAACGGGAACCGGCTTCCTGTATAATATGGTACGTATCATTACCGGGACACTGATCCAGGTGGGAAACGGGCAATATCCGCCGGAGCATGTGAAAACCATTCTTGAAGCATGCGATCGAGAAGCGGCAGGCCCCACGGCACCTGCACAAGGGCTTACGCTTATGGGAATCCATTTTTATGATTGAAACCTGCTTACCGCTTCATAATGAACATTCACTATGCGCCTGCACACAGGTGAGAGCATGGGTCATGGAAATGCGTGAGCATGTTCGACAGAAACGCAATAATTTACGTGGATTTACAGCAAGAATTATACTGAATGTTATATCCGCCTTTGATATGATTTCATCATCCTGGAAGGGGACACCTTACATCAGGAGTGCAGAACTTTTTAGGATTCGTGATTGAAATTATATCAAAGGTGGTTTTTTTATGGATAGAAGTGAAGCAAGAAGAATTGCAAGAAAAAGAGCAGAGGTACTGGTAGGGAAGATGACCCTGGAAGAGCGGGCAAGCCAGCTTCGATTTGACGCACCGGGAATCCGGCATCTGGGTATTCCCGCTTATAACTGGTGGAATGAAGGGCTTCATGGCGTCGCAAGAGCCGGGCAGGCAACGGTTTTTCCGCAGGCAATCGGGATGGCAGCAACCTTTGATGAGAAACTTGTAGGCCGTATGGCGGAAATCGTCTCGTTGGAAGGCAGAGCAAAATACAATGCTTATACAGCGGAGGACGACCGTGGGATTTACAAAGGACTGACTTTCTGGTCGCCAAATGTGAATATTTTCCGGGATCCCAGATGGGGCCGCGGCCATGAAACATATGGGGAGGACCCGTATCTTACCAGTCGATTAGGTGTATCCTTTGTAAAAGGATTGCAGGGTGACGGAGAAGTGATGCGTGCAGCTGCCTGTGCGAAACACTTTGCGGTGCATTCCGGACCGGAGGAACTGCGTCATGAATTTGATGCAGTCGTTAGTGAAAAGGACATGGGGGAAACATACCTGCCGGCATTTGAAGCATTGGTGAAAGAGGCTGATGTGGAGGCTGTTATGGGCGCATACAATCGTACCAACGGGGAACCTTGCTGCGGCAGCGAAACACTGCAGAAGATCCTTCGGGAGGACTGGGGATTTCAGGGACATTTTGTATCCGACTGCTGGGCACTCCACGATTTTCATGAGCACCATATGGTAACCAGAAATATCCGGGAATCTGCAGCATTGGCTTTGAATACCGGATGTGATCTGAATTGCGGCAATACTTACCTTCATATTATGAAGGCTTTTGAAGAAGGGCTGGTAACAGAAGAGGCTATCACACAAGCGGCAGTACGTTTGTATACCACCCGTTTCCTTCTTGGATTATTTGATAAAACGGAGTATGATTCCATTCCATATACCGTAGTGGAATCCAGGGAGCACCTTGAAACGGCGCAGAAGGCGGCGGAGGAAAGTTTTGTTCTATTGAAGAATAACGGAATACTCCCTCTTTCAAAAGAGAAACTGAAAACCATTGGAATTATTGGTCCGAATGCGGACAGCAGAGAAGCTCTGATTGGCAATTACCACGGAACTGCTTCCAGATACAGAACCATTCAGGAAGGCATTCAGGATTATCTGGGCGATGATGTCCGTATTCTTACTTCTGTAGGCTGTGAACTCTTCCGGGATCGGTCGGAGCACCTTGCTTACACAATGGACCGTTTGTCGGAAGCAAAGATGGTTGCAAGAAACAGTGATCTTGTCATTCTTTGCGTGGGACTGGATGAATCGTTGGAAGGAGAAGAAGGTGACACCGGCAACAGCTATGCTTCCGGTGACAAAGCGTCCTTGCTGCTTCCGGAAGTGCAGAGAGATCTGATGAAAGCGGTAGCGGAATGCGGTAAGCCGGTTGTCTGTCTGCTGATGGCAGGAAGTGACATCGACATGAGCTATGCGGCAGAACACTTTGATGCCATTATGATGCTTTGGTATCCGGGTGCACAAGGTGGAAAAGCGGCTGCCAGAGTTTTATTTGGTGACGTTTCTCCGTCGGGAAAACTCCCGGTGACTTTCTATGAAAGCATGGAGGAGCTTCCAGACTTCGAAGACTATGCAATGAAGGGCAGGACCTATCGCTATATGGAAAAAGCTGCGCAATATCCATTTGGATACGGCCTGAGTTACGGGGATGTTCAGGTGGTTGGTGCAAAAGCAGAGAGCCGAGACGATGGAATTGTTGTTGCAGCAGTAATAAAAAATACAGGTTCTGTTGCGACGGATGAGGTATTACAGGTATATGTAAAAAATCTGGATAGTCCGGATGCAGTTCCGAATCCTTCTCTGGCAGGGTTTATACGCGTTGCTTTAGAACCTAATGAGGAAATAGAAGCTGTTCTTTCCATTGATCCCAATGCGTTTACTGTAGTTAAGGAGGATGGCTCCCGAGTTGCGGAAGGAAGCAGATTTGCAGTATATGTTGGTTTTAGTCAGCCCGATTCCCGCAGTATTGAACTTTTGGGGAAGGAACCGGTTTGTCTGGAACTGGTGCTGGATCAATAATGGTTTAGGCGTCAGAAGTGCTTGAAAAGGAACCTCACACGAATCAGCAAAAACCAGGAAAAAACAGGCGGGAATACCGTATAAATTCAGACGAAAAGTATTGACACGAATTCCTGTGTATAATATAATACCTAAATGTGGCGTAGTGCGATGATACCTTCACCAATAGCCCCGGTGATGAGATCAGTTTCAGCGGTTTCGGACATTTCCGCATAACTGCATTAGGCTGCAAGTATTTTGGATATATGCGGATCACCGCAGTTTACAAACAATCGTTGATAAATCACAGGAGGGAAAACCATGCAGACATATATGGCTAATCCAGATAAAATCGAAAGAAAATGGTATGTCGTTGACGCTGAAGGCTGCACACTGGGTCGTCTCGCATCAGGTGTTGCAAGCGTTTTAAGAGGTAAAAACAAACCGCAGTTTACACCGCACGTTGATACAGGTGATTATGTAATCGTTATTAACGCTGACAAGATAAAAGTTACAGGTAAGAAACTGGAACAGAAGATTTACTACAATCACTCCGATTATGTAGGTGGAATGAAAGAAACTACATTAAAAGAAATGTTGGCAAAGAAACCAGAAAAAGTTGTTGAGCTTGCTGTAAAGGGTATGCTTCCAAAGGGACCTCTTGGAAGACAGATGTACACAAAACTGCATGTATATGCCGGACCGGAACACAAACATGAAGCTCAGAAACCGGAAGCTTTAACATTTTAAGAGGAGGTAGAGTACATTGGCTAGCGCAAAATTCTACGGAACAGGAAGAAGAAAAAAATCTATCGCAAGAGTTTACCTTACACCAGGTACAGGTAAAATCACGATCAATAAAAGAGATATCGATGATTACTTTGGACTTGAAACACTGAAAGTAATCGTTCGTCAGCCGCTTGTTGCAACAGAAACAGAAGGCAAGTATGACATTAATGTTAATGTCAAAGGCGGCGGATATACAGGACAGGCCGGAGCAATCAGACATGGTCTTTCCAGAGCACTCCTTGAAGTTGATGCAGAATACAGACCAACTCTGAAAGCTGCTGGTTACCTTACACGTGATCCACGTATGAAAGAACGTAAGAAGTACGGTCTCAAAGCTGCGAGACGTGCACCTCAGTTCAGCAAGAGATAATCTCCGCGCTTGCTACGAGCAGTGCAGCATACAGACAAATGCTCCCGAAGAGTTTACTCTTCAGGGAGCTTTTTTGTCTGTTGCTATGCGGCGACAGCC
>JABUSW010000206.1 GCA_021443885.1 Blautia sp.
ACAGAGTAACGACGGGAACAGTTCCCCTCCCACCCCGGCATCTACGCCGAAAATGACTACACCACCAGCACCAAAGACAGAGTAACGACGGGAACAGTTACCCCCCCACCCCAGCTTCTACGCCAAAACCGATTGCAATACCAGCGTCAAATACAAACAACAAGAACTGTCTGATTCGGAACATCAGCAAAGAGAGCCGGCTATATGCATGAGCAAACCCTCTGAGGCCGCTGGTGCTTAGCGAATTCGAGGGAATCCGAAGAATGAGCTTAGCATCCACTGCGAGACGAAGGGAGCGAAAGCGTGTTTGCGATACATATAGCCGGCTCTCTTGCGTAAACTCTTGCGTAAACTCTTGCGTAAACTCTTGCGTAGACGAATGCGTAAAAATCTGTTTTCGGCCCAGAAGCCGCCCTTGCATTTTTGCAGAAACTATGTTAAGCTATCCCCAATTGAATAAGAAACAAGAAAACAAGTGTCGCATCATATGCATGCGGTGAAAAGGGAAACAGGTGTGAATCCTGTACAATGCCGTTGCTGTATTAGAACAGCAGCTGATCAACGAAGTGTTTAGTCACACTACACTTCGAGGAATGTCACTGGGAAACCGGGAAGACGATCCGCTGCGCCAATTCTTAAGTCAGAAGACCTGCTTGTTGGATACTTTCGAAACTGCGAGCCACAGTCATCCGAAAGAAAGCATACGAAAATCGGATTATTGATCGATTCAAATCAGGTTTGCGGTTCATTACTACAGATTAAAAGGCTCTTATGAAAAGAGCTTTTTTTATTAGGAGGAAATGAATCATGAGAACAAAATTACTGGGAACTATTGTCACTTTTGGCTGTGTACTTGGAATGGCTTTGCCGACCCATGCCGAAGAAATCAAAATCACGGACATGGCAGGCCGCGAGGTTGTCTTCGAGAAACAGGCCGAGAAAGTCGTTGCACTGACCGCTTCAGATTGTGAGATTCTATACGCACTGGGAGCAGGAGATGCTTTGGTGGGTCGCGGCGAATACTGCGATTACCCTGCAGAAGTGCTGGATGTACCGTCGGTACAGTCCGGTGCAGACACCAATATTGAACAAATCATCGCTTTGCAGCCGGATCTTTTGCTGATGAGCTATATGGCCCAGACAGACGAGAACATTGCAGCGCTGGAAAATGCCGGAATCAAGGTTGTTGTCAGTGATGCCCAGGACATAGACGGCGTTTACACTGCCATTGATATGATCGGTACTGTATTTGGAAAAGATGCCGAAGCCGATGCAATTCAGGAAGAGATGAAGGCATCCTTTGAAGAGCTTCAGGCAAAAGCTGCGGAACAGGAAAAACAAAGCATTTATTTTGAAGTTTCTCCACTGGAATGGGGACTATGGGCAGCAGGCAGCAATACCTTTATGGATGAAATCGCCAATATGCTGAATCTGGAGAATATATTTGCGGATGTAGAAGGATGGGCGGAGGTGTCAGAAGAACAGGTCATCGAACGTGCACCGGACAACATTATGACCATTACCATGTATTATGGGGAAGGTCCGCTTCCGGAGGAAGAAATCGCCGGCCGCAGCGGCTGGGAGAATATTCCGGCAGTAACAAACAACAAGATACTGAATCTTGCAAACAATGAACTGTCCCGTCCGACACCAAGACTGGCAGACGGTGCCCGGATGCTGTATGATTTCGTGTATGGAGAAGACTGATTACCTGATATGAAAAAAAAAGAGACATTTTCATTTCAATTGTATATTGTGTTCCTTTTAACAATGCTACTCACGCTGGTGCTTTGCATCTGCGTGGGTAGTGTTGTTTTACCGGTGAAAGATACCTTGCAGGTCCTGCAGCGGGCGATTACCGGAAAACCCCAGGAGGAACTGGAATTTGCCGCCAGCATCATACTTTCGGTGCGGCTTCCCAGGGTAGTTTGCGTGGCACTGATTGGAGCGGCGCTGTCTGTCAGCGGTGCAGCCATGCAGGGGCTTTTGAAAAACCCTCTGGCGGACGGTTCTACCATGGGCGTGTCTTCCGGTGCATCCCTTGGCGCTGTATTTGCACTGGCTTTTCATGTTCGCATTCCCGGAATATCCGGCGGCAGTACCATGATTTTTGCGGCATTGGGCGCTTTTCTGTCTTTGCTGCTGATTCTTACACTGGCCTATAAATTGGACTCTTCTTTAGCGACCAACAGCATTATTCTCATCGGTGTTATTTTTTCCATGTTTGCAAACAGCATTTCTTCCCTGATCATCACCTTTGCGGGGGAACGTGTGAAAACCATTACGTTTTGGACAATGGGCTCGCTGCAGGATTCCAGCTTTCGAAATGCGCTGATTTTGTCGGTAACATTGTTGCTTTGCTCAGTGATTTTGCTTAGCAAGGCCACGGAGCTGAACGCATTTGCCATCGGGGAAGAGAATGCCAGAAACATCGGTGTGGATGTGAAAAAAGTTAAGCTTACGCTGTTGATCTGCATCAGTGTTCTGATCGGAATCGCAGTGTCTGTCAGCGGAACCATTGCATTTGTAGGACTGGTGACGCCCCATATTGTCCGGATGCTCGTAGGCGCAAATCACAAACGCCTTCTGCCGGCATCCATGTTCGGCGGCGCGATCTTTCTTCTTCTATGCGATCTCGCGGCACGAACCATATTAAATCCAAGAGAGCTGCCGGTGGGCGTCATCACTTCCTTTATCGGTGCAGTCGTGTTTGTGATCATATTCTACTCATCAAGAAGAAGGTAGTATGCGTAAGCTTTTGGAGGGCTGCAAGGTTACACCAAAGAAAGCAGAAAACTGTCGCACGGATCACCTGTAATGCAGCTTGCAGCTTGCAGAAGTGATTTATATGGAAAACACAGAGGATAACAAATACTATGTTTAGAAATACGCCAACAAAGGAATTAAATCAGCGTACAAATGGAATGAGGCAGCCGATTCTTCAGGTGGATCGTCTTTCCGTAAAATATGGACTCCACACCATCGTAGATGACTTGAGTTTCTCCGTGGAAGAAGGACAATGGCTGATGATCGTCGGTCCCAATGGTGCCGGTAAAACGACGGTGATCAATGCCATCTCCCAGGGAATCCCCTATCAGGGAGAGGTGTTTTTTCAGGGAGATAACCTTCGGAACTGCAAACGAAAAGAGCTGGCCAGAAAGATCGGAGTCCTTTCCCAGAATCATTACGTGGGATACGATTTTTCCGTCGAAGAAGTCATCCGGCTTGGACGATATGCCCATGCACCGGGAATGTTTGAACGTGGAAAAGATAAAAGCGAAGCACTGGTGCAGCGAGCCATTGAATTGACCGGCATGCAGAAGTACCTGAAGCAATCCGTATTGACGCTGTCCGGCGGAGAGCTTCAGAGAACGTTTCTGGCGCAGCTATTGACCCAGTCGCCCCGGATGCTCCTTCTGGACGAACCCACGAATCACCTGGATCTTGTCTACCAGAAGCAGATCTTCAGTCTGGTAAAAGAGTGGATACGGGAAAATGGCGGGGCAGTAGTATCGGTAGTGCATGATTTAAGCCTTGCCAAAGCTTACGGGACCCACGCCGTTTTGCTGCAGGATGGCAGATTGATGGAAACCGGTCCCATCGATGCTGTCATGACGAAAGAAAATATGGAACGTGTATACCGGATGGATGTATATGAATGGATGCGGAAAATGTATGGACAATGGAGTGAAGAAGAAACTGTGTAATAACGATTGGGTGGAAGTTAAAATAGATGATATGGTATTGCACTTTTCCGGTAAGCGAAGAGTGTTAAGCACCAGCTGCCTGAACGGGGGACCAAGAGAGGACCTGACGGCCGTGTTTAATCATTGCGATATGGATGAAAACGTCAATGATTGCCCTATGTACGGCGATACCTACAAGGAACATCTAGAACATGCGGCAAAATGTGCAGGTCTGGACGCGGATTCTGTGTGTGGACTGTCCACTGCAGTTTACATGAAGTATGTGGTATGCGAAGAAGCCCATTGGAAAGACTATGAAGTGACGGTATATCTTACAGGAGGGATTCTGGAGAACGGCCGCCGCGTAGGCGATCCCACCAGCATGGAGGAAAGAAATGAGATTTTTGAAATGCTGGAGGATGGGCGAAACAATCAGGATTCGAATCGTGTCGAAAAAGATGCAGAAGAACTGGCTGAGACGAGCGATAGAAACCACATATACGAAGTTTCGGAAGATCCTATGAGCAGAAGTGCAGACAAAACGGCAGGATTTGTACCGGGAACCATTAATATGATCATTCATATTTCCGCGGAGCTCTCCTGGAACGCAATGGTGGGAGCCACTGTTGTGGCCACCGAAGCAAAGGCTGCCGCCATACAGGAAGTCGGACTGAAAAGCTGTTATTCAGATGGTCTGGCTACCGGTTCCGGAACAGATGGAATCATCATTGTGTCGGATATGGAATCCGATGTGCACCTGACACAGGTCCGAACCGATGTGAAAGCAGGTGAAATCATCGGCGCAGCCGTAAAGAAAGCTCTGAAAAGGGCACTATACTGGAATATAGAAATCAGCAGCAGCGATAAGCGGTAGGTCGCTTATCGCTGCTGCTGATTATTGCAGGAAAAGGGCTTTGATTCTTCGGGGATCCGAATGCGACCCCTGGAACCAAAGCCCATTAATTATTCAGAATATTTACCGGAAAGTGACGGTGGTATCGTCCATGGAATCAATGATTGCCAGTGACTCCAGCTGGATTCCCATGTCCCGGATGGTCTGTCCGCCGGACTGGAAGCCTTTCTCAATTACGATTCCTGCACCCTCTACGGTGGCACCGGCTTCCTTTACGATGTCGATCAGTCCCAGCAGCGCACATCCGTTCGCCAGGAAGTCATCGATCAGGAGAACGTGGTCATCCGAAGTAAGATAACGTTTGGCCAGGATGACATTTGACACATTCTTGTGTGTGAAAGATTCCACGGTTGTCATGTACATCTCACCGTCCAGGTTGATACTATGGGACTTCTTTGCGAAAACCACCGGTACATTAAAATACTGTGCGGTGATGCATGCAATGCCGATTCCCGATGCTTCGATGGTCAGGATCTTCGTGATCTCTTTGTCTGCGAAACGGCGTTTAAACTCTTTTCCAATCTCGTTAATGAGCGGGATATCCATCTGGTGGTTCAAAAAACTATCAACTTTTAATACATTTCCTGGTTTTACAGTACCGTCTTTTAAGATTCTCTGCTTTAAAAGCTCCATGTTCTCTCTCCTCTTATGGTAAAAAATGACTCATGAATAACAGTTAAAACCCCGAAACAGCGGGTTGAATGTATCCTTTATCATACGATATTTGCATGGATTGTGCAATTGTTTTTTTCGGAAATGCAGTTGCAGAAACACAATGCCTGCGTTATAATCTACAATTGAATTGAAATCGGCGAAATAACAGAAACGATAGACGTGAGAAGCGATTCATAAGTATGCTATCAAAGACACAACAGGCTTACAATAGAAAAAGGAGATCAAAAAATGGCAAAAGAGTGCAGTAATACTTCCTGTGATAAATCCAGCTGTGAAGGATGTCCGTCTAAGAACGGCGGTCAGAAACAGAGCTTCTTGGAAGAGCAGAATGCTTTTTCGAACGTGAAACATGTAATTGGTGTCATCAGTGGGAAAGGCGGCGTTGGGAAATCCTTTGTAACCGGATCTCTTGCCAACCGTATGGCAGCGAAAGGCTATAAAGTCGGTATTCTCGATGCAGATATCACAGGTCCATCCATCCCAAGAATGTATGGAATCACAGGCCCTGCAATGGCAGATGACAATGGAATCCATCCTATGGAAACAGAAAACGGTATCAAGATTATGTCCATCAATCTGCTGCTTCCAACGGAAGAAACCCCGGTGATCTGGAGAGGGCCGGTTCTTGCCAACATGGTGAAACAGTTCTGGACAGATGTGATCTGGGGCGAAATTGACTACCTGTTTGTGGATATGCCTCCGGGAACCGGTGATGTGCCTCTGACTGCATTTCAGTCCCTTCCCGTCGATGGCGTCTATATTGTAACATCCCCTCAGGATCTGGTAAGCATGATCGTGAAAAAGGCATACAATATGGCAGGCATGATGGAGGTACCGGTGCTGGGAATCATTGAGAACTACAGCTATGTAAAATGCCCGGATTGCGGGAAAGAAATCTATATCTTTGGCGAAAGCCACATCGACGAGATCGCAGCAGAACTCAATGTGCCGGTAGTTGGCAAAATGCCTATTGATGTGGAACTGGCGACAAAAGCGGACAGTGGCAGATTTGCAGATATCGTGAATACTTATATGGAAGCTGCAGATACCGTGATGCCAGCTGTTTGATTAATTCATAGCATATTGATTGCAGGATTGCGAAAGCTGCAAAGCAGCATGATCCGTAAGCATTTTTGACGCATAAACCAATATGAAATCATACCACGTAACAGATGGAAAGGAGTTACGAATGAGTAACGTAAGACGTGTCTATGTTGAAAAGAAACCGGCCTTTGCCGTAGCAGCAAAAGAATTGAAGCATGAGATCGGCAGTTACCTGGGCATCAAAAGTGTAACAGCTGTGCGGGTATTGATCCGTTATGATGTGGAGAACATCTCGGATGAGATATTTGAAAAAGCCTGTCATACCGTATTTTCGGAGCCACCGGTAGATGATCTCTACCTGGAGGCTTTCCCGAAGTCTGAAGATGCTCATGTTTTTTCGGTAGAGTACCTTCCGGGACAGTTTGACCAAAGAGCTGATTCTGCGGTGCAGTGTGTACAGTTCCTGAAGGAAGATGAACAGCCCATCATTCGATCCGCGACGACTTATGTTATTATGGGAGCCCTTTCCGAAGAGGAAATGTCTGCCATTAAGAATCATTGTATCAATCCGGTAGATTCCAGAGAGACCGGAATGGAAAAGCCGGAAACTTTAGTGACGGTATTCGATGATCCGGCAGATGTGATCGTATTGGATGGTTTTACCGTTATGCAGCAGGATTCACTGAATGAGCTTTACCGTTCCCTGAATCTTGCTATGACATTCAAGGATTTCCTTCATATTCAGAAGTATTTTTTGAACGAAGAGAAACGGGATCCTTCTATGACAGAGATCCGGGTGCTGGATACGTACTGGTCCGATCACTGCCGTCATACGACTTTTTCAACCGAATTGACAGAGGTAACCTTCGGGGAAGGCGATTACAAAGCTCCCATCGTTGATACCTACCACCAATATCTGGCGGACAGAGAAGTTCTTTATAAGGGCAGAGAGGATAAATTCGTATGTCTGATGGACCTGGCTTTGACTGCAATGAAGAAATTAAAGGCGGAAGGAAAACTGCAGGATCAGGAGGAATCCGATGAGATCAATGCCTGCAGCATCGTGGTTCCGGTAGATGTAGACGGTGTGGAAGAGGAGTGGCTCATTAATTTCAAGAATGAGACACATAATCATCCTACGGAGATTGAACCCTTTGGCGGGGCGGCTACCTGTCTGGGAGGTGCCATTCGTGACCCGCTTTCCGGCCGTACGTATGTCTATCAGGCGATGCGCGTCACCGGTGCTGCAGACCCTACGGTTTCTGTCAGAGAGACCTTGAAAGGAAAGCTGCCGCAGAAGAAGCTTGTTCGCGGAGCGGCCCATGGCTATAGCTCTTATGGCAATCAGATCGGTCTTGCCACCGGTTTTGTAAAAGAAATTTATCATCCTGATTACGTTGCAAAACGTATGGAGATCGGCGCTGTTTTAGGAGCTGCGCCGAGACGTGCCGTGATTCGTGAAAACTCCGATCCGGGAGATATCATCATTTTGCTTGGCGGACGTACCGGCAGGGATGGCATCGGCGGTGCCACGGGATCTTCCAAGGTGCATACAGAAGCTTCTATTGAAGTCTGTGGTGCTGAAGTGCAAAAAGGGAATGCGCCTACTGAGCGGAAGATCCAGCGCATGTTCCGCAGAGAAGAGGTCAGTGCGATCATTAAGAAGTGCAATGACTTTGGTGCCGGCGGCGTATCCGTAGCGATCGGGGAACTGGCAGCCGGACTTCGGGTGGATCTGGATAAGGTTCCGAAGAAATATGCAGGCCTGGATGGAACAGAGATCGCAATCTCGGAATCCCAGGAACGAATGGCTGTTGTGGTGGACCCGAAAGACGTTGAGAAGTTCCTTGGCTATGCCAAAGAAGAAAACCTGGAGGCGATTCCGGTGGCAGTGGTCACGGAGGAACCACGCCTTGTTCTGGTATGGAGAGATAAGGAAATCGTGAATATTTCCCGCGCTTTTCTGGATACCAATGGTGCGCATCAGGAGACGAAGGTGGCAGTGGATATCCCCAATCGTGAGGGTAATCTTCTGACAAAACGTCCGGAGGTGCCGGATATCAGAGCAAAATGGCTGGAGACACTCTCTGATTTGAATGTCTGTTCCCAGAAGGGGCTTGTGGAAATGTTTGACGGCTCTATCGGGGCCGCCAGCGTATTGATGCCCCATGGTGGAAAATATCAGCTGACCGAGACACAGTCTATGGTTGCCAAGGTACCGGTATTAAAGGGAAATACGGAGACCGTTACCATGATGAGCTATGGCTTTGATCCGTATCTGTCTTCCTGGAGTCCTTATCATGGGGCGGTGTATGCGGTGACGGAATCGGTTGCGAAGATCGTGGCATCCGGCGGTGATTATAAGAAGATCCGCTTTACTTTCCAGGAATATTTCCGAAGAATGACAGAGGAGCCGGAAAGATGGAGCCAGCCCTTTGCGGCATTGCTGGGGGCGTATTCCGCACAGATCGGCTTTGGTCTTCCCTCCATAGGGGGAAAAGACAGTATGTCCGGCACCTTTAATGAGATCGATGTACCACCTACACTGGTATCCTTTGCCGTGGATGTTGCAAAGCTTGGAGATGTAGTGACGCCGGAACTGAAGAAGGCCGGAAGCAAGCTGGTATGGATCCGCTGTCCGAAAGATGCATATGACCTTCCGGATTATGAGAAATTGATGGAGCAGTATGATAAGCTTCATGCAGATATGAAAGCCGGAAATGTGATTTCCGCATATGCCCTTGATCGCCATGGTATCGCGGCGGCTGTTGCGAAGATGGCCTTTGGCAACGGGATGGGTGTGAAGATCGAGCACAACCTGGATCCCCGGGATTTCTTTGCACCGGGATTTGGAGATATTATCTGTGAGGTGCCGGACGGCAAAGTGGGCAGCCTTGGTGTAACCTATACGTATTTTGGCGAAGTGACCGGAGATGGAAAATTCTCTTATAGCAATACGGTGCTTACATTGGAGGAGGCTTGTCATGCATGGCAGGGTACTCTGGAAAAAGTATTCAAGACCACATCCGGAGAGACCAACGATGGCCCCACCGGCATATTTGTAAAGCCATCTGAGGATGACGCTGTGCTGGAAAACGGCGTGTATCTCACAAAAAACATCTATGTATGCCGAAATAAGACTGCAAAACCACGTGTGTTCATTCCGGTATTTCCGGGCACGAACTGTGAGTATGACAGCACCCGTGCTTTTGAACGTGCCGGCGCGGAGGTGGATGTGAAGGTATTTAAGAACCTGACAGCAGAAGATATCCGGTATTCCGTAGAGGTGTTCGAAAAATCCATCTGTCAGGCACAGATGATCATGTTCCCCGGTGGTTTTTCTGCAGGAGATGAACCGGATGGCTCCGCAAAATTCTTTGCTACGGCTTTTCAGAATGCGAAGATCAAAGAAGCAGTCCGGAAGCTCCTTGATGAACGGGATGGTCTGGTCCTTGGAATCTGCAACGGTTTCCAGGCCCTGATCAAGCTTGGTCTCGTGCCGTATGGCGAGATCTGCGGGCAGAAGGCAGATTCCCCTACTTTGACATACAATACCATTGGACGGCATATTTCCAAAATGGTCTACACGAAGGTGGTCAGCAACAAGTCCCCATGGCTTCAGAATGCAAAGCCCGGTGGCGTATACTGCAATCCGGCCTCTCATGGAGAGGGCCGTTTTGTAGCAAGCGAGGAATGGATCCGCAGGCTTCTGGCAAACGGACAGGTGGCAACACAGTATGTAACCGTAGACGGGGAACTTGACCAGAGTGAAGAATGGAATGTCAATGGTTCTTACTATAATATAGAAGGAATCACCAGCCCGGATGGCAGGGTTCTGGGCAAGATGGCGCACAGTGAACGCCGTGACCATGGCGTAGCCATCAATATCTATGGAGAGCAGGACCTTCTGATTTTTGAGTCTGGTGTAAAATACTTTAAGTAGAGTTTTAATAAAAAGCGTATTTTGAATTTTTATGTAGACATTGCATCGGTAATGCGATACATAACGTTGTCAGATCCGGTTAATAAATGTGAGTAAAGAGTAGAGAAGGAGCAGAGATTTAAGATGATCATCACAAGTATGAAAACAAATCATATCACAAATCCTCTGGGGTTTGACATACAAAAGCCGGTTTTTTCCTGGAAGGTCACGGACACCGCAGGAAAGAAGCAGACCAGCGCACAGGTTCAGGTGGCAAAGGATTCTGACTTTGCAGAGGTTGTATATGACAGCGGAGAGGCAGAGGGGATCTCTTCCCTGGCCTTTGAGGTGCCGATGACGGTGGAACCATGTACGAGATATTATTGGAAGGTAATCGTACGGGCAGACAATGGGGATGCGGCAGAAAGCGACACTGCCTGGTTTGAGACGGCCAAGGATTCCCTCTGGGATGCAGACTGGATCACCCCGGATGCCGCAAAGGATGTACAGGCAACGCTGTTTAAGAGCTTTACGCCTGCAAAACCGGTAAAACAGGCCAGAATCTATATTTTGGGACTTGGATTGTATGAGCTGTATCTCAATGGAGACCGTCAGGGAGAAGAATGTCTTCTTCCGGGGTTCCATGATTACGACAGCTGGCTTCAGTATCAGACCTTTGAACTGGATCTCAAAGAAGGGGAAAACCTCGTGGAAGTCATGTTGGGTGACGGCTGGTACAAAGGGGACTTCGGACTTCGCATCCGGAAGGAGAACTACGGGGACCGGCTGGCGCTGATCGCTGAGATCCACATTACTTATGAGGATGGCACCGTAGAAAAAGTGGTTACAGATACCTCCTGGAAAGCAAGAAAGCACTTTGTAGTGAAGAACGGCATTTACGACGGGGAAGCCCAGAATCCTGCCATGGACACGACAGAAGTATTCGGAACTAAGAAGCTCGAGCTGGATAAGACCCGCCTTACCCCGCGTCTGAGCCCCCGTATTACCATTCATGAGAATATCAAACCCATTGAAAAGCTCCTGACTCCTGCAGGTGAAACTGTCCTGGATATGGGACAGAATATGGTGGGATGGCTTTCGTTCCACTGCAAGCAGCCGGCAGGAACCAGACTGCATCTGCAGTTCGGCGAGATTCTGCAGGAGGGTAATTTCTATAACGACAATCTCCGTACGGCCAAGGCAGAATTCTTCTATATCGCTGATGGGAAAGAATGCGACGTAAGGCAATACTTTACTTTCTACGGATTCCGCTATGTGAAGGTATCCGGCTGGGTAGGAGAATTGAATAAAGACGATTTTACCGGTCTTGTGATCCACTCGGAAATGGATGAGATCGGTACCATCGAGACTTCGGATCCTCTGGTGAATCAGCTGATCCAAAATGCAAAATGGGGGCAGAAGGGCAATTTTTTGGATGTCCCCACGGATTGTCCGCAGCGTGACGAACGATATGGATGGACCGGAGACGCCCAGGTATTTTCCGGTACCGCATTGTACAATACCGACGCTTATGCTTTTTACCGCAAATATGGCAGGGATGTCTATGAGGAACAGAAGAAGCTGGACGGAAGCGTTCCGGATGTGGTTCCAACCTGCAATTATGTGGGAGATGCTTCTACTGTTTGGGCGGATGCGGCTACTATCATTCCCTGGAACGTGTACATGCATTCCGGTGATAAGCAGATTCTGGAACACCAGTACAACAGTATGAAGGACTGGGTGGATTATATGAAACGCCAGGATGACCGCTACGGTGCTAAGCGCATGTGGATGAGCGGTACCCATTATGGCGACTGGCTGGCACTGGACGGCAATGTTCCGGGCGGTGTTTATGGTGCAACAAAGCCCTATTACATCGCTTCTGCATACTATTATTATTCCACCAGCCTTCTGGCCAAAGCGGCTGCGGTTCTTGGGAAAAAAGAGGACGCACAGGCGTATGGACAGCTTGCGGATGAAATCAAGGATGCTTTTCAGAAGGAATACTTTACCGGTAACGGCAATCTTTCCATTGATACCATGACGGCATATACCGTAGCTTTGTATATGGGACTGGTTCCAAAAGGGGCAGAAGCGAAAGCAGCCCGGGGGTTGAAAGAGGTTCTGATCCGCAACCGTTATCATCTGAATTCCGGTTTTGTTGGTACACCGCTTCTGTGCAGGGTTCTTTCGGAAAATGGAATGAATGACATTGCATATCATCTGCTGATGGAAAAAGGGTATCCGGGATGGCTGTATGAGGTTCTGATGGGCGCCACCACCATTTGGGAGCGTTGGAATTCTGTCCTGCCGGATGGCAGGATCAGCGGCACGGAGATGAATTCTCTGAACCACTATTCCTATGGTTCCATCGTGGAATGGATGTATCGCCATATGATCGGCATCGAACCGTTGGAAGAAGCGCCCGGCTTCAAGCGTGTACGCATCTGTCCGAAGCCGGATCACGAATTGAAATATGCGAAAGCGTCTCTGGATTCTGCGGCAGGCCTGTACAGGATTTCATGGGAAGTCCTGGATAACGGACAGATAAAACTGAATGTTACCGTGCCATTTGATGCCGAGGCCGTTCTGATTCTGCCGAACATGGAGAAGCCGGAAGAGAAGATCCTCACAGCAGGTGATCATGAATTCATCTATACACCGGATCATCCGGTGAAAAAGGTATACTCCATTGACAGTCTGATGGAGGAGCTGAATGCTTACCCGCCGGCGAAGGCAATCCTGGAGGAGGACTTCTACAGTGTGCATAAGGTGATTCCTTTTGAGAATGAACTGGGAACCCTGTGGGAGATGGCCAACGGTCCATTCACTTCCTTGTCTTTTGAAAAGCAGAAAGAGATCGATGAAAAACTGCGTCAGTTATAGGAGACAGGAAATTGTGCTTGACAGAAACAAATATTCATTGTATAATAGCAAGGCAGGTTGAGGAACGAACTTCCAACCTGCCTGGTTATGGGGTCTTAGCTCAGCTGGGAGAGCATCTGCCTTACAAGCAGAGGGTCACAGGT
>JABUSW010000223.1 GCA_021443885.1 Blautia sp.
TCCATGTTTTCCCAGACTTCCTGATCTCCGGAGTGTCCGAATAGGCCTACGCTAATTACTATGTTGCCTTCGAGGGTGAGCCGCTTCTGAGCTTCCATAAATTCTGTTTTAAAGCGGGTGCTGCCGCATAAGGTTATAACTGGATATCTTCCTTCCATTACTGTCCTCAATCAAGATCAAACGTGTCTTTTATAATCGAATCAATAAGAGCCGAATCCAAGCTTCCACTTATATCATAAGTTACAATTAGATTCTTGCCTTCAACAATACCATTCTTCTCGTAGAACTTCTTCTTGTCTTCCCAGCGCTTCTTGTACTGAGGATCCGACATCATACCGCAATGTTCCCAGTACCAAACAACACCAGTATCATAGTCTTCTATTTTGAAGTCTGGCCGCTTAATTCTATCCTCTATCTTAAGTTCCGGCTCATATTCATAATCGAGTTTGTTGTAATAAAGTGCATTGGCAATAATAACCTCTGATTTACTTCTCACAAGTTCTCCACGAACGGTCCTATGAACAAGCTTATCCTCATAAAACTTACCGTTAACTTCAACAATCTGAGGCCTGAGATCCGGTCCCTCATCCTTGAAGATATCCGCAAAGAGATCTGTAAAGCGGGTTGCAATGTCAGAATTCTCTTCCGTCGAATAATTCAAGAGATGATACGGCTCCTGGTTATACAAAATAACAATCTTATCAAGCTGTCTTGTAAGAGCTGTATAGAGCATTTCCCTTGATATAATTCGACAAGGCTCAGCCATTACAAGGATAACTGTCTTAAATTGGCTACCCTGCGCTTTATGAACAGTCAATGCATAAGCAAGTTCCAGTTGTGCCGCTCCAGTCTCCTCATTAAAGTCCTTCTTATCAAATGAGTAAGAGTATCCTTTCTGAGAAGAGAACTCTACATGCATATATTTGTTCTTTCTGGTGGCAGAATAATCACCGCATGCAATTCCTATTTCACCATTGGCGATATAATTTCTTGCACCGTCCTCTGGATAGCCTTTTTTGTCAGAGGTATTGATTACATTTATGACCTTATCACCGTACACAATGCCTTCCGGTCCAAGACTGTGTGCAATACGCTTTCTTGTTCCCCAATGCTTTGAAATCTCAAGGTATTTCTCACGATATTTCAGGTGGAATAACCTGTTCATATTCATAACACCCTGAGGCATGTTCTTTACTGGAGCCAATATCTGCCAGTCTTCAGCAAACTTCGCTGCTCCTAAATTGAAAAATGTTCCGTACTGACCAAATTCCGCACCAAGAGACTTGTCAAAGCCATCCTGATCTTCAGGGGATGACATGCCTGTCTCACGTGCGACGATTGCCAGTAACTTTTCTTCCAATTCTTCTCTGGTAGTCCATTTCTCAAATTCAATATTGGAATTACCATCCCTAAGGATATCTGTAATTACATCATCGTCAGGACGCTCTTCCGTAGTTGTAAATAGCCGCGATAAACGCACGTCCATTCTGACTTCATCAGCCTTTTGTCTTCTGTTGACGGTAAGCTCTCCATAATGCTCACAAACTCTCGGGAATACTCCAGGCTTTAAGTTCATTTTGACCATGTATACCAGATCAACGAAAGGTCTTCCAGCGCCGATAGGTGGCAGCTGATTTGGATCACCTACAAATACAATTCTCTTTGCGCGTTTTAATGCCTGCATCAGTGCTCCAAACATTTCTTCTGTAAGCATTGATGATTCATCGATAATTACTGTATCCGGAACATCAGCAAAATTAGCGTCAGAAAGGATATATCTCATATCTTCAAAGTCAAATCTACCGCTTCTTACCAGAAACTGCGCAACGTTAAAAGCAGTAAAATCTTCGCCCTCTTTTCCCATGCTCTCCAGCAAACGCACTGTGGCCTTACCCGTTGGAGCAAGCAAAAGTACACCTCCGGCCTTTATATCTGGATGGCTGCAAAGTACTGATAATACAGTGGTCTTTCCTGTTCCAGCATCACCTACAAGCACGGAAATTCTTGACTGTGCTAACTCATTGAGAATTTCAGCCTTCTCCTGACGAGCACGCTCCTCCTGCTCGGATAAAGGTTTAACTTTGCCATGTTCATCAACTTCATTAAACTTATCGTCAAGAAGCTTTCTCCAATCCGCATTAACCGGTAGCTTCGGCGCATTTAGTCTTCTGCTGATACGACGCTCAATAATGTCATCAAATTCCTGTAATCTGACAAGCTTATAATATTCGGTTCCATCTTTCATCTCACGCTTCAAGATTTCAGGAAGCATAAACTTCTCTACTGCCTTGATTATATCCGGAGTTACTGCGCATGCAGGCTCCATAACAAGTGTGCGCATAGCCTCTGCCAGATTATTGCAAGGCATAATTGTATGTCCAGCGCCTGCGGCTTCCTCCATAACAGATATGGCAATCGCCCTGACTCTTCTCTCGTCATTATCTGAAGATAGTTTTGTGGGTGCATCCAATGGATACTTTTCTGCAATTTCCGGTATTGGAAAAACTGCCCTATCGATTTTCTTTACAGAAATATACAGCTCCTCACGCTTTAATCTGGATTGCTCATAAAGCACATAAGGATTTTCAATTATATCTCTGTCTTTGCAATTAATTCGATTCTTTATCCTGTCGCTTTCAATAAACAGAACTTTTGCCTGATCTATAGTCAGAGATATCCTTGAAAGCAACTTGAAAAGCTCATTTCTTTCAGCAGACATACTCTTCCATGTCTGCTTTACAATAGGCGTAATCTTTGAGGCCAGATTTTCTGAGAGGACTTCCTCCGGCAGCGTAAATACCTTTTCGACCACATCCCAAATATCTTCATTGTCTCCGACTTTTTCTTTAATCTGCTTCGCTATAAGAACTCCCAAAGGAATCTCCATAGCGCTAAACATAGCTCCTAAGCCCGGAAAAGCTCCTCTGTCCTTCCACACCTCGGCAAGTCTCTCATTAAGCCAATCAATTACATTGCTGAAATCATCTTCCAGGCAAACGTTAATAATTTCAAATGCCTTTATGCAGGACAGAATTACATCAATCAAAGCATCATGGCTCACGTGCTCTGTTGCATACGAAAACTCTGCAAATGCATCATCGGGTGCAAATACAGTAATTGTAGAAATATCAAATTCAGGATGAAGCTCTGCATACTCCATCATCCTTTGATATGGAATGATGAATCCATCCTTGTGATCCGGTCTTATGGAATGACATACATGAGTTTCCCATGTCAGAGACCTAAGATTATTCTCGTCGGTATGTTTGTGCTCCACGGCATCAACAATACGTTTCACATGACCCATACCGACAACAACTCTTCTATGGTCCTCCACAAAAGGAACTTGCTTCGCATAAGCCACCACCAGAGATTCATCCGCCACGATATCTCCATAAAAATAGTCAAATATTGCCTTATGATTTGAAGCTTCCTGAATCCAGTTATTCTCAAATGACAAAACCGGCTCAGCTCCCAAATCAATATTCACACCATAGTTTTCTTTGATATAAGCCGCACTGCTTTTCATTAGCCACGCAAAAGGACGTGACGGGAATGAATATGCCGGATATACAATCTCCGTAGGTAGAAAATGGCCATGAGTGCCAGGATTCGTTTTCTTGTAAGGATGAATGGTAGACCTGACAAGGTCTTTGTCAGACATGAAAGCTGCGCCTTCTCCAATGCAAGGAAGCTTCTCTTCCAAATGCTCCATGCACTGACCACACAAATCTATCTCATCTGCGTCATTTCTATTACTATAAATATTCTTAAGTCTGAGACACGCGTTATTCTCTCCCGGGAACTGACAAATAAATCCGTTCCATTCATTGTCATGCCAGGGAACTCTTACGGATATATGCTGAGCCATGCTCTCACCTCATTAGTTAGTTTTCTTCATTATCAAAGTAATGTCCTATATACTTATATTTCACCGACTCAAACTGGCTTATATTAATCTTTCTATCCGGTTCTTTTTCCTTTATTTCGTATAACCTATTTAAAAACTTCTGATATATGACTGCACGCGTTGAATATGAATCTACACTGATGGAATCCAATAACTTAAAGAAGAATACCGGATCAGCTGCATGACGATAAACTGTATCAGAATTAATCTGTGCCATACAATAGTTGATGTATACCCAATCAGGTACAGGCTTCATTATCTTTGTAAGTTCCATCAATATGTTATTGGCATAATCGTAATCCTTATTTCTGATATACAGTCTTGCCAGTTTTTCGCTGGCATCAATATAGTAGTCATAGTTGATACCGGCCGTTAGGCCTTCATCAAATGCATGCTCAAATAGGTCAATCAAATCACTTGTTGAAACATCTTCCGGAGAACATTCATCCAGACATTTCGCCAGCCAATATGCCTGTTCCCAGCTCAATGAATAGACGTCCTTTGACATGTTTACCAGTTCTGCTTCATTATCCTCATAGGACTTGTTGACAAATACATTCTGCAAATCAAGCATTATCTTTTCCCCGAACAATTTTTGTAGTATGTCTTCCAAAAATCAGGCTTCACATCATACAATTCCTTGAACTTATCAATCGAGCTGAAATACTCTTCTATGAATTCATCGGACTTCTCAACTGGAGTAGTGATTCGTTTAGCCAAATCATCGGCCTGCTTCTTTGTGAGGGAATCTCCCGGTTTATAGCCTTCTGGAATTACATATCTGAGATATTTATCCCAATCAACTTTTTTACCAAGATTACTCTTTATTTTGCTGACCTGTATATTCTTTTTGTTTGAGGCGAAGTATTCATACACCTCTTCCATTTGAATGACTTTCTCACTAATAAAGAACATTGGTCTTAACAGCGAAGAAACATCTTTATCAAATATGGCTTTATAATCATCCTCCGAATAAATAGAACATATGCCATCTGTTATTGAAGCAGCATCGATTTGCCTCTCTAATAAGAGATTATTTTTGTCTATTCCCTCTAAAAACTCCATTCCATGTACCGCAGCAAAATAAATGGCTGCAAGTCTTGAGGCCTCTTGACCCACGCCATATTGAACAAGGGAACCACTTATCTTTTCATAATCATGAGGATACTTGAACAGACAAAGAAGAGCCTTCAACGGAGGAACCGCACTGGTTTTCTCCAGAACTTCAGCAAACGGCAATCCCTTCATGGTAAACAAACTGTCTCTTATTGCTTTTACCACTTCATCTACATATTCAGACTGTTTAGGCTCTAACTCTTTAGATACAGCGGATATCTTTGAAACAATGTCGTCAAAGACAGAGCTTTCAAATTCTGTAGTGATATCCTTAGACATAAGTTCATCAATAATTACCTTATTGATCTTTCCCAGATATCCTTCAGAGCATAGTGTGTCCTTATATATATCAGGGCAAACATCCTCTTTATTTACACCTAAATCATTACTGATTTTTTCTGCATCCAAGCTCAATGCTTTAATGATGTATGGATCAAAATTAAACTTATACGAACCGATTTCCCAGTTTTCAGTCAGCTTAAGTGCATAATATAGAATCGCTCTTCTCTTCTCAAAACAGATCGTCTTGTTCTTTGCGGCATTTATATCTTCCTCAGTGTCATTAACAGCTGCCTTTATCAAATCGTATTCAATTGATTCTGTAAAATCATCACTGTTAATCTCTGAATAAAGATCCTCCGGATACCAAAGGTCTGGAGAAGGGGTAAATACCTGTTTATAATCGTCTCTTATTTCAAAAACAATCCCCTTCAAATAGCTCATTGGAATAAAAGGGCCCCAAAAGCAGCCTTCATCTGTTGAAGGATCATATTCCGACATGTTTCCCTCGATAAATTCAACCTTGCCCTCAACAATCTGGACACGCTGAATAGGAATCTCCTTTGAGTACTGTTCAAGGATTCTCAATTGTAAAGTTACAGGTACTTCACCATTATTAAGGCTATTATCCAAGCCGGTATTTCTGATGTCTTTATTGATTTTTTTATGTGTCAGAAACAGCTTTGTAGAACTTACAATGCCAAGAGAAGGTGTTCTTGGTTTTTCACAAGAAGAAGTACAAACAATAGCATTTGCGCCTAAAACATCTCTCAGATAATTTATATTCGTATATAAGAACAATTCCATATGAATCCTCCTATGAATACCATGAGCAAAGGCTCTCATTCTTTACGATTGGTGGCATGATATCAGCATTCCCATTTACAGAACGTTTGTTATAGTACATTATCTTAAGATCATCAGAGGCTCTTGTAATCGCTACATATGCACGGTTATTGTCTGCTTCTCGACTACCTGTTGAAACCATGCCCTCCCATCTCATTACAAGCACCAAATCAAATTCCAAGCCCTTCATCGTTCCGTAAGAAAAAATCTTTACACCCTTTTTTGAGAAATCAAGGTTTGTAATTTTTGATTGTGTCTTAAATACCTGAACATCAATCTCACCTTCCAATTCATCGCTCAAATGCCCATAAACATTCTTAAGGCTCTTTCCGTTAGTTAAGACTCCAATGTTGAGCGCCAGGTTGTCTCTAATATAAGAGCACATGGTATTCAACTGATCATCAAAATCTACACACTTAACCATACATGGCTTCGTTCCTGGATTTCTTGGATCAGGCTCAGCAAATTTTCCTTCTCCATTCCAATAAAGTCGTGATAATTCAGCAATAGCCTTTGTATTTCGATAATTTCTCTTTAATGTGTATGGACACTCAACTGCCATTGCAATAAGTGCATCTGCAACCTGAGTTTTTCCCGGTACAATTGCCTGATTAGGATCGATAAAACAGGTTATGTGCTTTGCAACATACTTAATAACCTTCATCAGATCAATCGGGAAATCCTGTGCCTCATCTATTATTACATGTGGAATCCTATTAGGAATTTTCTGCACTTCGTACAGAATCCTTGCCCAATCCGGCTCATACTTATCTATCATAGGTGGATCCTTATAAAGATTCTGTTTATAGAAATCTTTAATCCAGGTATGATATGTACAAACATTTACTTTTTCAAAAGTTTTGTCCCCTTTCAGAGCCTCTTTCATATACATCATGAGAGGCCTGTTATAAACAAGAATGTCAACTGTGCAGTCTTCACGTTGTGAAATCGTAGCTGCACGATACACCGCCATAACAGTTTTTCCTGTTCCTGGTGAACCTTTTACAACATAGTCCTCATCATACGGAAGTGTGACAATCTTTTCCTGTTCCGGGCTCAGACTCCGCCATGCCGGTAATTTAAAACCTGCTCCTGTAGCCATAACAAAATTCTCCTTTTTTATCACATAATTGTGGTTATTTCATACTTCTTTCCCTGAAAAACAATAATATCTCCTACTCGATGTCCTTCCAGTACTGCATGCAGCGGATACTTCTTGGGTTGAAGCACATTGTCATATACTTCAAAATCTCCAAACTTCTTTTTATACGTTATAAAGCAACCCTCTTTAGCAACATCAGGATCCCCACTTTCCACATATGATTTCATGTCTGTTTTTGCATCTGACTCTGCAACGATACTTGGTTTAATTGTAATATTTGAAATACCATTGATTTTTTCTGCAGCAATGTCGTCTTTTATTTCATTCCATCCGGTTAATTTATTATATGGAACTGTTGCTCCACTTCCTGAATCATCAACATCTCTTGATGGTACCCCATATTCAGCTAACAGTCTGAATATCTCCTGAATCTCTGCAGCATGAGTCTGTGTAAAATGAAGTGTCATATCTGCATTAATTTCAATCGAGTATTCCTCTGCCTGAGCTTCGGTGTCCAGCGCCATAATCATTGTTCTGATATTTTTTTTAAATTCTTCTTTATTCGCATCTCGTATTGCAGAATACCTTGCAGAACACTCCCTACATAAACACAAATGCAACTGAGGCATTTCAATATTGTAATTGGCAATCTGTGCCACCTCGATAAATGCCAATGGTTTCTTGCACATTTGACAGATTTTTACATTGCCTGAATTTGTATACATTCCTATAGCATAGGCTTTGTCTGCCTTCGCATTTTTGCTGACACGAATCTGCCTCCATACCTTTTGATACGTTACAGGATCTGCACAATAGAATTGCTCCTGTACGTGTCTTAAGAGATATTCAATATTGTTTACTCGATTTCTTGGGAACTCGTCGTCAACCCATGCCTGTGGATTGAATGTATCTCCATCATCATCTTTGCCCCAATCATCCTCCTTGCTTGGATCTGTAATTTCTCTTCCTAGATCTTTTGCAAGCCAGTTAAGCAATCTTAACTTATCAGTCTTATTAAGGGTCTGTGCTTTTTGAAGTGTCTCCTCAGCCCCATCAACGGTTTTTTCTATAAAACCTATTGCCTCATATGCGGCCTTATTTGGCAAAACAGGACCATATAAAGCAGTATTCAGATCGTATCTTGACATATTTCTTATACCACAGACATTCATATCCTTATCATATAACCAGCTGTAATATGATAACGTCCTTACTGCCTGACATACTTCTTCCGCTCCCTCATATGGATTGGTTTTTCTAAATCTGCGTTTTCCCTTTAGTTTCTTATAAACAGTCAACAGTAGCTTTAATATTTCTGCTGATTTCTCTTTTGCAAGATCAGATTCAGGATATTGATCAATAAAGGAAATATTATCGTCCAAAAAATTAACATCCAAAAATGGGCAGAATTCACCTATTGCTTGCCAGTGACCGTCTCCAACACCCTGCTGACTTCTAACTCCCTCATCAACCGGAGATGTTATAAGACCCAACTTAGATAACATTGATAATGAGATGCCGTTCTGTTCATAATATTCCGCATCAATAGCATCAAGCTCGGGTCCATACCAACTGTCCGGATTATCATACTCATCTTCTTCTGTTCCATCGTACAGCACAGGCGCGAAATACACGTTCAGATTTATTCCCTCATCAGATACGGGGATATAACACCATCTGGGTAGATTAAATATGGCCACTTTGTTTAAATCATCCGCCTTTATCTTGATGATATAAGCGTCACGCAACATTTCCTTTACGCTCTTTACATCTCCTGTCTGATCTATTAAAGAGAATATCTGTTTTAAATCCTCAATATACTCCTCAGTAAAATTATCCTGATCAGCGAAACCCAGTTCGCCTTCAATATCAATGTATTTTTTAATAACCTTTTCCTTAACATACTGAAAGTTATTAAACTCTTTTATATCAAAGGCCTCTGAAAGAAGCCTGCCATAAGTTGCCGCAATCGACGTACTTACTAATGCAGATTGCATGACGCTCTTATATTCGCTTGATGCAGCAAGATATATTACAGGATTCTTCTTCTCATACGCAGGAACAAGCTGATTCAACCTGTTTAAAATAACCGGAGCTTGTCTGAGCTTATCCCAGGCTTTTCCAATATCATTTCTGATAGCCAACTCATAAGGTCCACTTCTTGTATAAGAAAGTCCTGTACTATAAACAGACTCCCTGTTATCTGAGCAAAACTCATAGAATTCTTTTAACTGGTCAAATAATTCTCCTGATGTAGGTACTTTGCTGCCATTAAGGCAGTCCAAACTGGCAATCCATGCAGATAATGGATACACTCTTATCTTCAGATCCTCTGTCAACCATCTGTAATAATCTGTAAAATTTGCTTCTCTTTCATTGTTAAAGGCAACAAATCTCTTGGTTGATTCAAATGATTTTTTGAACAGACTCTTATCCCTGAAATCCCCCATTCTGTAAGGAACAGGCAATACCAGCTCTGATGGCTTCATGTATTCGCCTGTCCTACATGGCATTAATCCGGAATAACGGAATTTATTTGTGATCTTGTCTTTAAGCTGAGGAATTGTTCCATTCTCTTCTTCATCTTTAAACGCTGGTAAAAGGATATGTCTAATAAAGGACTGGGTGATAAGTTTTCTTTCTGCCAATTCATCCATAGAGTTAGCAATCAGAGTACTGAGCCTGATAAACAAATCCGTATTAAACGTTGATGGCGTCATCAGTTTTTCTCTTGAAACAGCAGTTTCAAAAGAGCCATGAAGCAGGAAAGGAAGATCCGTATTATCTCTTGTCGGGAAATATACCCAAATATCAGAATTATCTACCTCATTGATATTATCTGCTCTGCTGTTAAGCTTATAAGCCACACTTACTTCTGCTCCGCGCATTTCTTTGTGGTCAAATACTTCCCTGAATTTTAAATACTTGGAAATATCTTCTTTTCCATCGTACTTTGTGCCCTCTATACGACAGGTGATAAGCTTGTCGTCCTTTTCATCCTGACTTAATGTAATATGAGCAAATTCTCCATTTTCTTTATTAACCCAGTACAAATTCTTTATGTGTGAAAGGAACAGTAATATTTCGCCGTTCAGTTCATTCAGTTTTTTAAGAACGTCATCTCCAGGAACATCTTCTAACAGACCATCTTTTCCATATTTTCTGAACGGAATAATAATCCTTGTAAGATGATTTGCTTTTATAAATGGCATGAATGACCTTGTGTCAGAAAGCTTGCATACCACATTTTTCTTTTCTGACTCAAAGTCCCAGCCTTCTTTGATTTCTACAGGAAGGAGATAACTTGTGATCTTAAAAGCTTCGTCATCTGAATAAATCTCAGGCTGATACGTATATTTGAACACGGATTTAAAGCCCATACCAAATCTTCCTATGGTTTGAGCATCTTCCTTATCCTTTGTTCCCATAAGCATTGATGAAACACCTCTGACATCCGCTTCATCAAAAGGATCTCCATCATGATAAAAAACCAATTTGTCGTGGTAATATTCGATAACAACTTTATCAGCTCGTTCATCTTCTGCATTCTGAAGAAGCTCATAGACAAAATGATTGCTGTCCGAATAATGGCCTGCCAAAAGAGCCTCATATCTCTGAGGATCCTCTGTCATATCGTGCCAGCCGAATTTATTCCTGTCATATATTGCCTTATAATCTATTTTGCCCATGGCTTCATCTCCTGTCATTTATTTGGGCTTTACTCTATATGTAAAACACCCTTAATCAGAGGCTGGGTATGAATATCAGCCTTCTGAACCGTATCCTCAAGCTCTCGCTTCTGAGACTCATAGTTTTTCCTCAGATTATCAAGCTGTGCAGATCTCATCCTAAGAATTCTTTCATCCGTTGCATTTGCAATCTGGCCTCGGATTATAATTTCTCTCTTAGTAGTAGTTTGTCTAAGCTGTTCTATCCTGAAATCACAATCTTCACGAACTAACTCCACATACTCATTTTTGGCAGTTTGCCAAGTGTCGTAATGAAGGCTATCCATCGAATCCCATCTTGCAGAATGTGCATTATCGTCAAATGCATAATCAGATGCGAACTGCATAAAATTAAGCACGTTACTCTGCACTTCTTTGTTGTCACTGATTGCCACTAATTTAATGTCCGGTCTGAGTCCTACGTATTTCCATGCATATATCAGGAACTCATAATCGCCAGCCGGAATACTATCATCAGCTACAGAAATACCTATTTCACAAGGCAACTGCTTACTTTCATAGTTTGCCGCCTGTAAGACTAATGGATGCATCTGAGTAAGGAACGTAACGTCTCTGTTGTCCTTTGCCGTTGAAGCATCATATGTAATCTTTAACTGTGCGCTGTTGGATTTTAAATATGCATTCCAATACTTAGTAGCACTGTTGGTATTTACAATGGAGATGTTCTTCAGGTCGTCTAATAGTAGCTGGCGTTTGTCTCCTGCAATTCTCATGGTTCGAAGTTCATTAACCTTATTAGAGCGGATGTATTCACCGTCTCCCAGGAAATCAACAAGGAATGTATCCACGAGATTACTCAAGCTTTCAGGACTAATCCAAGCACTTTCTGCATCCTGAACATCTTTATTCTGAATATAATTTGACAAATCAAAGCCATACAGAGATTTCTCTTCCTGTTCTAATCGATTGAGTTCCTGGACCTTCATAACTTCGTTATCAGCCATCTTCTCAATCTTCATCTGTCTCTCTTCATCAGTAAGACCTGGCTCAAGCATAATCTTAAAGATTTGCTCACTGATATCTCCCAGGATTTCTGAACAATCTCCAATGCTTGCTTCAAAAACACCTATTTTTGAAAGACATCTGTCGTGGATTACTGCGTCAATTGTGCCGTCAGTAATCATGTTGTATATTCTTACAGATTCACTCTTCTGGCCACGACGATCAATACGACCAATTCTCTGCTCGATACGCATCGGATTCCATGGAAGGTCATAGTTAATCATGGTATCACAGAACTGGTAGTCCAAACCTTCGCATCCGACTTCAGAGAACAATAGAACGTCAATGGCATTAATGTCCTCTCGGTCCATAAGGAATCGCTCACGAATTTTGAATCGCTCCTCATCGGGAACTGAACCATCAACCTGCGCTACTCTGTAGCCCTTATCCTGCAAATGTCGGCGGATATACTTCAACGTATGGCGGAATGAGCTAAACAGAATAACCCTGTTATTCTCTTCCTGTTGCTTCTTTTCTATTACTTCATAGAGTTTTTCCAACTTAGGATCTGCTTCGGGAAGCTTCTCAGACAGCATTGCAATTTCATCAGCCAATTCATAAATGGAATTCTCGAATTCTGAATTCAAATCAAAATCAGCCTCGAATAGTTCTCCATCCTCTTGGATCTGGTTGAGCCTTTTCTGAACAATGTCATTCATAAATGGTGCCAAACCGTAAATACAACTTGATGCCTGTCTCATAATGGTACACATCATGAATCTTACCGAGCGGCTTCCATGAAGCTGTGCCAACGAATTGCTCTCAAATTCCATCAGCGCATCATATAAATCCTGCTGAGCTGATGAGAAAGGCACCTTTATGGTCTGTGTATGTCTTATACAGAAGTCCTCAATATCACGTCTTCTTGTTCTTGTAATCAGTGCATTGAATGAGTGAAGGCTTTCTATAAGGCTTATTCCTTCAATCTTTTCTTCCCTTGACAGTTCTCCTTTATCAACCAAATCAAAGACTCTTGCAAAGTTCGGATTATGCTGAATAACGTTTCTTCCCCATGATGTCTCTAAGATATGAGAAATTTCTTCCTTTGCCTGTTCCTGCCAGTCTTCTTCCTGGTTGCGCACAGCTCTGAGCAATGCATTCACATAGCCATTTGGTTCCGACATTGTCTGGAAAGTGTCTTTATCAAGCACAAC
>JABUSW010000054.1 GCA_021443885.1 Blautia sp.
TCTCCCGCAACCGCCTTGTTCCTTTTATTCACTATCCAACCCTCTCCCGCAACCGCCTTCCATTGGCTCGGGCGTGGCGAAAAATCCGGTCCCATAACCTACATATAGCTCCGTAACCAAAGGATCCCGCCCGAAAACATTGGAAATCGACTGAGCTTCACAAGTTTTTCGCTGGCAGGAGGAGCAAACGCCCCTATCGCGAACGATCTGCCAGCGTATAAAACCGCTGTGAAGCGAAGGTAGATGACACCGTTTTCGGACGGGATTTATTTGGTTTCGGAGCTTTCAACAACTACGCCGGATTTTGGGCGATGGAAGGCGGTGTGGTAAAAAATCTTCTTATCATTTCTCGATTGCCCGTACGCTGTCTCGTTCAATAAACTGCGTACACACCTGAATCTTGAATCTCACATCATCGTTATCTTCAATGATGGCGCACAGTCTGCGAACCGCTGAACGCCCCATCTCCTGCTTCGGCACACGCAAGGTTGTCAGCGGCGGCAGCGAAATGGAAGAATACGGCAGATCGTCAAATCCTATGATAGACACGTCTTCCGGAATCCGGATTCCGCTTTCGCTCATGGCTTTCATCGCTCCCAATGCAATCATATCATTATCAGCAAAAAAAGCCGTAGGCAATACCTGATTGGTTTTCAGATATTTCTTCATGTCTTCATAAGCGCCATCTACCGTTGTTCCCAACGTCACGATCAGTTTCTTATTTAACACGATGCCCGCCTTCTGTAAAGCAGTCTGGTATCCTACGTAACGGCTTCGAAATGGCTTGATACGAAAATCGCCTCTGAGATACCCAATCTCGGTATGTCCCTTTGAGATCAGATAAGAAGTGGCTGTTCTTGCAGAATCTGCATTGTTGATCAACATGGCATCAAAGGCCATTCCTTCGTTCCAGTAATCGATCACGATAAACGGACAGTTCATCCCATTGATCAGTCCCACGTCTTCATCCGTCATTTCTGTACCCAGGAGAATCACTGCAGATGCTTTGTCATTCATGATCCACTTCGCCTGGTCCTTAAAGCCAGGATCCCGCTTATCCAGGTTGCAGATCTGCATCTCCATGCCCCGGGACCGGCATTCCTTTTCTACTCCGGAAATCATGGAAATAAAGAACGGCGTGTTTTCCACCACAGAACCATCCCGCTTAAACATTACAAACTTAACTTTACGAATATGATTCTCGTCAAAATACCCCAGATCCTGTGCTGTCTTAAGGATCTTTGCAGAAGTCTCCGCATTCACGCCCCGCTTATAATTCAAAGCATTTGACACGGTGGCCGGCGAAAACCCTGTGATCTCACTGATTTTTTTGATACTGACTTTCATAAAAGCCTCCAGCTGAATTAATTGGTTCTTACTTTGTTGACAGCATCGATCCATCCCTGGTATTTCAAAGCCTTTTCTTCTTCCGGCATCTTGGGTGCATAACTGCTTCTTCCCAACTGGCGGAACACCTGGCTGTCATAGATTCCAACGGAAAGACCTGCAGCATAAGCAGCTCCGATTCCGGACAATTCCTCGGATTCCGGGATACTTACCGGGATGCCCAGCATATCACTTTGGAACTGCATAAGGTAACCGTTTCTGGTGGGTCCGCCATCTACCCGAAGTTCTTCGATCGGAATACCGGACGCTTCGCTCATCAGTCTGACGATATCTGTGATCTGATAAGCGATACAGTCCAGACCAGCCCGCACGACCTCTGCCTGTCCGGTGGTTCGAGTCATGCCGCAGATGATTCCGGTTGCCTTACTATCCCAATAAGGGGCCCCCAACCCGGAAAATGCCGGCACCAGATACGTTTTGTCTCCAGGCGCTGCACTTCTTGCCAACCCTTCCGTCTCAGCAGGAGAATCGATCAGCTTCAGATCATCCTTCATCCAGGTAATGACAGCCCCTGTATAATTGATATTTCCTTCCAATACATAGTTTACTTTTCCACTCATGGACCAGGCAAGAGAGGTAACCACTCCCAGATCCGTGAACACAGGAGTCTCCCCGATATTCATCATAATGGAAGAGCCGGTACCATACGTCGTTTTGATCATACCTTTTTCCAGACATCCCTGTCCGAATAATGCGCCATGAGAATCTCCCAGGACACCCCGGATGGGAATAGGCGAATCCAGATAACCATCGAAATCGGTCATTCCAAAGTCACCATCCGAATCCGTTACCTGCCCCATGCAGGACGAATCGATTCCGAATATCTGCAGTATCTCTTCGTCCCATTTCAGTTCCCGCACATTAAAAAGCTGGGTTCTGGATGCGTTGGAGTAATCCGTCTGGAAACGCTCGCCCTTGGTGAGTTTGAACACCAGCCAGCTGTCGATGGTTCCCACTGCTATTTCCCCAGCCTGCGCTTTTTCTTTGACGCCCTCTACATTTTCAAAGATCCATGCCAGTTTTCCTGCAGAAAAATAGGGGGAAAGCTGCAGTCCTGTACGCTCTTTGATCATTCCTGCATATCCCGCTTTCTCAATTCTGTCGCAGATCGCAGCCCCCCTTGCACACTGCCATACGATTGCATTGTACACCGGTTCTTTCGTAAATTTATTCCAGCAGGCGGCGGTTTCTCTCTGATTGCTGATTCCAAGAACCGCGATTTCGGATTTGTCGATTCCTGCTTTTTCCACCAGGTTCTTTACAACCTGTATTGTGTTCTTATATATTTCATTCAGATCATGTTCCACCCATCCGCGCTCATCAATGATCTGACGGTGGGGAATATCGGTTCTGCAAAAAAGCTTCCCCTTCTCATCAAATAACAGTGCCTTTGTTCCCTGCGTACTCTGATCGATTCCCAATACATATTTTGCCATGCTATTTTCCTCACATAAATACAAGTAACCGTTCAGAGCCCGCTTCTGACTTTTATGTGCCGACTCTGAACAGTTACGTTTGCTGGTTTATTTCAGAATTTCTTCCGCCTTAGCGGCAATGCCTTCGGCATTTAATCCATAATAATCAAATACTTCTTTGGAAGTGCCGGTAATCACCGGTGCATCCGGAAGACTCAGGTTGATCACCTTGCGGGGACAGACTGCTCCTACCACCTGTGCCACCATGGAACCCAGGCCACCAAATGGGGAGTGTTCCTCTACCGTGATAACCGCTTTTGCATTCCCGGCAGCTTTTATCACTGCATCTGTATCCAGGGGCTTTACGCAATACATATCTACTACAGAGGCGCTGATGCCCTTCTCCTTCAAAAGCCGGGCTGCCTCCTTGGATGGAGCTACCATTTCGCCGCATGCAATAATGGCCACATCGGTACCCTCACAGATCACCGTTGCTTTGTCCATTTCAAATGGTACGTTTCCCTCTTCATACACCGGGTCCACTGCGTTTCGTCCTACACGGATGTATGCCGGTTTCTCATCCTTCAGAAGTGCCCTGGTCAGTTCTGCCGTCTGAAAATGATCACTGGGAATATACACGCGCATATTCGGAATTGCAGACATGGCTGCGATATCCTGGGCAGAATGATGGCTCATACCCAACGCCCCATAGCTGACACCTCCGCTGATTCCTATTAGTTTGACGTTTGTATTAGAATAAGCCACGTCTACTTTCGCCTGCTCATAGCTTCTTGCGGATAAAAAGCATGCCGGTGATACAGCGTAGGACTTCTTGCCGCATTTTGCCAGGCCGGCCGCAATGCTGACCAGATTCTGCTCTGCAATACCGGTTTCAACAAACTGCTGCGGAAATTCATTTGCAAATGGTGTAAAGGATCCGCTCCCTCTGGAGTCACTGCACAATGCAACGATGTCTTTGTCTGTTTTTGCTGCGTCCATCAGGACCTCGCAGATCATTTGTTTGTTTGCGATCTTAGCCATTAAAGTGCAGCCTCCCTTCTTGCTTCCAGATCCTTCATGATCTGTGCATATTCTTCGTCATCAGGTACATGATGATGCCATCCTGCTTTGTTCTCCATAACCGGTGAACCGCAGCCCTTCACAGTATTTGCGATCAGAACGGTAGGCTTCCCTTTTACGGTCTTCGCCGTTTCGAAAGCTGCGATCAACTGGCTGATGTCATTGCCGTCTTTTACATCAATGACATTCCATCCGAAGCTGCCGAAACGTTCATGAAGATCATCATGGGCCATAACATCTTCGGTATTTCCGGAGATCTGAAGACGGTTACGGTCAACAACCGCGCACAGATTGTCCAGTTTGTAGTGGGAGGCCGCCATTGCACCTTCCCATACGGAACCTTCTGCCAGCTCTCCATCACCCATAACGGTATATACACGGTAATCTTTGCCGTCCATTTTTCCGGCCAGTGCCATACCCACACAAACCGGCAGACCATGTCCTAAGGAACCGGAATTCATTTCGATCCCGGGAAGCTTGTTGTTAGGATGGCCAATGAATTTTGAACCAAATTTGCTAAATTTCTCCAGAACCTCTTCCAATGTGAAGAATCCTTTCTTTGCCAAAACAGCGTAAAGGGATTCTACGGAATGACCCTTGCTCATAACAAACCGGTCACGATTCTCATCCTGTACATTTTCCGGGCTGATGTTCATCTGATCAAAATACAATGCGATCAGAGTATCGATGACACTCATATCGCCGCCGATGTGACCGGCCTTGCCGGCACAGATGATATTAATCACATCTTTTCTCAATTCATAAGACAGTGCAGTTAAATTTTCCATCTTTTCTCCTCTTTACGGATATTATTCGATATTACTTACTCATTCATTCTCCGCGAAGATATGCCTTTACATCTTCTTCGATCGGATCATAAAGATCCGGTTTCACACCGATGTATTTGCATGCCTCGTAAAGCACAGGAACTACATCCTTGTGAATACCAACACAGTGGTGGATGTACGGTCCTTCCACGATCTTAGCTTCCAGACGCTTGATGTTGTCTACTTCCACCCAGAGATAAGTTCCCATTCCCTTCGGTCCTTCCACGCCTTTTGCATTTCCAAGAAGCATGGAATATTCGCCGTTATCGCCGTCAAAACGTGCCAGTGTCACATCCCCATGTTTTGCCTCTGCCGTAATGGCACCAGGATAATCAAATGCCAGCGGGTATGTGATCTTCGGTGTTTCCTTTGCAACGGAGATTGGCCACGGACCACAGTGCTGCAGAAGCTCTCCATTCGGTATATCCGGATGGCGAATCGTCCAGTCTGCGAAGAAGCTTCTGGTCTCTCCCATACCGGCTGCCTCTACCAGGAGTGCTGTAATGGCTCCATGAATATCGGTTTCACAAACCACCGGTATTCCCTCTTCGTTCATCAGAGAGTTTGCCGCACATGGCATAATGCCGATCTCCGTCTGCAGCTGGTTCCAGCACTGGATGGCTGCTGCCTGACATCCATATTTCTTTACAAGATGCATCATGGCAACCTTTAATGCTGCAACGTTTTCCAGCTCTTCTTCCTTCACGTCAATAATCATGTTTTCACGACAGTACTTGACTGTTTCTGCAACTTCCGTGCCTTCTGCCTTCGCTTTCCGGATCTCGTCTGTCAGCTCCGGCATTGGAATCGGTGAAAGCTGAATATTGAATTTCTCCAGCAGTTCGCCTTCATTGCACATGGTCGTCCAGAAGTCAAAAGGTCTTGTAGAAATCTGAAGAATACGAATATTGCGGAATGTTTTGACAACATTACAAACTGCAAGGAAATCGCGAAGACCACGTTCGAAAACAGGATCGTTCAGACGGCAGTTTGTCATATAAGTAAAGGGAACACGGAATCTTCTGAGAACCTTACCGGTTGCAAAAAGCCCGCACTGTGTATCACGAAGACGAACGCCGTTTTCGTCCGGTCTTTCGTCCAGTGGCCCCCAAAGAAGAACCGGAACGTTTAATTTCTTCGCCAGTCTTGCACATTCATACTCTGTGCCAAAATTGCAGTGTGGAAGGAACAATCCATCGATCTTCTCTGCTTTGAATTTCTCTGCGATTTTTTCCATGTCTTCATCATTGTATAAAAGACCTTCTTCATTGATATCCGTGATATCAACAAAATCGATGCCCAGCTCTGTTAAACGGTCTGCTGTAAGACCTCTGTACTTAATTGCGTCCGGTGCACTGAAGATACTTCTTCTGGTGGGTGCATATCCAATTTTAATCTTTGCCATAGCCATTATCTCCTATTATTAAGAATACTCTGTTTATCCCGGGAAGCGGTCCCCGCTTTCCACTCCCCTTTCTGATTCTTTGGTTACTTGCTTTCGTTGCGTGCCTGAAGGGCCATCTTCGCCTGAAGATTTCTCTGTACCTGGTCGATTACTACTGCGAGTATGATTACCAGCCCACGGATGATCTTCTGCCAGAATTCCGATACGTTGCACATTGTCATACCATCGTTGATCACACCGATTACAAATGCGCCTACGATGGTTCCGATAATGGTTCCGGAGCCGCCGGCCATGGACGTTCCTCCAAGAACGGTTGCTGCGATGGCATTCATTTCCCAGCCATCACCGGATGCCGGATGTGCCGCAGACAGCTGTGCGGTGTTGATGATACCTACCCATGCCGCGCATACACCGGAGATCATGTAGACCAGAATCTTTACTCTATCTGCGCGGATACCGGACAGACGTGCGGATTTCTCATTGCCGCCGACTGCAAGTACATGCCATCCAAAGGCCATCTTTGTCAGAAGGATAAAGGCCAGAATGGATAAAATAGCAAAAATATATACACCTGCAGGAATGCCGAACCAGTTGCTTCCGAAGGTTTTAAATCCGGTATTTCCAAGACCTTCGTATCCATCGATTTTCGCAAAGGTAGCACCGCCGGAGCGAAGATTTGCAAAACCACGGCAGATATACATGGTTCCCAAGGTGGCAATAAAGGGTGCAACATTTAATTTGGTTACGATGAGACCATTCACCACACCTACCAGCATGCCGAAGATCATCATGATCACGATGATAAGACCAACGCTGAAATAAATGGTTTTATTGCCAAGTGTCAGACCTTCCTGAATCAGACCGCCTGCCAGCATACCGGTAAGCCCGACAACAGAACCAACGGAAAGGTCAATGCCTCCGGTGATAATGACAAAAGTCATACCAATACCAAGGATTCCATACAATGCAACGTGTTTTGCTACCATTGTAAGGGTTGTCATTGAAAGAAATGACGGCGCTGCAATGCTGAAGAAAATAACCAGAACGATCAAAACGATAAAGGTTCTTCCTTTCAGCAATGTCATTAAAAGCTGATTATTGTTTTTATTTTTCATGATGATAAGCTCCTTCCCAAGATCATTCGCCCTTACCGGTTCCAAGTCCGGCATAGGATGCACGTACAAGTGTATCTTCTGCAATTTCATCTCCGGCAAGCTCTCCGGTGAGTTTTCCATTTGACAGAATGTAAATGCGGTCTGCGATGGCCATGATTTCTTTAAGTTCCGAAGAAATCACGATAATGGAAAGTCCACTCTCTGCAAGCTCATGAATGATCTCGAATACTTCTGTTTTGGCACCGATGTCAATACCTCTGGACGGTTCATCGAGAAGCAGTACCTCCGGATGTGTCAGCAATCCTTTTGCGATAACCACCTTCTGCTGATTACCGCCTGACAACGAAAGAATCGGCAGATGCTTGTCTGCAACTTTGATGTGCAGTTCCTTGATCTGTTCGTCCACTGCTTTTTCTTCTTTCGCAGTTCCATGGAAAATAAATTTCCGGAAATTCTGCAAGGAAGCAATGGATGCATTTTTGCAGATATCCATGGGCTGGATCAGTCCCTGTCTCTGACGGTCTTCCGGAACCAATGCAAATCCCTTGTCGATCTGCGACGAGATGTCTTTGATATTGATTTTCTGATTGTTGAAAATGACTTCTCCGGTATGCTCCGGATGCATTCCCATCAGACACTCAAACAGCTCGCTTCGTCCGGCACCCAGCAGACCATATACGCCGAGAACCTCTCCTTTTTTCAGATGGATGTTGACATTATCCAGAAGCCAGCCACCGCCCTTCTTCGGAAGGCATAAATTTTTCACTTCCAGGATCTTCTCTGCCTTATTCAGGTCGATGGAGCGTTCAAAACGATGATACTGTGTATTTTTTCCTACCATGTTTTCCACGATCCAGCTCAGCTCGATATCTTTGATATCTGCATCTGCAACGTATTTTCCATCACGCAGGATGGTAACATGATCGCCGATCTGCATAATCTCTTCCAGACGATGCGAGATGTATACAATAGAAATACCCTGCTCCAGAAGCTCGCGCATAATCTTGAAAAGAACATCTACTTCTGCAGCAGACAAGGAAGATGTGGGTTCATCCATGATCAGAACACGAAGATCATCCTGCACCAGATTTCTGGCGATCTCTACCATCTGCTGCTGACCCACACGCAGATCTCCCACCAGCGTATCCGGGGGAATCTCATGCTCCAGACGCTTCAGGATCTTCTTAGCACCTTCAATATGTTTCTTATTATTCAGAAAGAGTCCTGATTTCTCTTCATGACACATGAAAATATTCTGGTACACACTCAGGTTCGGAAAAAGGCTTAATTCCTGATGGATGATGCCGATGCCTTTTGCCCGGGCTGCATTGGTATCTTTGAAGAAAACCTCTTCTCCATCCATATACATTTTACCGGCGGATGGCTGTTCGATACCTGCGATCATTTTCATCAATGTGGATTTTCCTGCGCCGTTTTCTCCGATCAGTACGTTAACCTTCTGCTTCAGAAGATCAAAGGATACGCCATCAAGCGCTTTCGTTCCAGGATAGATCTTATCTATTTTTTCACAATGGAGAACAACATTCGGATCATCAAACATATTGGTTCCCCCCTTTTATTCTACTGTCATGCTAACCGGCGTTATGGTGATCTCGCCTCCGGATGCAGAAGCAGCGCCAACGAATGTAATGGTTTTTCCAACGACACTGTCATCGATCGCAAGCGGTGCAACTACCTGTGCATCTACTTCCTTATTCAAAGCCTTAGCGTATTCCGACCACTCTGTCTGATTGGTAAAGCTTCCAAACTCTTTTAATGACTGGATGTCTCGAATATCGGTACCGGAGTAAATGGAACCGATCTGGATCTTCACCGGATCACTGACACCGTCGATCTTCATGATCAGAGCGTTCTTTTTGCCATTGGCTTTGGATTCAAATTCTGCAACCTCTCCGCTTCCGGAAATTGCCATGGGCTGTGTGATTCCATCCCCTTTCATTATCTCTGCGATATCCACTGCATTATTGGTGAGTTCTTCCACGATCGGAGACCAGGTACTGCTGGAATCTGCAGCGGCGTCAAAGGCTACTTCACCTGTATACTCCCCTTCCGTGCCTTTCTCTATGACTTTAATGCAGCCTGTCAGGCTAAATGATATAAGGGTCATTGCCATAAGCAATGCAATTCTCTTCTTCATATCGACTCTTCTCCTTTATTCGCCCTGGTAAGAGCTTTCTGAATGGAAAAGGCACTGGCAAAAGTAGCTTTTCCACTCTGCCAATGCCCTTCTTTGTTTAATTCCTGTTATTAATTTGTTTACGATTATTCTGTATAAACAAATGCGGAAAGTTTGTCAACGTTTTCAGCTGTGATAGCTACACATTCAACAAGCTGTTTCTCTGTTTCCGGAGCTGTTCCTTTCAGGTAAGCATCTGCCTGTTCGATAGCCATTTCTGTGATTCTTGCGATCTGCTGAAGAGCTGTTCCAACCATTTCACCGGATTTGATATAAGCTGCTGCTTCATCGGATCCGTCAAGACCGATAACCTTGATATCTGTACGTTCAGCATCGAGACAAGCCTGAACTGCACCACATGCCATTGTATCGTTACCACAGATGATACCTGTGATTTCCGGATTGGACTGAAGGATCGCTTCTGTCTTTTCGTATGCTAATGTCTGATCCCAGTTTGCGGACTGCTGAGCTACCATTTCCATTGTATCGTATTCGTCGATTACGGAATGATAGTTTTCAGAACGAACCTGGCAGTTTGTATCGGATTCAAGACCAAGTAATTCCGCATATTTGCCTTCATAATCCATAGCCTCAACCCACTTCTCAGCGATAGCTGCTGCACCCTGTGCGTTGTCTGCTACGATCTGAGCAACTGCGATTCCGCTTTCGTTGATCTCACGGTCGATCAGGAATGTTGGGATTCCGGCGTCATAAGCTTTCTGAACAGCTTCTACAGAAGCGTCTGCACCGGCATTGTCGCAAATGATTGCTGCTGCTTTGTCATTGATCGCTGCTTCGAAATACTCTAACTGTTTTGCTGCATCATCATCATGTGAGAAGCATTTTACTTCGTATCCAAGCTCAACAGCTTTCGCTTCACCGACAACCTGTTCTGTATTAAAGAACGGGTTTGATGTAGAAGGTGTGATGATGTAAATGATGTTGCTTCCACCGCCCGGAAGTAACTCAGCCTCAGCCATTGCCGGAGCTGCCATACCAGCTACCATAGCTGCTGTCATAGCGATTGCTGCAATTTTTCTTGCTTTCATTTTAGATGTCCTCCTGATAATAAATTTTAACGGGGAATTAGCCGTAACCCCTGTTAAACAAAATTATATAATTTTATATGTTTTTTTCAATACAATATTGCTCAAAAGTATCGATTTTGTATAATTGCATATGTTTTTGATCATAATTTTGTATAAAAAGTACAATTTTTTCTTTCGTTTAATTGCATCCCCCCAATATTCACACCGAATTCATGTAAATATTTATATAAATTTATTAAAAATATTAATGCGAAATATTTATATCCATACATATAAATATTTCGCATTATGCTTTTGATCCGTTTGTAAAACATTTGGTTTTTCAGCCATGTGCAATCGCATCATTGGAGGTATCGAACAGAATCAGCGCCTTAAAGAGTTTCCCTGCACTTCTTTAATGCGGCTGCAATCACCTGGTCCATATCGTAATATTTATACTCTCCAAGCCTGCCTCCGAAGATGACCTTCTCTTCTCTTGCCGCCATTTCCTTATATGCTTCAAAGAGCTTTCCGTTCCTATCATCATTCACCGGATAATAGGGTTCATCTCCGGGTTTCCATTCCGAGCTGAATTCGCGGCTTATTATGGTCTTCGGCAGGTCATTTCCTTGTTCATCCTTGCCAAATTCAAACCATTTATGCTCAATGATCCTTGTCCATGGTGTTTCCAGGTCCGTATAATTCACCGCCGCATTCCCTTGGTAATTCGGGATATCCAGCACTTCATTTTCAAATCGGACCGAACGATATTCCAGATACCCAAGCCTATATCCGAAATATGCATCAATGGCACCGGTATAGATCACGCGGTCGGCTATGACGTCGTACGTATCCTTATGCAGAAGATAATCCACATTCAGACGGACCTCAACACCCTCCAGCATACGCTCCACCATTCTCGTGTATCCTCCAACAGGAATCCCCTGATACAACGCATTGAAATAATTGTTATCGAAGGTAAAGCGTACCGGCAGCCGTTTGATAATGAACGGCGGCAGCTCTTTGCAGTCACGTCCCCATTGTTTCTCGGTATAACCCTTAATGAGCTTCTCATAGATGTCACGTCCCACCAGCGAGATCGCCTGTTCCTCCAGATTCCGGGGTTCCCCGATGATCTCCGCCCTCTGCTCCTGAATTTTCGCCATTGCCTCCTGCGGTGTTGTCACACCCCACATTTTATTAAAGGTGTACATATTAAACGGCAGGGAATACAATTCCCCTTTGTAATTCGCAACCGGTGCGTTGGTGAAACGATTGAACATCGCAAACTGATTCACATACTTCCACACTTCCTCATTACTGGTATGAAAAATGTGAGCGCCATACTTGTGAAACTGTATCCCCTCCACCTTTTCCGTATAAACATTTCCTGCTATATTCGGCCGTTTATCAATTACAAGAACGCTTTTCCCAGAGGCCTTTGCCTGCTGTGCAAAAACCGCACCATATAATCCGGCACCAACGATCAGATAATCATACATACTATTTGTTCCTCATCCTTCCTGTTTTGCAGATCCTGTCTGCTTTGTTCCATTTTTTCCTTCTGCCTTTCTATCCGGATCATTATACAACATTCCCTGCAAAAAGTATATCCGAAGGCGACTTTCATTGACGCTTATCACCAAATACTATAAAATAGAGATAAGGAAAGAACGCAAAAAGGAGGTATGCATAATGACTCCCGAAACGATCGAGAATCTGATCACAGAAGCCTTTTTGGCCAGAGAGCTTGCTTATGTTCCTTACTCCGATTTCGCGGTCGGCGCTGCTCTTCTATCGGAAGAAGGAACCGTTTTCCGGGGCTGCAATATTGAAAATGCAGCCTATACCCCTACCAACTGTGCAGAAAGAACCGCCGTGTTCAAAGCAGTATCGGAAGGAATCCGGAATTTTCAGGCCATCGCAATCGTGGGCGGCAAACAGGAGCTGTCAGCGGGACAGGTGGATTACTGTCCTCCCTGTGGGCTGTGCCGGCAGGTACTCAGGGAATTCTGCGATCCCGAAGCCTTTGTCGTCATATTAGCCACTTCCGCAAAAGAATATAAAACCTTCCTGTTAAAGGACCTGCTCCCAATGAGCTTTGGTCCCGGCAGCCTCGCATCTCAAAAGGGGTGACCCCCTCATCAGGCACGCCCCTGCCTGCGAATCCTCTATGTGATTCGCGATATAACATAAAGGAGGATATCTCTATGCGCATGTACGATCTCATTGAAAAAAAGCGAAACGGCGGCATATTGCAAGAACCGGAGATTCGCTGGATGATCAGAGAATATGTAGCCGGCAGTATCCCGGAATACCAGATGTCTGCCATGCTGATGGCAATCTATTTCCAGGGAATGACGGATCCGGAAACCTTTGTCCTGACCGATGC
>JABUSW010000356.1 GCA_021443885.1 Blautia sp.
CAAGCAGGATCCTGCTTGCGAAAGAGCAGAGCACACTTGTGACGTTGCTTATAATGCTGTCTAATTTCATATATAGCATCTCCTCTCAGAGTCATTTTATGTTCGTAAGAGCTGCTTGCGGTATTGCACTGGCGTTATTCCCATGCGGCCGCGAAACAGACGGGTATAGTATCCTGGAGTAGAGAAACCAACCTGCAAGGCAATCTGTGTAATATTCAGATTGCTGTTTTTTAACAGATCAAGACTTTGCTCAATACGATAGTTTAAGAGATAATCGAACATGGTCTGATTCATGTATCTTCTGAACAGGCGGCATGATTCACTTCTGCACAGATGAATCTCACCTGCAAGGTCTTCCAATGTTATGTTTTCCGGATAGTGTTTCTGAACGTATTCGATCAATGTACGGATCCGTTCGGTATCGCGCTCGTTTCCGGTGTTGTTTTCCTTACTTCCGCAATGTGAATATATGATTTTCCACATTTTAAGAATCGAGATCATAAGCTCTATTTCATAATGATCGGTTTGTTTCTCATACAGATCCAATGCATTTCGGAACTCTTCTGACAGGATCCTGGTCTCTTCCAGCCGCCCTTCCAGATAAACAGAGGACACGGAATTATCACCGGTAATCGGAGCGATGTATTTTTTGTAAAGAATACTGGAACTGCTTCCGTAAACCAGACGTGGATGGAAGGTCATGGAAAGATAATGACAATCGTCCGAACAGGCCTTATAGCCTGCGTGCATGGTATTGGTATTACAGAACAGAATATCACCGGGATTGAGATGGTACTTGTTTTCATTCACATGATAAGTGATATCCCCCTCTAATACAAGTGTGATTTCGAACTCTGTGTGCCAGTGCCAGGGAAAACTATGTGTTTCAAAATAAGAAAGCTTTTCGTGACTCAAACGGAACGGGAAATCATAACTTCCGTGCTGTTTGATCTCTTTGTTGGTATTATCAATGTTTAATTTCATGAAATCTCAATATCCTTCTATCATTAGCTAATATTATTATAGCAACCTGGTTAAAAGCATACTATATTGATAATATAAACTTAGAACATAAATAAATCAAGAATAATAGATGAAGGAGGATTTAAAAATGGGTCACACAGTGGAAGAACTGAAACAGGAATTTGTAAATGCATTTGATCGTACTGACATTGACGGAATCTATTTTGCTCCGGGAAGAGTCAATCTTATCGGAGAACATACCGACTACAATGGAGGGCACGTTTTCCCATGTGCATTGACCATCGGTACATATGGCGTGATCGCAAAAAGGGATGATCGAATTCTTCGTTTCTGTTCTTTGAATATGAAAGGAAAAAAAATCTATGAATCATCCCTGGATGATCTCGTTCCATCGGAAGAAGCAAACTGGACCAATTATCCAAAAGGGGTAATGTGGACTTTTGAGAAACAAGGATATACGATTCCTTCCGGTATGGACATTCTGATCTACGGAAATATACCGGCCGGTTCCGGTCTTTCTTCATCCGCTTCCCTGGAAGTGCTTACCGGACTGATGATACGTGATACCTTTGGCTTTGAGATATCCATGCAGGAGCTTGCACTGATCGGTCAATACTCCGAGAATCATTTCAATGGAATGAATTGCGGAATTATGGATCAGTTTGCCAGTGCTATGGGGCAAAAGGATTGCGCGATCTTTCTTGACACAAACACGCTTTCCTACGAATATGCACCGGTAAAATTGTCCAATGCAAAGATCGTTATTACCAACAGTAAAGTAAAACACAGCCTTGTGGAATCTTCCTATAATAAGAGAAGGGAAGAATGTGAAACAGCCTTAAAAGACCTTCAGGCTGTAACGGATCTGAAGACCCTTGGAGACCTGGACGAAGGCCGGTTTGAGCAGTTCAAAGAAGCCATTAAGGATCCGGTATGTCGGAAAAGAGCAAAACATGCCGTATACGAAAATCAGCGTGCCATAAAAGCGGTATCTGCCTTAAAAGAAAATGATATTAAAAAATTCGGCGAACTTATGAATCAGTCTCACGTATCCTTACGAGATGATTACGAGACCTCCTGTGCAGAAACAGATATACTTGCGGAGCTTGCCTGGGCAATCCCGGGAGTTCTTGGATCACGTATCACAGGCGGTGGCTTTGGTGGATGTACCGTCAGCATTGTTGAAAACGATTCCGTTGACCGGTTCATTCAGGAGGTTGGAAAGAATTACAAAGAGAAAACAGGCGTTGAAGCCGAATTCTATGTAGTAGAATGTGCACAGGGCGCCCATAAGATTGAGTGTTGAATATAGGAGGTAAAGATGTTATCAGAACAGATCGCAGAATTGGTTCAATATGGTATTAAGACAGGCTTACTGCCGGAATGCGAAAGAGCATATACAACAAATCTGCTTCTCGATATTTTTCACGAAGATACATACGAAGAACCGCAAGAGGTCAAAGGAAATGACCTTGAAATGATACTGAAAGAACTGTTGGATGAAGCTTGTGCAAGAGGCTTGATCGAAGACAGCATCGGCTATCGAGATTTATTTGACACAAAACTGATGAATTGTCTGACCCCTCGCCCTGCACAGGTCCAGAAAACATTCTGGGAGAAATACAATGATTCACCGCAAGAGGCAACAAACTGGTTCTATAAATTCAGCCAGGACAATGATTATATTCGCCGTTATCGAATCCGGAAGGATCAGAAGTGGAAGACGGAAAGCCCCTACGGTTCCATAGATATAACCATTAATCTTTCCAAGCCTGAAAAAGATCCAAAAGCAATCGCAGCTGCCAGAACAGCAGTGAATACGTCCTATCCGAAGTGTCTGTTATGCTTTGAAAACGAGGGATACGCCGGCAGATTGAACCATCCGGCACGAGAGAATCACCGGATCATTCCGATTACGATCAATGATAGTCCCTGGGGCTTCCAGTATTCCCCGTATGTTTATTATAATGAGCATTGCATCGTTTTTAATCGGGAACATACACCCATGAAGATCAATCGGGAGACGTTTATCAAGCTTTTTGACTTTGTAAAGCTTTTCCCGCATTATATACTGGGTTCCAATGCAGATCTTCCAATTGTTGGGGGATCGATCCTGACCCACGATCATTTTCAGGGCGGCAGATACACTTTTGCGATGGCAAAAGCACCTGTTGAAAAAGAATTTACGATTCGGGGATTTGAAGACATCCGGTCTGGAATTTTGAAGTGGCCAATGTCTGTTATCCGCTTAAGCGGAACAGACACGGATCGAATCATTGATCTTGCATATCATATTCTGGAGCGTTGGAGAGGGTATACGGATGAAGCCGCATTTATCTTTGCGGAAACGGACGGAGAACCGCACAATACAATAACGCCTATCGCTCGAAAGAATGGTGAATATTACGAGCTTGATCTTGTTCTTCGAAACAATATCACAACAGAAGAACATCCTCTTGGTGTTTATCATCCACATGCGTCACTGCACCACATCAAAAAAGAAAACATCGGCCTGATCGAAGTGATGGGACTGGCAGTGCTTCCGGCACGTCTGAAATCGGAAATGCAGCTGTTAAAGCAGGCGATCCTGACAGGAACAGATATTAGAGATGATAAGGTTCTCGGGAAGCATGCGGACTGGTTTGCTTCTTTTTCCTCGAAATATGAATTGATTACAGAAGATAATGTTGATCAGATCATTCAGAATGAAATCGGGAACGTCTTTGTTCAGGTACTGGAAGATGCCGGTGTATATAAATGCACAAAAGAGGGAAGAGATGCCTTTATGCGGTTTATCCGTTCTCTGTAAATCAGAAGATCATAATTGAAACCTGGGTTATGGCACTGTAAAACAACAACGCGGCCCGACGATGTACCAGGTCGGTCATAAAACAGGATAAGGAGGAATAGAAAATGGCTATTTTGGTAACAGGTGGAGCAGGATATATCGGAAGTCATACGGTTGTAGAACTTCAAAATGCCGGATATGATGTGGTTGTATTAGATAACCTATGTAATTCCAGTGAAAAATCCCTGGAAAGAGTAGAAGCGATTACCGGAAAAAAAGTAACATTCTACAAAGCAGATATTCTGGATCGTGATGCTTTGAATACGATATTTGATCAGGAGCAAATTGATTCCTGTATTCATTTTGCGGGTTTGAAAGCAGTGGGAGAATCTGTCGCAAAACCCTGGGAATATTACGAAAATAACATAGCCGGAACATTAACATTGATTGATGTTATGAGAAAAAGAGGTGTGAAAAATATAATTTTCTCTTCCTCTGCTACGGTTTATGGTAATCCTGCATTCATTCCGATTACAGAAGAATGCCCGAAAGGACAGTGCACAAACCCCTACGGATGGACAAAGTCCATGCTGGAACAGATTCTGTCAGATGTTCAGAAAGCCGATCCGGAATGGAATGTGGTTCTTCTTCGTTACTTTAACCCGATTGGAGCGCATAAGAGCGGAACCATCGGAGAGAATCCAAATGGCATACCGAACAATCTGATGCCATATATTACACAGGTCGCAGTTGGAAAGCTTCCGCAGCTGGGCGTGTTTGGGGATGATTATGATACCCACGACGGTACCGGTGTCCGGGATTATATTCATGTCGTTGACCTTGCAAAAGGCCATGTTAAGGCTCTGAAAAAGATTGAAGAAAAAGCAGGCCTTGCCGTATACAACCTCGGAACAGGCATTGGCTATAGCGTATTGGATATTGTCCGAAATTTTGAGGACGCCAACGGCGTTAAAATCCCTTATCAGATCAAACCACGTCGTGCCGGAGATATTGCAACCTGCTACGCTGATCCAACAAAAGCAGAAAAAGAACTTGGCTGGAAGGCAGAAAACGGAATTCGGGAAATGTGTGCAGATTCCTGGAGATGGCAGTCATCAAATCCCAACGGATATGAAAATTAAACATTATTCATAAAAACTTAAAAAAATAATATGCTTGGTTGATTTTGCTTTTTCAATGTGGTAGAATACTGTAGATATATTTTGATTTAATAGGTAATTATATGGGGATTGCGAAATGATATCGTGTTCAGACAGGAACTCGATGGAATCTAGCGTTTGAAGGGAGTCTAGAAGTTGAAAAATAAATTTATTACCAAGTATTTGTGCTTGACATTAGTGACAGCAATGGTCATGATTGCGCCGGCTACCATTCTTGCGGAATCTGAACAAAAGACGAATCAGGCTGCACAGATATCAGAGAAAGGTAAGAAGGAGGAAACCACACCGGAGCCAACGACTCCGCCGGCAGCAGACTCGACAACGCCGCCTGTGGTAGAACCGGATGTACCTTCTCCAACGGAAACGCCTGCGGATCCTGTTCCAACGGAAACGCCTGCGGATCCCGCTCCTGCAGACCCTACTGTCACGGATACGCCTGCAGACCCATCGGTAACTCCGGATCCTACTGATCCAAGCGTTACACCGGACCCTGCAGACCCATCGGTAACTCCGGATCCTGCGGACCCATCCGTAACTCCGGATCCCGCAGACCCGTCAGTAACTCCGGATCCTGCAGACCCGTCGGTAACTCCGGATCCTGCAGACCCGAACCTTACACCGATCCCTGCGGATCCAACCGCAGCCCCGGATCCTACAGCCATTCCGGATCCCAGTGTAACACCGACCCCAAGCGTAACACCAACGGTAACACCTGTTCCGTTGGATGAGAAAAAGATCAACGAATTTATAACCCGCATGCAAAGTCTGAATCGTGCGATATCCCTGGAAGACAGAGCGTTGATCGAGGGTGCCAGAAGCCTGTATGAATCCATGACGCCCGAAGAAAAAGAGAAAGTAAAAAAGTACGAAGAACAGCTTGTAAAACTGGAAGAAGAGCTGAAAGTTCTGCAGGAGTCAGAAGATGCCAAAGGCCTGGAAGGAACTCCTGTATATTATAACTACGTATCAAATCTTCATGCCGGAAAAGATTTTTATCTGAAGAGCCTGGAATCGGTTTATGCAATAACTTTCTCCGAGGATTTTGCCAAGGTCATGGACAAGATCGAGGCTGAATACAGAGAGAAGAACAAGCTTCCGAAAGCAAATGAGATTACCAAATCGGAGGACATTCTTCTGGTAAGAAACTGGCAGGATATTTTGGCAATCTATATATATGAACAGTATCTGGCTGGTAAAGAAGAGTTCAAGATCGACGAAAAATCCAAGGACGACCTGGCAAGAATCTTTGAAGATATGAATGGTATCCTTCATGACAAGAAGGATGATAAGCTTGTAGCGTATGAGGATAAGCACATTGAAGATTATGTAAAAGAGAACAAAATTGACAAGAAAGGTCAGAAGGTTCTCAAAAAGTATGTGGAAACGGATTGTAAGCTTTTATGTGCTACGGTAACCGCCGCAAAAGGATTCGTTCGACAGAGTGTAGGTGACGATGTTGCAGAAGAACGTGTAAATGTTATCACTTCTGCATATTCACTGGTCGGTAAAGTCGGCTATTTCTGGGGCGGAAAATCTACAGAGATCGGCGTTGATGAGACCTGGGGGACACCTGCTTCTGTTACATCCCCCGGCAGCAAAAGCACCGGAACGGTTCGGGCATTTGGTCTGGATTGCAGCGGATTTGTAACCTGGTCTGTTATCAATGGTTACGAGGACAAGGAGATGCAGGATACCATTGGGGACGGAACAAGTACCCAGTGGGAACAGGCAAATTCTGTCAGTGAGAAAGATGCACAGCCTGGCGATCTCGTATTTCAGAGAGGTCCGGAAGCCGGAAGCGATAATCATGTCGGTATCATCTGCGGCAAAACAGATGCAGGTGACTGGATCGCGGTACATTGTTCCTCCGGCAAAAACGGTGTAACCGTTGGCGAAGCCTATAGTGCAAGTTTTCGCTATATTCGCCAGCCGGCATTCTTTATGACAAAGGACGAATTCGAGAAAATCGAAAAAGAAAAATTCACGGTAGAGGATGTCCGTGCGGAAGAAGCCCTGGAAAATGCACAGGCTGTTCTTGCAGAAGAAGTATTGACAGAAGAAATGCAAGACTTTACTGAAGCAGCGGAAGAAGCTGTTGCAGATACACCTGTAACGGATACACCGGTGGACGATAACACACCGACGGAAGAGACGATTGAAGCCGACGAAACCGTCATCGATGAGTCTACAGATACCGATCATATTACTGACATCGATCTTCCGGAGGAAGAAGTTATTGAAGAGATCATTCCGGAAGAGATCATCCCGGATGATATGATTATCGAAGACGAAGTTTCGCAGGATGGTGATGCGGGAGAAGCCAGCGCGGCTGATTCCTTTATTTCCACAGAACCGGAGCTGATCACAGAAGAAGTTGTTGAGTACATTGAACCGGAAATTGCAGGTGAGGAAACCATTATTTCCGATGAAATGAGCATTGACAATGAGATTCAATGTGAGACAGAAGTGATAAACGAGATTCCGGTAGCAGATATTATTGTCGCACCGAATCCTGAAGAAGACTCCGAGGAAGAGGAACGCAATGCCGATAAGGAAACGGCTTCTGAAACGGAAACAGAAGAGCAGCTTCTGCTGGAAGCACAGACCCTGGCAGAGCCTTTAAAGTCTGAATCAGAATCGGAAACAGATACGCTTCAAAAGGTAGAGATCGAAGTGAATTTTGAAGATGAGACCTCCGGCAGCACTGCGAAAAAGTCAACGAAAAAGGATAAAAAACAGAACAAGAATAACAAAGACAATTCTGTAAGTCCTTCAGGAAATGATATAGGTGCTGTAATTGATAACAGTTTTTCTGTTTCAGATGATTCTTTCTATATTGAAGAGCTTCAAGCTGTGGAAGTTGAATACAAGTAACAAAGAAAAAGGGCAGCCAGGTTTGTGGCTGTCCTTTCTTGCAGAAAAAGCAGATTACAAATCGGATAGGTACAAAGGTGTAGTATGAAGAACAAGAATTCAACGATCAGATACGCAATACGTATCATGCTTCTTATTATTCAATTCTGTTTTGGCATATTGTTTTCCGATGGACGTGTGCAGGTTTTTGCCCAGGATGCGGATAAATCCGGAATCGACTGGCTTGCAGAAGGTTTTTCGGAGCTGCTCTCCGGGGAGCCTGTTGAAATAGCAAGATTACGGGAATTAAGTGTAGCTGATTCTGATGAAGGGCACTATGAGTATTACTTTAATCAGCTGAACGATTCTGAAAAACGTTGTTATCGAGAAATTTTGAATGGGGTACGCAATTTCGAATCGGAATTCTACCTGTCCTTCTCGGATGATGACATCATCAATCGTTCTTATCATGCGGTTACATTGGATCATCCGGAGATTTTCTGGATACACAACCGAGAAAAGGTGTATAAGACAACGTATTCCCGGGGAGATTACTGTCTGTTTGAACCTGGATACACGCATATAGGCGAAGAATATGACGAGATCTGTCAGAGCATGGAAGCTGCTTATGAGGAAATAAAGGCACTGCTTCCGGAAGGTGCACAAGAATATGATATTGCAAAAACGGTATACACCTACCTGATCGAACAGGTGACTTATATTCCTTCCGAAGATGACCAGAGTCTCGCAGGCTCTCTCTGGAAAAAGGAAGCTGTTTGCGCAGGCTATGCCGGTGCCTTTCAGTATTTGATGGAACGTTTCGGCATCTATTGCATTTATGTAGAAGGAAACTCTCTAAACAATGATGAGGGGCACGCCTGGAACATTATAATGCTGGACGAAGAATTCTATTATGTGGATGTTACAAATGGAGATCAGCCGGATTTTCTGGAAGGAGATGCGAAATATCTGGAGGAGCACAAGACGATCATCTACGATTATCTCTGTCCTTTTCCAGAGGAATATGAGAAAACATACCAGGCGATTCAGGATTTCCCGTTACCGCAGTGCACATCCGTTACGTGTAATTTTTATGTTATGAATCTTGGATGCATCTATGAGTATAACTGGGAAGATGTACTGGAGTATTGCAGGATGCGTATTGATAATGGTGCAGCTGTTGTACGCTTTAAGTGTTTTGATCAAGATGTATACGAAGCATTAAAAACGGACTGGGTCGATGGCGATTCCATGAAAGAGGTTGCACAGTATTATATGCAGCAGCATGAGCTGGAAGAAATCGAATACCATTTTGGAGTACTGGACAACTTATACACTGTTTATTACATGTTTTAACAGCTTTATTTTACCTGGAGGGATACTATGCTGGATAATCTGATTGCCAGATTAACGGATTATTTATATCGTTTTCTGTATCTGGATACGCATTCACAAGTCGTGCTGGCGCTATCGATCCTAATGGCAGTGTTCGGCTTGATCAATGTTTTGCTGGGTTACAGACTCCTGCGTTTCTGGATGATGTTGTCCGGATTTCTGATCGGAGCAGCCGGCGGTTATTTTCTGTCTGGCTTTTTGAGCCTTTCGGAAGATTTTTATAAGCTGATCTGTATTGTGATCTGCGGTGCGGTTCTTGCGATCTTTGTGTTTGCAGTTTACAAAGCCGGGATTTTTATAATTGGAGCGGGACTGGGGCTTATCCTCACCCTATATCTGATTAAACCCAGATCCTCGGCCGTGTTCTTTTTATGCATATTAATATCGATAGCACTTGGTGTTTTGACCCTATATTTTTCAAAACCGGTTCTGATCGTCGGAACGAGCGTGCTGGGCGGTGCGGCTGCGGGATGTTCTGCTACCAGGATTATGGAAATAGATATGATCCCTTTTGCTGTTATGATTGCTGCTGTTCTTGCTATAATTGGAATACTGGTTCAGTTTGTTATGAATCCTGCGCCGGATAAACCGGAGACACCATTAAAGAGGTCCGATGGTCACCAGCTGTCTGATGAAGAAGACGCCTGTTCCCGGGAAGAACAGGCACTATAATATGGATAAGTAATAGGGAAGCGAATAGGACAGAAGCTGTGTTTGGCGGTGTTTGTCACGCAGAAAAGCTTCATCACAGGGAATGTAACTATAACAGGTGGAAGCCTTTGCAGGAATGCGAAGGCTTTTTTCCATAAAACAGGAGATGCTTTTGGGAATCGCATAATCTTCTGAAGGAATATAATCATAATCCTTATAGTTTTGATAATAAATGCGAATCTTGTTTTGATACACCGGAATCCGAATGCGCACCGTATCATCCCTTCCTGTTATATAGAACCCGTTTTTTCCATTCGAAAAACAAAAAGGCAGTGGAGATGGAAGTAATAAAGTAATCAACAGGGACTCATCCGCATATTCACAATTCTGAATGTTGTAGGCATTATGATACAAAAAGAGAATCCTCTGCAGGGATAGAATGCGTAACAATCCATACAAATCTTCCTGATTGTGAAGGAGAAGTTCCTGAATAAGGGAAGCATCCTTTGTTTTAAGGAATCTCCGATAAATCCGGATTCCTTCTTTTCCGTCCTGTGCAGTTCTATGACTGTTTCTTTTTCCGTCTTCGCACAGAAGCTGTTCTACTTCCGGTTGTTTCATAGAAGACAGCTTCAACAGCCCCTTCAGCTTTCGAAAAACCTTATAGAGGTCGACGGAGGGCAGTGGATCCAGAGGGGAGTCCATTCCATATTGCTGATACCTTTTCGTCAAAAAAGGCTGATCAAAACGATCTCCGTTGTATTGAATCGTACAGTCTACCCGGTGCTCCTGAATGAACGACAAAAAGGCAGACAATATGTCAGGTTCCTCTTCCGGAGAAGAGGCAAACCACTGATTGAGATAATAGATTTCATGCTCGCTTTGAACCGCACCGATCAGATACACATAAGAAGCTTCAGCGGAAAGCCCGGTGGTTTCAATATCATAATACATTGGACTGGAAGGAATTTTCCCATGTGTACAGTGACATATAAAGTCCGGTTTCATAAAAGAATCTATACTTATTGCAGTTTTGATAAAAACCATGATCTCATTTGCTCCTTCATCGATAACAGTATCTCTTTTATTATACACATATTAATGGGGAAAATCAAAAAAGGAGGAGCTATTTGTATGGATTTTTGCAAATAATCGTGTTAAAATGAAGCGAAAAATCTTTGGGTAACCAGATTTTATTAAATATTAATTATTCAGGGAGATAAGAAAATGAGTAGAACAACATTTCGTGGCGGTGTGCACCCGAATGATTGTAAAAAGTATTCAAAAGATGCCCCTTTCGAGGTATTATTGCCCAAAAATGAAGTTGTGCTTCCTTTGAATCAGCATATCGGAAAACCTGCGCAGCCGGTCGTTGCAAAAGGCGATCCGGTTCGGATGGGTCAGCTGATTGCGCAGGCAGATGGTTTTATCTCAGCAAATGTACATAGTTCCTGCTCCGGAACCGTCAAAGCCATCGAATTGCGCCGCAACGTTTTAGGCGTGATGGTACAATCTATCGTAATCGACAATGATGGGAAATTTACCCCGGATCCCGGCATCGGATCAGATCGCAATTATGATAAAATGACAAATCAGGAAATCATTGATGCGGTAAAATGGGCTGGTGTTGTAGGCCTTGGTGGGGCTGGCTTTCCGACAAATGTAAAGCTTTTACCGAAAAACCCGGAAGAGATCAAATACATTATTGCAAACGGTGCAGAATGTGAACCATTCATCACGTGTGACGATCAGCTGATGAGATGCCACGCCCCGGAGATCGTGGAAGGTATGAAAATCATGCTCCGGCTGTTTCCAACGGCAAAAGGAGTTATTCTGATTGAGCAGAATAAACCGGAAGCCATTGCTGCTATGAAAAAAGCCTGCGAAGGCACGCCGAATATTGAGGTGCTGGCAGCTGAAACAAAGTATCCCCAGGGAGGAGAGCGTTCCTGTATCAGTCTTGTTGCCGGAAAACATCTGAAACTGGGTATGCTACCTGCTGATGTAGGCTGTATTGTTGATAATGTTGCCACTGTTTATGCCATCTACCGTGCAGTCTGTAAGACAGAACCATTATATGAAAAAACCATAACCGTTACAGGTGATGCCGTCAAAGAACCTAAGAATCTTATCGTTAAAATCGGAACATCCTTTGAAGAACTGGTAGAATTTGCCGGTGGAATCAAGGATGAGATACGTCTGAAGAAAGCTCTTTGCGGAGGGCCTATGATGGGCTTCTCTCTGGCAGAGCTTTCTACGCCTGTTCTGAAAAATAACAATGCGCTTACCCTTCTTACCTACGATGATGTGGAAGATGCACAGAAGCAGATGACAACGTGTCTCAGATGCGGTCGATGCAATAATGTCTGTCCGTTAGGTCTGGTTCCGCAAATGATGGCCGTTGCCGCTGAAAAGAGAAATTACGAACGCTATGAAAAGAAGCTTTACGGAATGGAGTGTATTCAGTGTGGTTCCTGCACTTATGTATGCCCTGCAAAACGTCCTTTGATGCAGTTATTCAAGCATGCAAAAGCGGAAATTACCGCGGCAAAAAAACAGCAGGGAGGTGGAAAATAAATGCAGAAAAGAGTAACTCTTTTAAATGTATCCTCAGGACCACATGTCAGAAGCAAGCTTTCGACGAGTTCGGTTATGTATAATGTAATACTTGCTTTGGTACCTTCTGCAATTGTCGGGGTTTATTTTCATGGATTGGAAGCATTCCTTACAATTCTTGTTACCATACTTTCAACAGTTGCATCCGAAGCAGTATTCGATATTATTGTAAAAAAACCGGTAACAATCAAGGATGGCAGTGCAGTTCTTACCGGTCTGCTTCTTGCGCTTTGCCTTCCAAGCTGTTGTCCGCTTTATATTCCGAGCCTTGGCGGAGTATTTGCGATTGTGATTGTTAAATGCCTTTTTGGCGGTCTTGG
>JABUSW010000077.1 GCA_021443885.1 Blautia sp.
CTTATCTGTTATTCGTCTTAAAAGGCGATGTAAAGATATATAACCTGACTGCGGAAGGGAATTTCATCCCCTGCATTCTGGCATCAGAAGGCTCCGTTCTCGGTAATCTGGAATTTTTTGGAAATGAAACTTCCTCTTTCTTTTGCGAAGCAGATTCCCAAGTCCTTTGCCTTGGACTTCCCATCGCCAGATACAAAACCATTCTGGCAAATGACAAAAAATTCCTCCATTTTCTGATTCAATCCCTGACTCATATGGTCAATATCATCAGTGCAAGGGAACAGCCCTCCCTTACGCTTTCGGACAAACTGGTTTTTTATCTGAAAAATGAGACGGTTGATCACGCTTTTACCGGCATGGACCAGATGGCACTTAAGCTTGGGAGCAGCCGCAGACAGCTGCAAAGAGTGGTAAAGGATCTCTGCGAAAAAGAAGTCTTGAAACGTATTGCAAGAGGAACCTATTCATTATAATATAAAGTTCAAATGGAGGATATATTATGAGGATTACGAATACATTCGGCGAGAAAATCTCCGAGGATATGTTTGGTTTGTTTTTTGAGGATATTAACTGCGCCGCAGATGGCGGTCTTTATGCGGAAATGATCGAGAATCGTTCCTTTGAAGCAAAAGAATCTCACGGAACGCCTGGAAACTTCTATGCCATTGATGATTTTGGATATGCCTGGCATGCCGTATGCAAAGACGGAGAGGAAGCCCCGCGGATGCAGTATGTAACCGGAACCCCCTTGTCGGTGGAGAATCCGCACTATCTTCGATTTACATCATACGCTTCGGGACAAGGTTTTTCGAACCAGGCCTATGATGGGATCTATATGGAAAAGGGCGAAACCTTCAAGGTTTCTTTCTATGCCAGATGTGTAAAGTACCAGGGAGAAAGCTTCTCTGTCGAAATTCAAAAAGACGGAATCGTGTACGCTTCCGATCAAGTGGCTGCTGTTCACCCGATTCCATATTTGCCCTTCTCGGATCTGAAAATGGAGATTCATCCGGAATTTGAAGATTTCGCGGAGCGTATCGCAGCAATCAAAGCATTGGATTCCACAAATCGAAGCCGTGAGCATCAGTGGAATTATTATGAAATGCACATCACTGCGCGGGAAACAGTTCGGGGAGCCGACTTTATCCTTAGACTTGGCGGAACAGGTATTGTAGAGTTTGATCTGATCTCCATGATTCCGGAATCTGCCGTTGCCGGCGTGTTTCGAAAAGATCTTTTTGAAGCACTGAAGGAAATGAATCCTGGTTTTATCCGATTCCCCGGGGGATGCATCGTTGAGGGAATCAGTCTGGAAAACCGGTATCAGTGGAAGAAAACTGTGGGAGAGCTGAAGGATCGAAAATATATTCCAAATCTGTGGTCCTTTGAGGATGATCGCATGAAGACAGAACCGGACATAATGCGGCCAACAACGTCCCACTATGGGCAAAGCTACGGGATTGGATTCTATGAATACTTTCTGCTGTGTGAATTGCTGGGGGCAAAGGCCCTACCGGTGCTGGGTATGGGAGTGGCTTGCCAGTTTCGTACTACAGAAATGGTGGATTCTGACAGTCCGGAATTTGACGCTTTCATTCAGGACGCACTGGACCTGATTGAATTTGCCAACGGACCGGCTGATAGCAGATGGGGAAGCCTGCGGGCAAGAATGGGACACCCCCGGCCATTTGGCCTGGAGATGCTGGCCGTTGGCAATGAGCAATGGGAAACGCAGTATGTCGATTTGTATCAGCGCCACAAAAAGTTTGAAGAAGCGATCCATGCCGTGTATCCGGATATGAAACTATTGGGAACGGCAGGTCCTATTCTGGATCTTCCGCTGTTTGACGAAGCCTGGGATTTCTATCGAAAGGGAGAAGCAGATAAGCCAGGTTTCTGCTATGGGGTGGATGAGCATTATTACGTTCCGCCGAAGTGGCTGTACGAGCATGTGGACTTCTACGATGAATATCCCCGGGATGTGGCTGTTTTTGCCGGAGAATATGCAGCACATACAAAAGAACGGGAAAACACAATGGAGAGCGCCCTGGCAGAAGCGGCATTTCTGACGGGCGTAGAACGTAATGCAGATGTGGTAAAACTGGCCTCCTATGCGCCACTCTTTAACCGGATCGGCCATAGTCAATGGAAGCCGGACCTGATCTGGTTTGATGATCAAAAGGTATACACGACACCAAGTTACCAGGTGCAGAAAATGTATGCGAACTATCGCGGAGACTATATTGTCCCGTTGAACGGACAGGAAAAAGAGCTCCGGGCAAAAGGTATCTATGTTTCCGTAACCCGGAACGAGGACGAATTCTTTGTAAAAGCGGTGAATACAACCGAAGAAGATTTCCTGTTGGAATTCGAAGATGACAAAGGAAACGGAATCACCGGAGAGGCGAAAGCCTATATTCTGGAAAGTGCAGGAACGAAAGAACCGGATCTGCCGGAACCATCCCGGATCCGGGAGGTAACGACGATGCTGCATGGAGAATATGTTCTTGAAAAGAATAAGTTTACGATATTGTCTGTCAGAGTAAAACCGTAAAATCATTTATACTGTCCTTAAGAATAATAACAATCTGTAAGCATCTCTGACGCCCAAACCAATCTTGTATCATCAACGGAGGAAAAATATATGGCATTTGATATGGAACAATACAACCAGTGGCCGGCCAATCATAAATACGATAAAGAGCCGAGTAAGAAAATCATCGCACTGGGCAGAAAGATCACGGACGTTGCCGCTCACATGATCGGCGGAGTCAAGGTAGAAGACCCGGAATACTGGGGTCTGGCAGAAATCATTACGGAAGAAATGGCGGAAATCGGTCTTCGCATGAAGAAGCGGACGCCTTACACCTTCAATGAGCTTTGCAAATTAAACAAAATCAACAAGGACAATGTAGATCATTTCCGAAAGGTTATTAAGGAAATGTGCTACATCGGCCTTCTGGAATATGATTACGGATATCATTACGACCATAACGGACGAACTGCCCCTCCGGGAAAAAGGCGTTACATCCTTCCTATGTTTGTCCCCGGCTCCGCAGAGCTTTTCAACATGGAGGAGCGAAAAGACGGCAGCAATCCCCGGCTGGAGAACCATCCGGATGTTGCATCCTTCTTTGAGCGCATGACCTACATTCCACTGGCAGGTGTTACCCAGATGGTACCTCCTGGAGGTGCCGGTATCGGTATGCATGTAATTCCGGTGGAAAAGGCCATTGAAATGGAAAACCAGTCTCTGGACATTGAGCATATCTCTTACTGGCTGAAGAAATACGAGGGCCATATCGGTGTGGGGCGTTGTTCCTGCCGCGCATCCCGAAAGGTTCTGGGTGAAGGTGTTGGAGACGATGATTACGGCTGGTGCATTGGTGTCGGCGATTTTGCAGATTACTGCCGTGAGACCGGAAAAGGCCACGATATTACCTACGAAGAGGCCATGGCGATTCTGAAACGGGCAGATGAGAACGGTTTTGTTCATCAGATCACCAATATTGATGGAGAAAACAAGATCTTCGGCATCTGCAACTGCAACGTAAATATCTGCAACGCCTTACGTACCTCTCAGCTTTTCAACACTCCGAATATGTCCCGTTCCGCATATGTGGCTCACGTGGATGCCGAAAAGTGCGTTGCCTGCGGACGCTGTGTGGAATACTGTCCTGCAGGTGCTACCCGCCTCGGTCAGAAGCTCTGCCAGAAAGACGGCACACCGGTTGCCTATCCGAAACAGGAGCTTCCGGACGATGTGAAGTGGGGACCGGAAAAATGGGATCCGGACTATCGCGACAACAACCGTATCAACAGCCACAAAAGCGGAACAGCTCCTTGCAAGACTGCCTGCCCTGCACATATTGCGGTACAGGGGTATCTGAAGAAAGCCGCTCTGGGAGAATACCGGGAGGCCCTGGCTTTGATCAAGAAACAGAATCCTTTCCCCGCAGTCTGCGGTCATATCTGCAATCGTAAATGTGAAGATGCCTGTACCCGCGGTACCATCGACCAGCCGGTTGCCATTGATGAAGTGAAGCGGTTCCTTGCAGAGCTGGACCTTAAGGCAGAAACCAGATATATTCCACCCACTGTGATTCCTGCAAGTATCCATATGGATCATTTTGACGAGAAGATCGCCATCATCGGTGGTGGCCCCGCCGGTATGTCAGCAGCCTTCTTCCTGGCGGAAAAAGGGTATCATCCCACCGTCTTTGAGAAGAACGAATACTGCGGCGGTATGCTTCGTTATGGCATCCCATCCTATAAACTGGAAAAAGATGTCATTGAGGCCGAAATCGACGTAATGCGTGAGATGGGCGTGGAGATCCGGACCGGCGTTGAAGTCGGCAAAGATGTTACCCTTCCCGGACTACGCGCAGAAGGCTATAAGGCATTCTATATCGCCATTGGATGCAGCGCCGGACGCCGTCCGAATATCCCCGGCGATACCGCAGAGGATACCTTTACCGCCATTGATTACCTGCACGAGGCCAATACCGGCAGTACCTGTTTTGACGGAACTGTAGTCGTAGTAGGCGGTGGTAATGTTGCCATCGATGCTGCCAGAGTCAGCATCCGAAGCGGTGCTAAGAAGGTTACGGCACTTTGCCTGGAATCTGCTGCGGAAATGCCGGCATCCGATGAAGAAGTTCGCGAAGCTGTCGAAGATGGCGTTGTGATCATGAATGGATGGGGACCAAAAGAGGTCCTCACAGACAATGGCAAGGTATGCGGTATTGTATTTAAGAAATGTACTTCCGTAAAAAATGCACAGGGGCGTTTTGCTCCAACCTATAACGAAGAAGAAACCTTTACCTTGTCCTGCGATCGTGTCATTTTTGCAGTTGGACAGGCTTCCGTATGGGGAGATCTGGTATTAAATGAAAATATAGAATTCAAAGGTCCTGCCATCGTTGCGGACGCCTTAACCTATCAGACCGGTCAGCCGGATATTTTCGTTGGCGGAGATGTGTACACGGGCCCAAGTTTTGCCATCGATGCAATTGCCGCCGGTCATGCTGCAGCAGAATCCCTCCATCGTTATGTCCAGAATGCGCATATGACCATTGGACGAAACACCTGGGAATTCAATATGCTGGATAAGGATAATCTTTCCATCGAAAGCTACGACAACGCTTCCCGTCAGATTCCGGGAACAGATGCCTCCTTACCGAAGCATTCCTTCCGGGATGCGCACATCACCTTTACCGAAGAACAGGTAAAAGCAGAAACGGCTCGTTGTCTTGGATGCGGTGCAACGATTGTAGATGCGAATAAATGTATCGGCTGTGGTGTCTGCACCGCAAAATGTGAGTTTGGTGCTATTACACTTCACCGTGACCGTCCGGAATGCAGCACCATGCTGAAAGCCGAAGATAAACTGAAAGCAATTCTTCCTTACCAGGCAAAGCGGGCCATTCGGATTGCAAGAAATAAAAAAGATTAAAGGATCATGATATTATGCATGAATTAGGTGTTGCATTTTATGTCGTTCGGGATGTCAAAGCTGTGGCTGAAGAAAACAACGTGGAAAAGGTAACGGCCGTCACCCTGGAAATCGGGGAAGTCAGCGGTGTTGTCCATGAGTACCTCGTTGATGTCTGGAACTGGGCAAGAAAAAAAGAGCCTATCATGGATGAGGCAATATTGAAGATTGAACAGATCACTGCCATCACCTTTTGCGATAATTGTGAAAGTGAGTATCCAACTGTCGCCCACGGAAAGATCTGTCCCCATTGCGGCAGCGAACACACCTGGCTGAAAAAAGGGAAGGAATTCCTGATCAAAGAAATTGAAGTACAGTAACAACATATGGAGAATTTGAACAATGTACCAGACAAAGCCCATCGATCCTCTGCAGATCATTGATTTGAAACAATCTATCCTGGAAGATAATGATAAAGATGCGGAAGCACTGCGGGAAGAGCTAAAAAAAGAGAATACCTTTCTCATTAATCTGATGTCGTCTCCCGGCAGCGGCAAAACATCCACCCTGCTGTCTCTGATTCCGTATTTTCAGGGTAAAATCCAATGGGGCGTCATGGAGGCCGATATTGATTCCGATGTAGATGCCCGGACGCTTTGTCAGGCCGGCATCCCCTCCATTCAGCTGCATACCGGAGGGATGTGCCATCTGGACGCAGATATGACCAGACAGGGAATCCGTGCCCTCGGACGTCCTGATCTGGATCTCATTATTTTGGAAAATGTAGGAAACCTGGTCTGTCCTGCCGAATTTGACACCGGTTCCTCCTTAAACATGACCATACTAAGCGTCCCGGAAGGAGATGATAAACCAGCCAAATATCCTCTCATGTACCAGGAGTGCAGTGTATTAGTAGTCAATAAGATCGATACTCTTCCCGTGTTTGACTTTGATAAAACCAGGATGGAGCAATACGCCAGATCCTGTAATCCAGACACCAGGATTTTCTATATCTCTGCCAAAACCGGCGAAGGGGTCGAAGCTTTGGCCCGTTATTTATTATCTCAGATAAGCCGTGGTCTACAGTAAGTAAAAACTCTGTTTGTCTGCTCTGTATCTCAGCGGATTTCGAATGTTTTTAGCATTGCGAGTGCATAATATGCAGAACAATATGTGGCATCCGTCAGGGGAAAATTCTAGTTTGGCCCCAACATCACCGATTAAGGAGGATTCATAAAAATGTCTACGGTCAAGGTTATACAGGTCAATCAGAATATTCATGCCAGCAACGATATCGCAGCGGATGCCGTCCGTCAGATGATGACAGAGAATCACACGCTGTTTCTGAACTTTATGTCCGCACCCGGGAGCGGCAAAACCACCCTTCTGACTGCGCTGATCAATCAGCTGAAATCAGATTTACGCATTGGGGAAATGGACGTGGATATCCAGTCTTCCCTGGATGCCAAACGAGTAGCTGACTTAACCGGCATCACATCTCTGCAGATCCACAATGGCGGTCTTTGCCACATCGATGCGGATATGACTTTACGCGCATTGCTGGAATATGACATCGCGGATCTGGATCTTCTGATTCTGGAAAACATCGGAAATCTCGTCTGTCCTGCTGAATTTGATACCGGAGCCCATAAAAATATAGCGCTTCTCAGTATTCCGGAAGGACACGATAAGCCACTGAAATATCCTCTGATGTTCGAAGTATGTGACGTCGTCATCATTACCAAAACAGATGTCTGTGATTACTTTGATTTCGATATGCAAAAAGCGGCGGAATATATCCATCGCTTAAATCCGGATGCCCGTATTTTTTCAGTCAGTGCCAGAACCGGAGAAGGAATGCCTGCCCTCTGCACTTATATCCGCGAGCTTTGTACAAACATATCTATTTCATAGGATACGAAATATCGGGAGGGATGCATCTGCATCCCTCCCGATCCTTTACTGCTTCGTAAATGAAACACCCGTTTTATAATAGGTATCTTTGTATACGATATATACTTCATAATTATCCGGTTCCAATCCCTGTAAGGCAATCGGTATGTCGGAAACAAACTCATAGTATTTCTCTTCGTGCTGCCGGATCATGGAGGAATCATAAACATACTTGTGATTCTCACCCTTGAAAATAACCTGAGACATATCATGGTCCGGTGCATTCAGATACAGAACCTGCCCCGTCAGCTTCCAGCTGATCTCGTCACCGATTGTCTCTGTTGGCTCTGCTATCGTCTCCGTTGTCTCTACCGGAGGCCGAAGTGTTCCACGAATATAATTATCCTCCAGAACCATTTCCGTACTCATATCTTCATAATTCATAAGGATATTCCATGCTCTGTAAAAGGTACCCTTTATAGAGAATTCATTGATCAGTTCCTCTGTTTCATAATCATATTCGAAAATAGATCCACCGCATTCGTCTTCTCTGTCTTTGCAATTACCATTCATAGCGAAAATATGATTGCTGTCTGCGTCATATACGGTATTGGATGTAATTACAGACCAGTCCAGCGGAATATTCTTATTAAGAGATACCGTCCCTTCTTCTTCATTCACAGAGAATACCTTTGCATAAGAAGTCTTTTCATCGTCATACCACTTAACTTTACGGTATTTGTTATAGTGATTATCGTAAAGGGTAACTTCCACCGTGTCGGGATTCCCATCCAGGTCTTCCGTCACCTGATACGCAGAGTGCTGCGCCAGCTGATATTGAAAATCTTCGGTTGGTTTCAGCACATACTTCTCGAAATCGGTACCTTTCCAGAAGTCAGGCTCACAGAGGATCCATTTCAACTCATGCGTTGTCCAGTCTATCTTGATAACAGAATGCAATTCTCTTGCACTGATCAGAATAGAATCGTCATACGCATTATAAGACACTGTATTCAAGTGTGTAAAATCGATGGCGGTTTCATACTGCCTTCCAAAAAGCTCATAGGAGGTCAGATAATTCACAACCTCGCCTGTGCTGCGATCTATTTCCATGATCGCATCTTCCTCATGCAATTCCATAGAGCTGGTCAAAACCAGGAGATTGCCGCCAGGCTCCTTTTCAATTACTTCGTGGTGAACGCCTCTTGCAAAATAATACAGATTATACACGCGTCCGAGAAGATCCATCTCGTAAAAATTGGTTGCCTTAGGCCTTTCGAAGGATGGTGTATTCACTTCCTTCACCTGGTAGAAGATCCTTCCATCCGAAAGGGATTGGAAAAGCCCGTAGTTTCCTGCCTTTCGATCCATGTACCAGCGAATATCTCCATTGCAGTCAATGGCAAACGGTATGCTGGACTCTTGTCCGGAAACCATGATCAGGCCATATGCGGATTCCCCGGAGGTATTAATCGTCTTCACCGCTTTTCTGACTTTCTTCGGTGCACTGCTGGTGGTGACCGTATATTCTTTCTGAGCAACCACTTCTCCGTGATCGTCCAGAAGTTCGAGAAGAACCGTATTGTCTGTATCCGGATACAAGCCGATGATCGGGACACGATGCTGTTTCGCTTTCACAGATTCTCCTGTCACATCAGCTGCTTCTGTCTTCCCTTTCACGGTTGCACGAACAGAAACCTCCTCTTCTGTTTCGAATACAGCCACCGCAGTTAGCGGAGCCATTTCATAGGGGTTGTTGATAATCAGCGGCTCTTCAAACGTATAATAACCGCTTTCCATTTCTGCGGTAACCATCTGATCGATCTCATATGATTTTTTCACCAGGGAATCTTCTTTCGGTACATTGATATCGATCGCATCTGCAGACGCATCCGTTTCTAAGATGTTTAATTCACCATCTACAGGTGCATCCACCTTTACTTCCTGTTTGTAATATCCATACGTGTCCAACCACTTTTCCTGTATGGTAAATGGAACGATCCTGTCAATGACATACTGATGAAAGATATTCCGGATTCCTCTTCTTTTCCAATAGCCTAATCCTGCCATGATCACAACCAGAACCGCAAGGCAGATGAGGGTTGTTTTCTTATTTGCCTTTTTCATTTAAAACTTCCTTTGAAATTGTTGAATCCATATTTCGTTTTCTTTATGAGGGAAACCTCGATATACTAAAACTGTACCGGAAGTGCTGCCTTCGCCGCTGTTCCTTCCACAACTACGTACAGATCCCAGAGCGTTCCTTCCAAACCAACAGGAGACACCCAGCCGCTGACGGTAACGTTTGTACCTTCCTCTGCTGCTGCACCAAACTGCGTCAGATCGTATACCTTTGTCTCCTCTGCGCTCTTTAATACCAGATATGCAGGTGCAAGTTCTGCTGCATCCGCCTGTGTAGAATAGCTTCCATTCACAGACAGCTTCACCTCATCAAGACTGAAGCTCCACTCTGTTCCGAGTTCGGATGCATTCTCAACCTCCACCTCTGCTTGTGCAGGTGTCGTAATTCCGACATTGCCGAGAACCGTTCCCGGAACGGAAAGGTCGATTGGCTCGCATTCTGTGTACAACGGGAATCGGAGCGTACGGAATGTAAGCGCAGAATAAACATCTCCGGAAATTACAACTTCATAAGTCAACTCGCCATTTGTAAGCTGATCGATATGGGTAGATTTCACAAGTCCTGGTTTCATCATATCAGATGGATAGAAGTCATCTCTGTTTTCTTCTTCGCTATGAAGGTGAGACCCTGCTGTTACCCAAAGCTTATCCTTTGTTCCGTCGAGGGAAATCACACCGGATACCCAGTCTGAGTACCATGCAGCTCCTCTTTCCTTCCCATACTGGAACACCTGACGGATCGTCATATTCTCTGTATCAATATGATAAATAACTGCTCTGGAATATACCTCGTCACCAGATACGCGCTCGCTTTCGTTGACACCTTTTACTTTTGCTGTTCCATTATCGAAAAGCATGATATCCCCATTGTCCAGCATTGTCACCTGATGCTGTGCATACTGCCATTCAAAATCATCACCTTCCGGAGTGAAGAAGTATTTGCTGTCGACCTTCTCCCAGCCTGTGGGATCGCCAAGGATCCAGGCAAGTGTCTTATCTGTCTTGTTGACTGCAACGATGGCATCCTTATGGCGCGCAGAAAGAAGAACAAGATCGTTTTCAGCATCATACCATACCCCATTGTTATGGAACCAGTCTTCCGGATCTCCGCCATCGGTTGCCTCAGATGCAGAGAAACCATCCTCTGTATCCAGCAGGTCTTTCATATCAAGCTCCCATACAACTTCACCGGTGGTCCGATCGATTTCGATTACATAGTCTTCTACGGTACTGAAATCAGGCGCATCACTTGCTACCAGGAGATTTCCGTCCGGCATTTCGAAAAAGTCGTGATGCATTCCGCCTGGCATTGCATACTGATGCCAGATACGACCAAGCATATCAAACTCATCAAGACCGGATTTATAATACATGCTCTTTAACATGAACTGAGACTGCGCCATCAGATGACCATTTTCAAGAAGATGTACACCAAGCGCTCCGCATCCCGGATAACTCCAGCGAATGTCACCTGCCGCGTCGATTGCATAGACACCGCCTGCACCAAGGGAGCAAACCAACGTAAGCTGACTGAAATCATAAGCCTCTGCATCGATCATCTCTACCTCGATCGTATCGGCAGCAATTGCGGTTTCCTGTGTTTCGATCTGCAATGTTTTGCTTTCGCCATTATCAAATGTAAGCTCCACCTCTGTTGTGTCACCATTGTACAGACCATAAACAGGAATCATATGCTGCACTGCGGCTTCGAAGGTACCGGTAATGTTATTCTCCTCCGCTTTTCCTTTCACCGTAATGGTGCCGCCTACCTCTTCCTCTGTATCAAAGATTACGACAGCGGATAACGGTGCTGTTCCGTACGGATTTACAATAATCTGCGGTTCATCTAATGTATAACCGCTTTCAAGCTCTGCCTTAAGCATCTCATCAACCTGATTCTGTTCAGCAAAGAAAGATACCGGATCCATTGTCGGAACCTCTTCTGCCTGAGCAGCAACTACATCTGCATCCCCTAGCACACAGTATGTAAATGTTTCATTCTCAAAAGGGTACTGCAGCAGCAGATTCTGCGCATCCCTGGATACTTCAAATACGACCCAGCCCTCGTTCACACCAAAGTTCAGGTTTGTGCTGTTCATACGTTTCATACCCAGATCCGTAATGAAGCTGTCATCCAGACGATGAGATTCATTTCCGTTTTCATCCAGAACAACCATTTTCTCCCAGTCGACAACTTCTTTGCTGCCTTTCTTAGTCAGGTTCATTTTCACCATACAGAACGTATTTCCCTCCGCAGCCTCCTGGGTAAAATTGCTGGTCTGAAGCCCGGTATATCCGAGGTCCACGCTTACGCTGGTTAACTCGTCTGTAATCTGGACATTCTGTACGGAAATATCCCACCCCGCCATTTCAGTCTGTACCAATACCTCTGCAGCTTCTTCCGCAGAAACCATAATGCATCCGGCACTTGCCGTCATGATGAGTGCGCCGAAAAAGCCGTACACAAACTTCCGATTTCTTAATTGCATTCTAAGTTCATCCTTTCTTTTTGTTTCCAAATCATGTCCTTATGTAACCAAATTATAATGTATTTTCCTGATGTCATAAAATCTCTGTAACAACATTAGCTTTTAGCATATCACACATGAAAACATAAATAAAGAGATATGTACAAAATAAATATACTCTGTTAATATAAATGGGAATTGTTATTAAGGAGGCTTTGTTTATGGAAATGTATCTGCCGGTGCTGGTTGTGGTGGTGTCCAACACCTTGTATCATATTTGTGCGAAATCCACCCCTGCGGGAATGAACGCGTTCGCATCGCTGTCTGTAACATACATGGTTGCGGCGGTATCCTGCCTGTTTCTGTATATGTTTTCCAAAGGGAATGGCAGTACGTTGATTACCGAGTATAAGCAGCTGAACTGGAGCAGCTTTCTATTGGGTTTATGTATTATCGGACTGGAAGCCGGCTTTATGTGGATGTACAAAGTCGGTTGGGAAGTCAGCACCGCGCAGACGGTAGCAAGTGCATTGCTGGCGATTACTTTACTGGTGGTCGGCTATCTGCTTTTTAAAGAAGTGATCACCATTCGAAAGATTGCCGGTGTCGGAATCTGCCTGATCGGGCTATATGTGCTGAACAAGTGACATCTGCAGACTGCGATTAAGAATTCGAAAGCTATGCCATTGCAGCGGGACATCCGTTGCAGCCGTCTTATAGAGAATCTGGTACATCGTTCGCAAAATCAGGCAAGCATTTTGTCCAGTTATTTAAGAAACGAGGTACTAAGAAATATGGGGAAGTTATTATGATTGAAAGAATAATATAACTGGCCAGAAG
>JABUSW010000115.1 GCA_021443885.1 Blautia sp.
TTACTTCCGCTTCGTTCGGCAATGGAAATACGATCTTCAAACTCTTTGTAGCAGGAAAGAATGATTCCCAGCATATATTTTATAAATGGCTTCGGGTCATTGATTCCACCAATCCAGTTCCTATCTGCCAGCTGCACGGCAGCGTAATAACTATCTTTGGTATCTGCAATTACCTTCTCGATACTGTTGGGAGTAATCGTTAAATGCCTTTTCCAAGCTCTACAAGTTCATCAATTACAACTGGATCGTTCTTTATTTCATTTGCTTCGCTTGCATAAAATGGTTTATAAAACAGTATTTCCCAGCCAAGATAATCTGCGATGCAGTCAAACTGATCCTTGATAATCGTATACTGCTTAGCGTTTACAGGGGAACCTCCCGGCACCAGTACGCCAATCTTTTTGCCCCTGAGCTTACCGCCACGGCAGTAACACTTGTCAATAATCAGCTTAGTCTGGGCTGAAAGTCCCCACCAGTATACCGGAGAAGCAAATACGACAAGATCTGCATCTACGATTTTATCGATCGTCACATTAGTGTCATCTTTATCAATACAGCCCTTATAGCATTCGCATGCTCCGCAGCCCTTGCAGTAGCCAATATTCAGCTTGTCCGGCTGGATGACTTCGATTTCATGATTTTCTTTTGCACCATCCATAAAGGCATTGATGGCTGCCAGGGTGTTTCCCTTTCTTGTGCTTCCGTTAATGATTACGATTTTCATACTCTTCCTCCATCAGATAATGATTCCGTATAAATGGTCCGTTTCATGCTGGATGATCTGTGCTGTCCAGCCGGTAAAACTCTGTGTATGTTTTACAAAATTCATGTCCTGATATTCCACCGTGATTTCTTCATAGCGGGTTGTCTTACGGACACCAGTCAGCGAAAGGCATCCTTCCTCCGTTTCAAAGGGCTTTGTCTTCTTTGTGATAACCGGATTGAACATGACCACATTCATAAATCCTACGTTGACCACAATAATATTCTTCTTTACACCGATCATGTTTGCTGCCATACCGACACATTCATTTGCATGAGCCTGCAGTGTATCGAGCAAGTCCTGCCCTACCTGCTTATCAGCTATAGTGGCAGGCTTAGGCTTTTGCTGTATTTCCGGAATTGACGATATCATCAAGAAGAATGATCGTCTTGCCGAAAACATCGGATCCGACAGTGATTGATTCCTTGATTTCATCAACCGTATACGCAGCGCCCGAACGGATGGCTTTCATATCTTTGATACGGATCAGAAAATCGGAACCGTTTTGCACATGCGTATATGAAAACACATATTTACAGGACAATTCTTAGCAGACATCGGCAAGTACGTTTTTTTATCTGCTGATGATCGCGGAATAGCTCCAATATATGTCATTTGAATCTTTTTCATCCAGAAAAACTGACGTAAATACTTATCATACAGCTTCAAAAATCTTCTTTACTGTGATTGATTCCCATCAATGAATTTCCAGAAATCCATCTCAAATTTCAGTTTCTTTGTAAATGCTGGATCGTCCTGTTTTAGAGGCACATAATGATATAGATAAAACACGTCCCGGCTTTTGCATATCCTGCACTTATCGAACGCCTTATTCTTGTCAGACACCAGCATGTGAAAACGATATTTTAATAGTCTGGCCCTTTTTAGTGATATCTCGCTCATACTCTTTTCTATCGTCAGAATAGTGATTTTATTGTTCTATAGATTCGATCTGTTTCCCTGTCAAAGCTTACAAAACATACGATCATCGGATACATGGTATTTTCTTTCAGCCATTTGCATGTTTCCTTAACAGCAACCATAGCAGCTTTCTGAACCGGATATCCATAAACACCCGTAGAAATTGCAGGAAAAGCAATCGAATGCAAGCCCTTTTCTTTTGCCAGATTCAGAGAATTCCGATAACAATTTGCTAAGAGTACTGCATCCATTGGATCATCCGAATAGATCGGTCCAACGGTATGTATGACATATTCAGCGGGCAGATGATATCCTTTGGTGATCTTTGCCTCGCCGGTTTTGCATCCTCCCAACGTTCTGCATTCCTTCAAAAGCTCCGGGCCGGCAGCACGGTGAATAGCCCCATCCACGCCACCGCCGCCTAACAGCGATGAGTTGGCTGCATTTACAATCACATCATAATCTCTTCTTGTAATATCACCGACGCTGAACGTTAACCGGTTACCCGGATCCTCATTCATGGACAGCATCGTTTTGATCATCCCCTTATCGACCATATACGATCCTCCGATACCGGGATTGATCACAACACCTTCAATACTATCGATATCCAGCACGCATTTCAGGAAACCTTCTAACGGCATCTGCAGAGTATCTCTGCCCGCTTCAATCTCCCGCATCTCACTGCTGGTAAAACCCATAAACCAGTCAGTATGGTTAGCATGATTCGTCCACAGACCATAGATAAATTCATTGTCATCGCTACTCGTTCCCGGAATGATTATACTTGCGCCCTGCAGCAACCGGATACGGATACTCTCAAAAACAGCAATCTGATATGCCCTTCTTTCCGGATCATGCATCAGTTTTTCAATAGCATCCTCGATTATTCTATTCGATGTATTTTCCATCTGTCCTGCAAGATTGCTGCCGAACAGATCCTTAGAATCAACACTTCTATTCTCTTCTTCTTTCATTTTATCCAAATCCTCATTAATCTCTGCAATAACTGGTTTCATCCAGAACACGGATCAGGAGCAGGTATCAGAGATGTGTATCTTCATCAGTGTATGTCAAGAAAAGCATAACCGTTTTACTGCCATAATAATAATAGCAGTAAACCAACATTTCTTATGCTATTTGTGTATCAGAAAAACAATGACAGGCCACCATATATCGGACCCCATTTTTGAAATTCTTTCCCATTAAAAAACGTTTTCACAAGATATCTGTAAAGCTTCTCGCTTGGCCAAATGTGCTCTTCATCGTAATAATAATCCATCGGCAATTCCAATAACGGAATATACGAATCTGTGATTGCCTTAAAATACATACGGACTTCGTCCCGATAGCCTATGAGTCCTTCGTCTCCCATTTTCATTTCCTTATTTCTAAAAGGCTCAAAATCTAACGCATTGCAATAAGGAAGCAAAGATTTCATCTGATGATCTGTAATTTCGATTGCATAAGAAAAAACCACTTCTTGCTCATACTTCTCGTCCATTAATGTCTGGGGGTGAAATCCAGTTTTAAAACTTCGTAATCTTTTTGCCGGCCTTCCTGTGTCATATGACAAAACATGATCATTCCACGCTTCGGTCTGAACACCTTCAATGGCTGGCATTTGTCGCGTCCAGGAAAAAACCTGATAGGACAATTCCCTTTGAGGGATGTTTAGAAGCATGACACTTGATAAATTCCCATAGCCAATTATCTCTCTATATTCTACTTTAGAAAAATAAACGGTATCTGCCGTACGATCACTTCCTCACACATTTAAAAATCATCTACTCCCCCGGTAATAGCTTTTCGTATTCGTATACTGTCCTACACATCCTTTATTATTCCATATTCATCAGAAGATATGACTTTCAATATCCTGAGCATCACAATATTACGATTAAACTACACGGATATTCTAACATAAAAATACTCATATTGCCACTGATGCAGATCTGTCTCCAACGTTCGTCATGAATATTTTCACGAATCTCAATAAAGTATGTATAGATGGAATCTAATCTTATTTTGTTATCATGATACATTCCATTCGGGGTTTGCATTCGCTAGATATCGTCCTTTTTTTCAAGTCGCCAAAGAATCTATCGATGCTAATCCTTGGATTTCATTATAAATTCTGCAGTAAATAATCTGCCGCTTCATACAGGGACTGGCAAACCTTTGTTGATAACGCTCGAATCTCCTCATCCGGCTGTACCTGATCCGGCACCATAATCGTTCGCAAGCCTCCGGAATATGCAGAACGTATACCATTAAACGAATCTTCTACCGCATAGGTGTCTTCCGGGTTCACACCCAGTTCTTTACAGGCTGTAAGGAAGATTTCCGGATGCGGCTTACTATGCATAACCATATCTCCACAGATCAGCTTATCAAAATACTGCAAGACTCCTGCATCTTCCAGCTCTTTTCTAACAACTGCCTCTCTGGTAGAACTTGCCAGTGCAATCGGGATTCCTTTTTCTTTTAGTCGCTTCAGGATATCTTCGGCTCCGGGTTTCAATGGCAGATGTTCGCCATAATGCTTTCCGAAAAAGAGTTCCCGCATTTCCGCTTTATACTGTTCATAAGGAAAGTCTTCCCCGTATATTTGCCCGAATGTCCGAATCGTTGCTTCAGCAGTCAATCCCAATGATGCAATACAAGCTGTTTCAATATCAGGAATCCGGTATTTCTCTGCGATATCCTGCCAGCACTCGATCACGATTCTTTCTGTGTCAAGAATGACACCATCCATATCGAAAACCACTGCAAACCTGCGAGGCGATAAACTTTTGCCACTACCTGTTCTGCCGTGATGACTTATCGTAGTATCTGTCATTACCATGATCCGCTGCAAAACGTCTTCCAGCAATTTTCCAGGATCATCGGTTTGTTTTCTTAGACCGGCTGCAACAGCATGACCTCCGCCACCAAAAGGCTTCAGTAGTTCATTTACATTGATCCATACCCCATCGGAGCGGAATGAACATCTCCAGGTTCCCGGAATCTCTTCATACATGGTAAATCCCACTTCGATATCTTCGCAGTCCCGCAAAAAGCCACTGATCGGATGGATATCGTCATAAGCAATTCCATATTCTTCTGCCTGCTTTCTATCGATACAAAGATAAGCCACTCTGCCATCAAGCGTTCTTTTTGCCATTCCAAACAGGAGTGACTGCTTCTGCAGCGCATCAAAGGTTGTATTCTGCATGGTCTTCATCATGTATTTGTGAACCACACCCATTTGAAGCAACTGATGCGCCGCTTCCATGGTTGTATCCTTTGCCCGTGCAAATCCGCCGGTATCATGCAGGATACCCAGATAGATATAATCCGCTGCATTCGGATGAAGTGATTTACCGGCACTGACGGAAGCATCCAGATTCACCCAGCGGTTCCAGTCAAGCGAAAAGAAAATGTTCTCCGCACAGGCCTCAGAAATCTGGATATCGTTTACATCGCCATATCCTTCATTAGATGCATGATGATCGATAACAATGGAAAATGCTGCTCTCTCGTATAATTCATAACCGATCATGCGCTGTTTCGTTGCTGTATCACAGACAATGACTCCATATTGTTCGGCTACCGGGAAGGTATACGGGTCAAACAGTGTGTCATCTGCCACCAGTTTCATCGGTCCTTTATCAAGTGTTGATGCCAGGTAAGGCAGTGCTTTATACTGCGGATAAACATCATGGATATAATGCGCCAGACCCATCACTGATCCGGCCGCATCCCCATCCGGATTCATGTGTGCCAGAATCACAACCGTACTCAGGTTATGAGACTGCATCATAGACTCAAAAACTTCGTTAAATTGAAATGCCATCTATGCTTCCTTCCAGATTATTATTTGTTCCTATTCTTTACAAGCTGCCATGAAACTCAGTCAAATGGCAGTTCACTATAATCAGATTGGATTGCGTCTACTTCAGGTACCTGCCATGGTTCCAGTCCCATTTCTTCCCAGGTTACTCCATACGGCACGCCGCCTGGTGTATATCCTGCAATAAAGTAAAACCCATCATTCTGATCTGGTTCTGTATGTGGTTCCAGTTGATTCCTTTGCTTCTCTTTCTTGTATTTTCCCATGAACAGGGATCACCTCTTTCGGAAAACCTTTAGGGTTGATCTTTTTCAGCAAGTTGTTTTTCACGTAGTTTTGCTCTGTATAAATCGGTACGAATCGCTACCCATATATGTTTTGCTGCAAAATCTGATCCGGCAAAGGCAGCATGAGCGCCATCATCAGCATACAGATCAAGATTTGGGTAACTCCTTTGATAAGTCCACCAGCTTTCTCCGACAGGTGCCAGTATTGCACCTGTTTCTTCCGCGATATTCCTGAAGGCTATATCCATTTCTTTCTGCTTTTCCGGTTCGTCTTTCTTTGACCAGGTAGCATAAATCACTGTTTTCGCACCGGCATCTCTGATCCATGCATTAAGGACTTTTACCGCCTCATTCAATTTTTCGGCCGGGCCAAACGGATGACTGTGCTCCTGAAGCACCACATAATCGTAACGTCCATATGCGATATTAAACCACACATCCGGTTCCTCTGTATGCTGAGACAAGTACCAGCCGCCATGTGCAATCATGGTAACATCGCAGTCATACCCTTCTTCCCTTGCCCGTTCTGCAACCAGAATCGGCAAATCATTGTAATAGGTATGGCTGTTGCCAATGAATAGTATTCGTAACCGTTTTGCTTTCTTCAAAATGACGCCTCCTTAGACATTGGTGCAAAGTGATCTTAGCAACTTACCTGTTGTCGCAAATGAATTCTCCTGGGCTTCATTATAACATTTTCCGGCACAAATCCACAACATGAACAATGATCTGAAACGAAATCCGTTTTCCCTTCAGATGTACCTTATGATTTTTACAGAACAACATTTATCGCTCTTCGAAACCGGATAAATATTTTCACAAACTTAAATGACTGTTGCAGAACTGAAACAATCGTTTCTTCTTTTCCCCTTTTCCGGTATTTATAATCAATTCGTAATATCGGCATGGTTTTGCGCTCATTCTGGGATCTTCCCATGAACGAAACATAATCATTGCCAATATCAGTGAAAGTAGGATTGCTTCATGAAAGAGAGTGAACAGAGACTGGATAATGTTACAGACCAGAAGCAGAAAATCAGAGTCCGGTACAGGGGAATTAATCCTGACGAGCCAGAGGTCATCCCGGCACTGCCCGAAGCATGTCACGAAACCAGATAATCTCATCCTTGCTTCCCATAACTCTTACCTTCAGCATTTTCTATCCTCCTTCCTATTCCGGGCAACAAAAAAGAGACCAAACAGCTTTTCCAATTAGGATTAACTGTTTAGTCTCTTATGTTTTAATTTAGATGAAAACTCTTACTTCCGTAACACCCAACTTATTTGCCTTCCTGTACTCAGGATGGTGAGACATCCAATCTCTTACCTCATCCTTGGTCAACGTCAGGGTCGTCAGGTAGACAGGTACGTAATTACTTTCTTTCGCTAATGGCAGCCTGCGCTGCAGCCAGTCTTGCGATCGGTACACGGAATGGTGAGCAGGAAACATAATCCAGACCAATCTTGTGGCAGAATTCTACAGATGTAGGATCGCCGCCATGTTCTCCACAAATACCGATATGGAGACTTGGATTAACCGGTTTGCCGAGTTTGATAGCCATTTCCATCAGCTTGCCAACGCCAACCTGATCCAGTTTTGCAAATGGATCATTCTCGAAGATCTTAGCGTCATAGTAAGCATTCAGGAACTTACCAGCGTCATCACGGGAGAATCCGTATGTCATCTGTGTAAGGTCGTTGGTACCGAAGCAGAAGAAGTCTGCTGCGCCAGCGATTTCGTCAGCTGTCAGAGCAGCTCTCGGAATCTCGATCATTGTACCAACTTCATATTTCAGGTCGATACCTGCAGCTTCGATCTCTGCATCTGCTGTCTCAACGACAAACTTCTTAACATATTTCAGCTCTTTGATATCGCCAACCAGCGGGATCATGATTTCCGGAACGATATTCCAGTCAGCATGTGCTTTCTTAACGTTAATTGCTGCACGAATAACAGCTGTTGTCTGCATCTTTGCAATCTCCGGATAGGTAACTGCAAGACGGCATCCACGATGACCCATCATCGGGTTGAATTCTACGAGAGATTCAATAACAGCTTTGATTTCTTCAATGGTCTTGCCCTGTGCTGCTGCAAGTTTTGCGATGTCCTCTTCCTCTGTCGGAACGAACTCATGAAGCGGTGGATCCAGGAAACGGATCGTTACAGGATTTCCTTCCAAAGCTTCAAAGAGACCTTCAAAGTCTTCCTGCTGATACGGAAGAACTTTTTCAAGAGCTGCTTCTCTTTCTTCTGCTGTTGTAGAACAGATCATCTCACGGAAAGCGTCGATACGTCCTTCACCAAAGAACATATGCTCTGTACGGCAAAGACCGATACCTTCTGCACCAAGTTCAACAGCTTTCTTAGCATCTGCAGGAGTATCTGCATTTGTACGAACCTTAAGTGTTCTGTACTTGTCAGCCCAAGCCATGATACGGCCAAACTCACCTGCGATCTGTGCATCTACAGTAGGAATGATTCCGTCATAAATGTTACCGGTTGTACCATCGATGGAGATGCAGTCACCTTCGTGGAATTCTTTTCCGCCAAGTGTAAATTTCTTATTTTCCTCATCCATAACGATATCACCGCAGCCGGATACACAGCACTCACCCATACCACGGGCAACTACTGCAGCATGACTGGTCATACCACCACGAACGGTCAGAATACCCTGTGCAGATTTCATACCGGTAATATCTTCCGGTGATGTCTCAAGACGAACAAGAACAACCTTTTCTCCTCTTCCTGCCCATTCAACTGCATCATCAGCAGTAAATACGATCTTACCGCAAGCAGCACCCGGAGAAGCACCGAGGCCTTTTCCAATCGGTGTAGCAGCCTTCAGAGCAGCTACGTCAAACTGTGGATGAAGAAGTGTATCAAGGTTACGCGGATCGATCATTGCAACTGCTTTTTCTTCTGTGATCATCTTTTCATCTACAAGGTCACAAGCGATCTTCAGAGCAGCCTGAGCGGTTCTCTTACCATTACGTGTCTGAAGCATATAGAGTTTCTTGTCTTCAATTGTGAACTCCATATCCTGCATATCTCTATAATGATCTTCCAGTTTTGCACAGATACCTACGAACTGATCATATACTTCCGGCATAACTTCTGCCAGCTGGTCGATCTTCTGTGGTGTACGAACACCGGCAACAACGTCTTCACCCTGAGCATTCATAAGGAACTCGCCCATAAGGTGTTTCTCACCGGTTGCGGGATCACGCGTAAATGCAACACCGGTACCGGAGGTCTCACCCATGTTACCAAATGCCATCATCTGTACGTTAACAGCTGTACCCCAGGAATAAGGGATATCGTTGTCACGACGATATACGTTTGCACGTGGATTATCCCAGGAACGGAATACTGCTTTGATAGCGCCCATAAGCTGTTCCTTTGGATCGGTTGGGAAATCTACGCCGATTTTGGATTTGTATTCTGCCTTAAACTGATTAGCCAGCTCAGCCAGGTCTTCTGCTGTCAGGTCAACATCGAGTGTAACACCCTTTGCAGCTTTCATTTCATCGATCAATTCTTCGAAGTATTTCTTTCCGACTTCCATAACTACGTCGGAGTACATCTGGATAAATCTTCTGTAGCAGTCCCAAGCCCAACGAGGATTGCCGGATTTCTTAGCCAGTACATCAACAACTTCTTCATTCAGACCAAGGTTCAGGATCGTGTCCATCATACCTGGCATGGATGCTCTTGCACCGGAACGAACGGAAACGAGCAGTGGATTTTCCTTGTCACCAAATTTCTTGCCGGTAACTCCTTCCATCTTAGTGATTGCTTCCATGATCTGACCCATGATCTCATCATTGATCTGTCTTCCGTCTTCATAGTACTGTGTACATGCTTCTGTTGTGATTGTGAAGCCCTGCGGTACCGGAAGGCCAAGGTTTGTCATCTCTGCAAGGTTCGCACCTTTGCCGCCCAGAAGATTTCTCATGGTGGCATCACCTTCTGTAAACATGTAAACCCATTTTGCCATTTTTACATTCTCCTCCTGTTATTTGTTCTTTCAACATTTCGTATAATGTTTCGCAATTGTCTTTGGTCAAACATTACACTATTCTGCATCATATATACAAGTCAATTGTATAAATTTTTCAATAATTAGTCAAGGACAAAGTATGGCTATTTGTCAAAAAAATAATGGAAGTTCTTCCTTGAAAACCCTGCTTTGTCAGGTATAATAAAAACAAAAATAATCCATGGGGGTATACATCATGACACAGACAATTGAGAATCAATATCTTCGTATTACAGCGGCAGAATATGGTGCAGAATTGCAGAGCATCTACGACCTGGAACGGAATCAGGAAGTCTTATGGCAGGGCGATCCCGCATTCTGGGCCCGCCGATCTCCCGTCCTTTTCCCCAATGTCGGAAAACACTACAACAACATTTACAGAATTTCCGGGAAAGAATATCTCTCCAGACAGCATGGTTTTGCCAGGGATATGGTCTTTTCCTGTATTGAAAAAACGGATTGTACGATTACTTATTTACTGAAGTCAGATGAAGAAACCTTAAAAGTTTATCCTTTTGCCTTCGACCTGAAAATAACTTATACGCTGCAGGATCGAGACTTATCTGTAAAATGGGAAATATCTACACCTGGATATGACACCATCTACTTTACCATCGGCGGTCATCCTGCGTTTAATGTTCCGGTACTTCCTGGTACTTTGCAGCAGGATTATTCACTGTACTTTAATAAAAAGGATAAACTGGAATACTTTCTGATTTATCCCGGTTCCGGTGTTGCAGACACCAAAACCAAACATACCCTGGAACTAAACGACGGCACCTGCTCCATTGATCCGCACATGTTTGACAACGATGCATTGATCATTGACGAACAGATCACAAAAACAGGCATCCGCTATCCGGACGGAAGCCCTTATCTGGAAATGAGCTGCGAAGGCTTCCCCTGCTTTGGAATCTGGAATTCACCCGGTGCTCCGTTTGTGTGCCTGGAGCCCTGGAGCGGTCGCTGTGACGATTATGGCTATGATGGAGAGCTTTCGGATCGCCCATTTATCAACAAAGTAATTCCCGGAGAATTATTTGAAGCCTCCTACAAGCTACATATTTTCTAAGCACTTTTGACACCCTGGACGTCTTTCATCCAAAGAAGCTGAACAGACAACTTGTACGGAAAACTATGTTGCTTTGTATATGCGTCACTGCCGGCCACCGGAAGCTTACAAAAGAGGGTGCTGCAAATTGCAGCACCCTCTTATCACTTGTACAGATCTCGTAGAAGTACTTCTTAAAATGTAATCTTCTCTGCCAGATAACCTTCCAGCTCTTCGATCTTGATACGTACCTGATCCATGGTGTCACGGTCACGAACCGTAACACATCCATCGTTTTCGGATTCAAAATCGTATGTAACACAGAACGGTGTTCCGATCTCATCCTGTCTTCTGTATCTCTTACCGATATTTCCACGATCATCAAATTCGCAATTCCATTTTTTGGAAAGTGTTTCATAGATCTTCAATGCGCCATCATTCAGCTTCTTAGAAAGCGGAAGAACACCAACTTTTACCGGGGCAAGTACCGGATGGAAATGAAGCACGGTTCGCATGTCCGGTTTCTCTTCTGTTCCGATGTTTTCCTCATCGTAAGCACTGCAGAGGAATGCCAGTACCATACGGTCAGCACCCAGTGATGGCTCAATAACGTACGGAACATATTTGATCTTCTTCTCATCATCAAAGTAACTCATATCCTGTCCGGAGGTATTCTGATGCTGTGTCAGGTCATAATCGGTACGGTCTGCAATGCCCCAAAGCTCACCCCAGCCAAAGGGGAACAGAAATTCAACGTCTGTAGTTGCTTTGCTGTAAAAGGCAAGCTCTTCCGGGTCGTGATCACGATAACGTACTTCCTCTGCCTTTAGCCCAAGGCTGGAAAGCCAGTCTAAGCAATACTGTTTCCAATATGCAAACCACTCCAGGTCTGTATCCGGTTCACAGAAGAATTCCAGCTCCATCTGTTCGAACTCACGGGTACGGAATGTAAAGTTACCCGGTGTGATCTCATTACGGAAAGATTTACCGATCTGACCGATACCAAAGGGAATCTTCTTTCTGGAGGTACGCTGCACGTTCTTGAAGTTTACAAAAATACCCTGTGCTGTTTCCGGACGAAGATACACCGTATTCTTAGCGTCCTCGGTTACCCCCTGGAACGTCTTAAACATCAGATTGAACTGACGAATCTCTGTGAAATTGTGTTTTCCGCAGGTTGGGCATGGAATCTGCTTTTCTTCAATAAAATTCATCATCTGTTCCTGCGACCACGCGTCTACAGAGCCTTCCAATGCAATTCCGTTTTCTGCGCAATAATCCTCGATGATCTTGTCCGCGCGGAAACGTTCATGACATTCCTTACAATCCATCAACGGATCAGAAAAACCGCCAAGATGTCCGGAAGCTACCCATGTCTGCGGATTCATAAGGATCGCACAGTCTACACCAACGTTGTATGG
>JABUSW010000302.1 GCA_021443885.1 Blautia sp.
TTCGTCCGTTGCCTCGGCTTCATCTTCTGCTTCCGCTTCGTCCGTTGTTTCCGCTTCATCTTCTGCTTTCGCTTCGTCCGTTGCTTCTGCTTCGTCTTCTGCTTCCGCTTCATCCGTTGCTTCCGCTTCATCTTCTGCTTCCGCTTCGTCTTCTGCTTCGGTTTCTTCTATCGTTTCCTCCGCCTCTTCCGGAATACTTACATATACAAAGGAGAAGGAGGACTGCTGTGCATCTTCATCTGCTACTTCGATGGCTGCATCATCCACGATTTTATCATGCATCTTCTTGGAATACACTTCCAGTTCAAGATACTCCTTTACATTATCTTCTGTCACAGCCAGCTCTTTGATCGTATCTGCAGAGTTATCTTCCATGAAGGCTGCTGCCGCATCTGCTATTTTGGTCTGCTCTTCTTCTGTAATTTCAATCCCTGCTTCTTTTGCTTTTGCACGGGATATATACATAAGCTCAAGCTGTTCCAGAATGCTGTCTCGCATTTCCTGTCCATAAGTAACTTCGGAACCCGCATCTGCTTCAGTATCCCAGATGGAGGATGCATATGCTTCCCCAAAATACATACTGTAAAGCTGCTCTGTTTGTGACTGCTGATGGCGAACCGCCAGACTCAGAAGTCCCATTGGAATATTCTCGCCGTTTACCGTCGCTACGGTCTTTGTTCCATCTACCATTGTACTGCAGCCGGTGAACATTCCGGATACCAGAACGCCTGCCAATGCCACTGCAGCTGTACGTTTCATTGTTTTTTTCATAATTGCCTCCATATATCGTGATTTTTGGAAAACCTGTTCTCTTCCAAAACCATATTCCTAAGTATTATAAACTGTTTGTCCCGCAAGAGCAAGTTATTTTTATTGGTTCTCCGGCACGTTTCTCTGACCGTATCGGGCATGTACAATTTACAAATTGACGATAAATACGGATTCGTGTATTATGAATCGTAGTAAGATTTATCTGGTACATCGTTCGCAAAATAACTGGCTTAATGCGAAGAATGATTTTTCAACGGTGCTGTTCAAAAAACGCAGACGTAGCGGGCTACGGTGAGGCTTTTTGAACGGTGCTATCGGGAAATCCGTCAATCATTTAGTCCAGTTATTTAAGAAACGAGGTACCAGTAATGCCGCAATCAGGAGAACAATATGAAACAGAGAATCATTGATGCATCCGGATACAAGCAATTTCTTTTTGACGCAAAAGAACTTAAGGCATATATGGCCGATGCCGGTGCCCATGCTTACTATTTTTCGATCTACTCCACAGTACTTGATGATGCACGAATTCAACAGGTTTGCTCCTGGATTGAAGAGCAGTTTCCCGGGGCAGACTATTATGGCTGCACCTCCTTTGTAAACATAATTCGCGGTCATAGCAACAATGAAAAAATCGTTGTGGTCTGCACGCTTGCCGAGTCTGCTTCGACCCGGTTTAAAGTCATGCATTTTGACAAGACAAAGATTGCCATAGATGATTTTGCAAAATACTTATACGAATATATCAGCGAAAACCCCTGGATAAGATCGGCAGAATTTATCGTGGCAAGTTCGCTGAATCACTCCCGCAACGTTCTCTGTGATCTTGCCAGTAAGATACCGGAAAGCATTTCCATTGTCGGGGGATGTGCATTCAACGAACACTTTGACCTTATGAAAAACTACGTTTTCACAAAACATGGCGGTATCACAACGGAGGGAATGTGCATTCTCTTCACCGGCGGCGACAATTATTATTCCAAAGTCAGAAAGATCGAGGGCTGGAAACCACTTTTTCGAAAATTCGAGCTTACAAAAGTTGATAAAAACAAGATTGTAGAGATTGACCACCGTCCTGCTGCCGAGATCTTAGAGAGATACCTTGGAATTCCAAATGACGAAAACATCCCTTTTGCCGCTATCGAATTCCCGCTCTTCTATACAGAAAACGAGACCGACTACATGTTAAGGAGCATACTTTACAGTGATAGCAACGGCTCTCTGGTAACAGGCTCTTACGTAAAAGAGGGGGCGCATGTTCAGCTCACCTTTGGTGAGATCTCCTCCGTCATGAACACGATAGACGAAGTGATCGATGACATGATCGATTTCGTCCCCGACAATTTCCGTGCTTATTCTTGTGCAGCCAGATACAACTGGTGGGGTAATCGGATCAACGAAGAGCTCTCCCCTATAAGTGCCGTTGCTCCCGTGAACGGGCTTTTCACAGCAGGAGAATTTGTTCGTATCGACGGTGATGTGCAGTTCTGCAACTGCACTCTGGTCCTTAAGGCCGAAAGAGAAGGCATTCCAAAAGAACCGGTCCAAAAGCCAAAGCACGACCATTCTGCTGCTCTGACCACCTCAATGCGGCTTGCAAGATTTATTGGCGTAATTATTCAGGAGCTTGAAGAAAAAAATGACGAACTTAAGCGCCTTGCAGTCACGGATGTACTCTCCGGCGTTTATAACAGAGGTGCTTTGAACGATATCATCAGACAGCTGGCAGATAACCATACTCCCTTCTCACTCATCATGATGGACATCGATGACTTCAAGAATGTAAATGACTGCTACGGCCATGACGAAGGAGACAAGGTTATTCAGCGACTCGCTCTTGTCATAACGGAGGAGGCAAAGGCCACTCACGCAGCCACACATGTAGGCAGATGGGGCGGCGAAGAATTCATGGTTATCGTAGAGTCCGATGACATTGCCGTTGCAGAGACTCTGGGCCGTAACATTTGCGACAGATTTGGCAAAGAAACTTATGACATCGCTCCAAGCAAAACAATAAGCGTCGGGGCAACGCTTTCTGCAGAAGGCGACAGCGAAGACTCCGTTGTAAAAAGAGTGGACGAGGCCCTGTACTCAGCCAAGGCGCAGGGCAAAAACCGGGTTATCACGATACTGTAAGAAACACCCCTGGATATAACGATCCAGGGGTGTTGGTTTATTGTGCTGCAAAAACCGGAAGGATTCACGCGAGCTCTGCGCACCTGATCCGGGTAGCCCTTCTGTGATGTAATCAGGACGGTTCTGCCAGCAGGAGCAGTTCTTCCACAAATCCTTTCACTTTATCCATCACGTTGCCGGAGACCTCCAGCTCAAATTTCGGTTCCTGTTCCGGTTTGAATGTGAGACCTCTCCGGTATTTCTGTACCAGTACCGGGATGCCTGACGGGTTCAGCTGTGCCTTTTCATAAAGGGTGATTCGGACCAGCTTCCCGATCTGTCGGATCTCCGTAATATAAGCCTGATGTGCCAGGGCCTTCAGTCTTGCAATTGCCAGAAGATTCAGAACCGCCTTGGGCGTTTCGCCGAAGCGGTCCAGCAGCTCTTCCAGAATATCATCGTAATCCTGCTGGTTCTCAATTCCGGCGATGCGTTTATAGATATCCAGCTTCTGCATCTCATTTGCAATATAGCTTTCCGGAATAAATGCATCCATGTTCAGATCAACTGCCGTATCAAAATCCTCCATAGTGTGGATTCCTTTTTCTTCCTTGACTGCTTCATTCAGCATTTTGCAATAGAGATCATAACCCACCGCATTCATATGACCATGCTGCTGCGCACCCAGGAGGTTTCCCGCCCCGCGAAGCTCCAGATCCCGCATGGCGATCTTAAATCCGCTTCCCAGATCGGTATATTCCTTGATGGCAGCAAGCCGTTTCTCTGCCGTTTCTTTCAGCATGACGTTCCTCCGGTACATCAGAAATGCATATGCCGTCCGGTTGGAGCGTCCGACCCTTCCTCGCAGCTGATACAGCTGAGACAGTCCGTATCGGTCTGAATCGTGAATGATCATAGTGTTGACATTGGAAATATCCAGTCCCGTCTCAATGATGGTAGTGGACACCAGCACATCGATCTCCCCTTCCATGAACCGGAACATTACCTGCTCAAGCTCCCGCTCGCTCATCTGCCCATGGGCAAATTCCACCCGGGCATCCGGAACCAGCTTTGCAATCCGGGTCGTTACCTCTGCAATATCATTCACGCGATTATATACATAGTACACCTGCCCTTGTCTGCGCAGCTCTCGGCTGATAGCTTCCCGGACCGTCTCCTCATCATATTCCATCACGTATGTCTGAATGGGCATACGATCCATAGGAGGCTCTTCCAGCACGCTCATGTCACGAATCCCGATCAGGCTCATATGCAAGGTTCTTGGAATTGGAGTGGCTGTCAGCGTCAGTACATCCACATCTTTTTTCAGCTCTTTGATTTTCTCCTTATGGGTCACGCCAAAGCGCTGCTCCTCATCAATGATCAGCAGCCCCAGATTTCTGAAAGCCACATCCTTCGACAATGCCCGATGGGTTCCAATGATAATATCCACGTAACCCTTTCGAAGATCCTCTATGGTTTTCTTCTGCTGGGCAGGGGTACGAAATCTGCATAACAGATCCACACGCACCGGAAAATCCTTCATACGCTGTACAAAGGTGTTGTAGTGCTGCTGGGCCAGAATCGTTGTTGGCACAAGATAGACTACCTGCCGGCTTTCCTGCACTGCCTTGAAAGCCGCCCGCAGTGCGATCTCTGTTTTGCCGTATCCGACATCCCCGCACACAAGACGGTCCATGATCTTAGTGCTTTGCATATCCCGCTTGGTATCCTCGATAGCCGACAGCTGGTCCTCCGTCTCCTCATAAGGAAACATCTCCTCAAATTCCCTTTGCCAGACCGTATCCGGGCCGCACACATATCCCTCTTTTTCCTGGCGGGCCGCATACAATTCCACGAGATTCTTCGCAATATCCTTGACTGCCCCCCGCACTTTGGTCTTGGTACGATGCCATTCCTGGGTACCAAGCCTGTTCAGCTTCGGCGTCTTGTCTGCATCTGCTCCGGCGTATTTCTGCAGCGCATCCAGCTGGGTTGCCAGAATATACAGGCTGCTCCCGCCCTGGTATTCGATCTTGATGTAATCCTTGGCCGTTTTATCGACCTCTACCTTTTCGATTCCTCTATAAACACCAAGGCCATGCCGTTCATGGACCACAAAATCGCCCACTGAAAGCTCGGAGAAATCCCGGATATGTTTTCCGTTGTATACCTTCTTTCGCTTTCGTACCTTCTGCTCTCTGCCGAAGATATCCGATTCTGTCATCACAGCGAATTTCACCAAAGGATACTCGAACCCTTTTCCGGCGTGTCCATACATGACCATGATCTCCCCGGGCATCAGCTCCCGCTCCGGATCCTCTCCGTAAAAGGCACTCAGTCCTTCTTCCTGCAGATCCGAAGCCAATCTTGCCGCCCTGGTTCTGGAACCGGATAACAGCATGATCCGATATCCCTGTTTCTTAAGCTTCAACAGGTCCTTTACCAGGAGTTCAAAACTGCCGTTATAGGAGTTCACAGACTTTACCGTCAGATTGAACCGGTCCTGAAACCTCCAGCCCATCTGCTTCGGCTCTAACAGGCTGATGGACGCGCCGTGGTACCGATTCAGCTTTTTCTGAAGCTCCGAAAAGGCGCACAGCCAGTTGCCCGGCAGATTAACAAGCCCTTTCTCCTCACGGTGTTTTCTGCTTTGGAAAAACTCCTCTTCCACAGCTTCTCCCCGTTCATTCAAACGGTTTGGCTCATCCAACAGCAGAAGCGTATTTTCTACGGAAAAATAATCCGCAAAGATCGTTTTCGACTTTTCGTCTATCTTCTCCACCGCCGGATATATGGTGATCTCATCCAGATTCTCCAGGGAACGCTGACTTTCTGCATCGAAGCTGCGAATGGAGTCGATCTCGTCATCCCAAAGTTCAATTCGCCAGGGATTTTCCTCTGTCAGTGGATAGATATCAACGATTCCGCCACGGATACTGAACTGTCCCGGAAGCTCCACCTGTCCCACGCGTTCGTAACCAAGGGCGATCAGCCGCACCTTCATGGCATCCAGATTCAGGATGCTGTCATTCCGATAATGCAGCAAAGATTCTGCGATCCTGTTCAGAGGCTGCAGGTAATCCATACAGCCATCTACCGTTGTGACCACCGTTATCTCCTGCGCTTCCAGAAGCGCCCGGATCACCTGCATTCTCTGGCGTATCAAAAGATTCCCGTGTATGTCCGCCTGGTAAAACAGCAGATCCTTCGCCGGATAATACAAAACCTCTTTATCGTAAAACCGGTAATCCTCATAAATCTCCTTGGCTCTGCGCTCATCCTCCGCTATGATCAGGCGACATGGAAAAAGCCCGGAAAGTCCATACATCATATGGACCTTCTGGGACTCTATACAACCCGAAATCTGCTGGAATCCGTTATTCTGTTGAATATCTTTGCAGACCCTGTCAAAATCAGCAAGGCTCTGAAATGGTGTTAGAATCGTCTTCATCCTGTCCTCGTTTCGGTTTCTTCTTCTTGACATTGTACTTGTTCATCGCCGCATCAATTCCTTCAGAAAGGATCATTGCAACTGCCTCTCCGGCCTTCTCAATGGATTCGTCCACCGCTTTTCGTTCCGTCTCACCAAAGTGTCCCAGTACGTAATCTGCCAGATCCCAGCCTGACGGTTTTGCACCCACGCCAACCTTGATCCGGATAAACTTCTCTGTCCCTAAACGACGAATGATATCCTTCATTCCATTGTGACCTCCGGCACTGCCCTGCTTGCGGATCCGAAGCTGCCCCGGCTCCAGATCGATATCATCGTAAATGACGATCAGTTCTGTTTCCGGATCGATTTTGAAATAGTTTGCCATCTCCTGCACCGGTCCTCCACTGAGATTCATATAGGACAGCGGTTTCATGAGAATTGCCGGTTCCCCGCCAATGATTCCCTTTCCAAACATGGCGTTAAATTTAACGCCGCCTTGCGGTATCCGATATTTTTCCACCAGATAATCGATGGTATCAAACCCCATATTGTGACGGGTCTTATGGTATTGTCTGCCGGGATTACCCAGCCCTGCAACAAGATACATGTATGTTCTACCCTTTCCTGCATATCGTTAAATCGCAAATCTCAGGCTTGCTGTGGGAGGAGCCCCTTCTGCGGTATATCAGTCAGTTAAAATAAACCATCTCTTCTTCCAGTGGTGCACAGCGTTTTACCTCTTTTGCATAAAGAACAAGTCCTTCCTCCTGATATTCCATGCGATATTCAAAAGCAATTTCCGCCGTGATCTCCACCCAGCTGCCTTCCGGCAGACCCGGTGCATCGTCTGCTTTGCATACATAGCCCAGAAATGTGGTATCGTCTGCACAGCAGGTCATAGCCGTCCGTCCGGGGACAAAAAACCTGCTTCCCATGCCTCTGGGCTTTAATACTCTGGCCTGGTAGTGAATCGTTTTTCCCACATAGCGCTCCGGATTCTCCATAGAATCCACAAACCAGATGCCATAATCCTCCGGAAGAATCTCAATCACATCTGCCTCTATATCAAAAGGAAGCTCGTCCTGGAAAATATCATCCAGTTCCCCTTCTGCATCTTCGAAAATCACCTCTGCCCGCTGATTTGCCACTTTGATGGCTCTTCGGTAAGAAGGCAGCGGGTCGTCCTTTTTGCATCGATTAAAAACCACCATGTCAGTATTGCGGACCATGTCCATAAAAATGGACTTCATATTCGCCATATATATCTGGTAGGTACTGGCATCCACACAGGTGATCTCCTGCTCGATTCCCCATCCCTCTGGCAGTGTCATCTGCTCAAATCTGCTGACCAGCCACATACCATTGTATTCGATCACCACACGCTCCGGACGATGAAGAATATCCATGGCCGTAAGCCGCTGCGTCGTAAGCGCTTCCTCTGATTCGATCCGCTCCATCACGATATTATTCTCTTCCAGCATCGCTTCATCGTATTCCTCAATTCCTTCCTCGCATAGAATCAAAAGCGTCTTGCCTTCTATCTGAAAATAGTCCTGCTGCAGCGTAAAGTCCAGAAAAGATGTCTTGCCGCTTTCCAGAAAACCGGAAAGCAGGTAAACCGGTACTGTAATTTCACTCATGTCTTATACCTCAAACAATTCTGCCAGCTTTGCTTCGTCCATTTTAGAACCAATTACACAGATACGACCAGTATAATCCGGTGCTCCGTCACGGATCTCAACCTCTCCCGGAACCATATCAAAATAGATCCAGGTTCCATCCTCTGCCGGCAGCATTCCTTTGGCGCGAAGGATCATTCCAAATTCATCGGATTCTGACAGTTTATTCAGGATGCCCTCCAACACCGGTCTCTCGTATTTTCGGAAAGTCTCGCGTCCCCAGCTTGTAAATACCTCATCTGCATGATGGTGGTGATGACCATGGTGATGATGATGCTCATGGCCGCATTCGCATCCCTCGTCGTGATGATGGTGTCCGTGTTCATGCTCATGATGATGCTCGTGACCGCATTCGCATCCCTCGTCGTGATGGTGGTGATGTCCGTGTTCATGTTCATGATGATGCTCGTGCCCACATTCGCATTCTTCCTCATGATGGTGGTGATGTCTGTGTTCATGCTCATGGTCATGCTCGTGACCGCATTCGCACTCTTCCTCATGATGGTGATGGTGTCCGTGATGATGTACATGACCGCACTCCGGACATACTGCTTCTTCCATCATTTCATCTGCCATGGATTTTACGGTAACCGGATGTTCCATCACTTCCACCAGCTTTGTTCCATCCAGCTGTGCCACCGGTGTTGTGATAATAACCGCCTTCTCGTTGATTCCTCGCAGCATTTCGTATGCTTCCTGTATCTTCTTCTCATCCGCAATGTCGGTACGACTCATCACGATAGCCCCGGCGTATTCTACCTGGTTATTAAAAAACTCTCCAAAGTTTCGCATATACATTTTGCACTTTTTGGCATCTACTACTGTGGTATAACTGTTCAGCTGCACCTGAGCCTCCTGTGCCACACCTTCCACCGCTTTCATAACATCCGACAGCTTTCCAACACCGGAGGGTTCGATCACAATGCGGTCCGGATGATATTTCTCCACGACCTCTTTCAATGCAGTTCCAAAATCTCCCACCAGGGAACAACAGATGCATCCGGAATTCATTTCCCGGATCTCAATGCCGGCATCCTTCAGGAATCCTCCGTCAATGCCGATCTCTCCAAATTCATTCTCGATCAGAACAACCTGTTCTCCCTGAAAACCATCTTTCAGCAGCTTCTTGATCAGAGTTGTTTTTCCTGCCCCGAGAAATCCGGAGATAATATCAATCTTTGTCATAATCCATCCACACCTTTCTCTATTGTTTCTATTATTGATCATACCTTTTCGTCAACGCACATTTGACCAGGAAACAGATTTGCCCCTGGTCTACATGTTTTCTGATTATTGCTCCGAGCAAGCTCGGCAGCCGCAAGGCGGCCTTATCGATCGAGTAGGAGGGGCCCCCTCCACTCGATTCCTGCGATACTCGCACAGCTCACGACTTCCAGTCGTTCGCTGTACTTGTCCGCTTTATGTCTGCTCGAGCAAGCTCGGCAGCCGCAAGGCGGCCTTATCGCACAAAAGCGGAGGATATAATATCATATCCCCCGCAGCAAAATCTTTATCCATTAACCCTGCATCATGAAGTTGATCAGGTTCTTGATGTCGTCTTCCTCATAAGCTACGATTTCCAGCTCCGGAATAACAGCATCGCCATTTGTAAAAATCGTTGCAAGAGATACATACTGGCAAAGCTTGGATTTCAGATTTAATCTGTCACCTTCACCGGTTACCAGTTCAACTTTTCCTTTACATTGATCTACTACTTCAAAAAACTTTTCAACATTACTGATATTCGAGATTTTCATACTAAACTCCCTTCTGCACATTCGTCCCTGTGCCATTCTAATTCATTCATTTCTTCGTTTCGCAGACATTATAATGCAATATTTTTTAAAAAGCAATTGAAAAAACACCAAATTTACATGCTATCCCGAGGCTTGTCAGAGTATTATTCACCAATTTCACATTCTCCCACTCATGTGCAAGCACATCGTGGGAAATGTGTTTTGCCCACAATTATTACATAATAAGTCTCAAAATTGCTGCCGCCAGGGCAAGACCGCCAAAAAACAGAAGCTCGAATCTTCTTGCACTGTACAGCAGGCCGGCAAACTCCCGCATAAATGCATTTGGCCAGAAATACCATCTGGTCCGGCTCCCGATCCCTTCCACCTTAAGTCCAGCCTTTCCTGCAAGGATCCCGCTTCGGAACACGTGATAGTTTGTCGTGGAGAAGATCACCTTCGCCTCCGGATTCCCCTGTTCTATGATTTCTTTGGAAAACTGCATATTCTGCAATGTACTGACTGATTTTGTCTCCGGCAGTATGCATTCTTCCGGAACGCCTTTTTCCAGCAGGTAGCGTTTCATTGCTTCTCCTTCGGAAATATTCTCATCATCGCCTTTTCCGCCGGAAGGAATAAGCACGGCTCTTTTTCCCGTGGTCTCACACTGCTTCTGCCAGAACCAGAGCGCCCGGTCTACCCTGCCTTGCAGCAGGGGGTATAACGTCCCATCTTTACGAACACCACAGCCAAGTATGATAATGTAGTCTTTGTCAAACGACGGTACCCGCTTTGCAGCAATCAGGCCGCAGATCATGGTACTTAAAAGGAAAGACAGCATAAAGCAGAATGCGGCGGATACCGCAGACTGAACGCTCATGAAGATATCATATAGCCATTGGGTATGGATATTGCATAAGAAGGGAACTACGATACACACGATGATTCCGGTCAACAACAGGATACTCACGGCGATTCCCAAAAGATTGACCTTTCGAAGCCCCTCCTTTGTAATCAGCCGAAGATTGCTGATGCTTAACGCAATACTGAAAACGATCACGAAAGGAACCGCACACATTACAAAGAAAAAGAAAATATGCCGGACAATTTCATAGACACCATCTGCCGTGTAATTTCTGCTATCCAGGATAATAAGAAACAAAACGGATTGCAGAACAAACAAAATGGAAAGCCCGGTCCCAAAAATCGCAATCCCGCCTGTCTGCAATGTTTTGTAGGAATACAGATCCTTTTTGATCCGATCCAGATACTCCAGGAAAAAGAAAATGCTGACCAGAATCAGAGATGCCGTGCGGCACAACAATATCACGTTCCAGGAACTATAATCAAATCTCCCTCCCCGGAAAACCGAAAGAAAAGAATTCACCCGAAGAGAAAACCACATCTCCTTTTCCCCCTCTTCCGTCATCGTTCGAAGTGTCACCTGGGTGATCCCTTTCTTCTTCGAATGAAAATCGATCCGGAGAAATGCATCCTCCCGTGTGGTGTCGGTAACCTCCACCACGCTTTCATCCTCCACTTCCACTTCCACGGATTCGGTCTCCAGATTGCCAAAGTTCCAGTAATAAGTATAATCCCTTCTGTGAAGGGCAAAATACCCCAACGTTGCCAGATTTACAAAAATAATCAGCAGAATAAAAACCCGGAGTCGTTTTTTGTTTGCTATATATTTCATCGTCCGACTTCTCCCACATATATTCACATTGCGATAAAGACCGGCCGCATATTCCGCAGCCGGTCCTTCAAATCCTCATTTTATTTCGTACATCTCAGAGAATGACTCGCGGGCGAGCCGCGCGGCTCTTTACCGCTTCCTCAGGCAAGACACTGCCATCTGCCCTGACTCGTCTTACCAGTTTGTCAGACTGAGATACAGATCACGATACTGTTTTGCAGAGTTCTCCCAGGAGAAATTCTTCTCCATGTCGCGTTTCACCATCGCATCCCAATTCTCTCGCTCGGTAAAGTAGATGGTCTTCGCACGATTGATGGCATCCAGAAGCAGGCCTGCATCATAATTATCGAAAGTAAATCCATTACCGGTGCCTTCGTACATATTATAAGGTTCAACGGTATCTTTTAAACCGCCGGTCTCGCGAACGATGGGTACAGAGCCATAGTGCATGGAAATCAGCTGGGTCAGTCCGCAAGGTTCAAACTGAGACGGTACCAGGAATGCATCGGAGCCCGCATAGATCCTGTGTGCTCTTGCTTCATCATACATGATGCAGGAG
>JABUSW010000159.1 GCA_021443885.1 Blautia sp.
GAACCAACTGCAACGCCGGAGCCGGAACCAACTGCAACGCCGGAGCCGGAACCGACTGCAACGCCGGAGCCGGAACCAACCGCAACACCGGAACCGACTGCAACGCCAATACCGGAGCCAACTGCAACACCGGAACCGACTGCAACGCCGACGCCGATACCGGAACCGACTGCAACACCGACGCCGCTGCCGGTTTCTATACAGATCTGCAATAAAAAAGGGGAAGATCTGAAAGCAATTGACAATGGTGTATATCTGGAAGGCTATGAAGGAAAAGATATCATTCCGGTGGTTGCATATGTGCGAAATATTGGAACCCCGAGACTTACTTTGACAGGTCAGATTGAATTTGATGATCGGTTCTTTGATGTTGTATTGAAAGAACCATCCGGAAATAAAAAAGAATCTTCGGATCTTGTGCTTGATAAGGGATATTATCGTGCTTTCATTGTGATGCCGAAGAAGGGAATCCCGGCCGGATCCTATAATACAGTGATTAGAATGACAGCTGTTTCCGACGATAACAGAACAGTAACAGTTGAGACAACTGCATATTATACTGTGAAAGCGAATGAAAAGGAAGTGATCACCAAGATCAAAGCACCGGCATCCGTTAAGGGACTTCCAAATGCAACGGCGAAGACTGCTGAGGCATTGTGCCTTCCGGAAACAGTGTTGGTGGGTACCTCGAAAGGCAACAAGTACGCTGCTTCCGTAAAGTGGAACGTTGACGCATGCAGCTACGACCCTGCAGCTACAGAAGCACAGACTTTTGAAGTAACCGGTGACGTAAGCTATCCGGCTGGTATCACAGAATCAAAAGTTGCGATGGTGACGACCATAGCTGTGAATGTGAAAGCATATGAACCGAAGGTGCCGGGAGCAGATAGCTGCTATATAACAGGTATTAACAGCAACGCTTCCTACAAAACCAAAGAAACCATCAGCTTTTATGCCGTTGGCGGAGGCATGGAGAATTCAGCTCCTCGAAAAGGAGATGTTCGATACGTGCCTAAGAAATGGAATATTGTCAATGAGGTTCCCATCAAGCAGGACAGTAATGGCAATTACTATGGCTCATTTTATATGAACACCGCCGGTAACTATACATTGACCGTATCCTTCGAAAAGATGACTTTTAACGGAAAAGAGTGGGTGAAGACGAATGATGCTCTTCTGACAAAATCGGTTTCCCTTCATATCACTTCTTCTGACTCAGATGGCTCCTCCAATGGTACAGATACAAACAGCAGTACCAATGGCAGCAATGGAAGCAATGGTGCTTCGGGTAAAACGGCCGCTAAGACAGGCGATGATTCTCCGATCCTTCCGTTCCTTCTGGTATCGCTTATGGCTGTTCTTGTGATGGGTGGAGTAATCGTTTATCGAAAAAGAGACTGCTAAGCCCGTTAGCTTTGAATAACACTTAAAAATTGTTAGCACTCAGCATTGCTGAGTGCTAATTTTTTCTTGACTTTTTCATTCACTGGTATTAGTATTATGTGCAACGGATTAATTTGAATATTTTAATTAAAGGAGCTGAGAAGCATATGGGCGTAAAAAAAGGTAATTTGTCAATTAACAGTGAGAATATTTTCCCGATCATTAAGAAATGGCTTTATTCAGATCATGACATCTTTGTAAGAGAGATGGTATCCAATGGATGTGATGCCATTACAAAGCTTCGTAAACTGGAGGTTATGGGAGAATATACATTTCCGGAAAACTATAAAGCCAAGATCGAAGTAGTGGTGAATCCGGAAGAAAAGACTTTGAAATTTATAGATACGGGTATTGGTATGACCGCTGATGAAGTGGAAGAGTATATTACACAGATTGCTTTTTCCGGAGCAACACAATTTCTGGAGAAGTATAAGGATAAGACAACGGATGATCAGATGATCGGTCACTTTGGTCTTGGTTTCTATTCCGCATTTATGGTTGCTGATGAAGTACATATCGACACCCTCTCTTATACACAAGGTGCAGCACCGGTGCATTGGGCATGCGATGGCGGAACGGATTATGAAATGCAGGAAGGTAATAAAACTACGGTTGGAACAGAAATCACGTTGTTCCTCAACGAAGAAAGTGTTGAATTCTCCAATGAATACCGAATCCGGGAAGTGATCGAGAAGTATTGTTCCTTTATGCCTGTCAATATTTATCTCTCGAAAGAGAACGCACCGCAGGAATATGAAACCATCGATGCATCTGAACTCACAGAGGAAGACATTGTTGTAGAACATATTCATGAAGATGCAAAAACAGAAGAACAGGAAAATGAAAACGGGGAAAAGGAAGTTGTAGAAATTTCTCCGGCTAAAGACAAGGTGAAAATCAACAAACGTCCTGTTTCACTCAGCGATACGAATCCACTTTGGATGAAGCATCCGAATGATTGTACGGAAGAAGAGTACAAGGATTTCTACCGGAAAGTCTTTATGGATTACAAGGAACCTCTTTTCTGGATCCACTTGAATATGGATTATCCCTTTAATCTGAAAGGAATTCTGTATTTTCCAAAGATCAATACAGAATATGACAGCATTGAGGGCACCATTAAACTGTACAACAATCAAGTGTTTATAGCAGATAATATCAAAGAGGTAATTCCGGAATTCCTGATGTTATTAAAGGGTGTCATTGATTGCCCGGATCTTCCGTTGAACGTATCCCGCTCTGCTCTTCAGAATGATGGATTTGTAAAGAAGATCAGCGAATACATTACGAAGAAGGTTGCTGACAAGCTGACCGGAATGTGTAAAACGGATCGGGAAGCTTATGAGAAATACTGGGACGACATCAGCCCGTTTATTAAGTATGGCTGCATAAAGGATAATAAGTTTGCAGATAAAATGAAAGATTATATCCTTTTCAAGAATCTGGACGGAAAATATCTTACATTGAAAGACTGCAAGGAAGCGAATAAAAAGGATACAGAGGTTCCGGAGGATACAGCGCCGAAAGCAGAGGATGCTGCAGAAGAAAATGCAGAGGAACCTGTCAAGACAACGATCTTCTATGTCACGGACGAAGTGCAGCAAAGTCAGTATATCAATCTGTTCAAGGAAGCGGGAAAAGACGCTGTCATTTTAAAACACAATATTGATTCTGCGTTTATTACGCATATGGAACAAAGAGATCCGGAAGTCAGCTTCAAACGTATTGATGCAGACTTGACGGAGGAGCTGCGGTCAGACGAAAAAGTGGATGAAGAACTGACAAAGACTTTGACAGACCTGTTCCGAAGCAGTCTCAAAAAGGATAAACTGGAAGTTCAGGTAGAAACATTAAAGAACGAAAATGTTGCAGCAATGATGACCTTAAATGAAGAGAACCGCCGTATGCAGGATATGATGAAGATGTACAATATGTACGGAATGGATCCGGGAATGTTCGGCGGACAGGAAACTCTGATTTTAAATGCAGCACATCCACTTGTTAAATATGTTGCAGCAAATCAGGAATCTGAGAATACGGGTATCATATGTGAACAGCTTTATGATCTGGCATTGATGAGCCATAAACAGCTTTCGCCAGATGAAATGACAAAATTTGTAAAGAGAAGCAATGATATTATGATGCTTCTGACAAAGTAACACAATTGAATTAACTGCATTCGGAAGCGCTCTATATTTTTCGATTTTTTTCTTATATTTACGATTAACGGCGAAATTGCTCGAAATGTTTCTAAAAAATAAGAAATTGAGAATTTTGTAGTATGATAGAAAAAAAGCATGGAGGACGAAATGAGAAGGGTATACAGCGTAATTCGAAAAATGGGTATCACGTCAAAATATAAAGGGTATCACTTCCTGGCAGAAGCAGTACTGATTACAATAAAGTATCAGGATAGACCTCTGAGAATCACAAAAGATGTTTATCCGTATCTGGCGAAGAAATATAAGTCAACACCATCAAATGTGGAACATGATATTCGCACAGTGATCGATGTCAGTTATTACAATCACCGGGAAGTTTTGGAAGAAATTGCAGGTTGTTCTCTGAGCAGCAAGCCGTCAAATACAGAGGTTCTGGATATGTTGGCCTACTATCTGGAAGAAGCGGAGATCCAGTAGATCGTTCGTGGTATGACTGGCTTAAGTTATTAAGAAACAAGCTGCTGGCGAAGTATTAGCAGCTTACTGTTCTTCAAAAGATATGCCGGATTTGCGGAAAAAATGCAGAATACTGTCATCCCACAATTGTTCAGGTCTACGGTCGGTAAGGAAGGCCCGGTAACTGATTCCGGTTGTGCATGTCAGTATTCTGTTTTTGTATTGAATATTCAGGAAAAAACCGTTGAAGAATTCTGCGGGGGCTGGAATATTTGCATCGGCTATCATGGAAGAGGCCTGATCCGGTGAAACGGATAGTATAATTTTGAAGGAAACAGGCAGGCGTTTTCCGCGGATCAGGGAAAGGCAATGGGGACGCAGAACCTGCCATTTTGCATAGATCTGATGCTCGTTATGCAGCTCTTCAATCTCAGAACTGTCAAAATACTCCGCTTTTAGTCTTCCATCAATGGAGAAGGTATTGAAGGTCGTAATGGTTGCTTCAGTCAGTAAAAAGGAATCAAAATCAGTGCCGACGAATAATCTGCCTGTAAAATCTTTCAGATCCAGGATGTTTAAAGAAAGCATAGAAGTACCTCCGTTTTATATCAATATATGATTATAAAGGATGGAATATGATTAATCAATTTGAAAAAAATCTTTTCAAAGCGACAGGTGTATGATACTATATACATGGTATTGAATACTATGTCTGATGGGAGAGAGTACGATATGCAGAAGTATAAGATTGCAATTGACAGCTGCGGAGAGATTTTTAAAGAATGGAACGGAAATCCTTCCTTTGAATCCATTCCCCTTACTCTCAATGTAGGAGGAGAAGAAATTATCGATGATGAAACCTTTGATCAGGCTTCCTTTTTAAGAAAGGTTGCTGCCTGTCCTGAGTGTCCAAAATCGGCATGTCCATCTCCGAACAGATACCTGGAGGCTTTCAAATGTGAAGCAGAGCATGTGTACGGAGTTACATTATCTGCGGAGCTGAGCGGTTCCTATAACAGTGCACAATTGGCAAAGGACATGCTGCTGGAGGAACAACCGGGAAGAAAGATTCATATATTTAATTCGCGGTCGGCATCTATCGGGGAAAGCCTGATTGCAATGAAAGTGGCGGAGTTGGAAGAGAAGCATCTCCCATTTGAAGAAATCGTCCGACGGGTAGAAGCATACATTGATACGCAGAATACATTTTTTGTACTGGAGAGCCTGGAGACTTTGCGAAAAAACGGACGTCTCAGCAAAATGAAAGCATTTGTTGCGACAGCTTTGAAGATAAAACCGGTCCTTGGGTCAACACCGGAGGGAAATATATACCAGATGGACCAGGCAAGAGGCGTGAATAAAGCGTTGCTTAAAATGCTGGATCACATATCGGAGAAAACACCGGATATCGCCAATCGTGTTTTGGCTCTGTCTCATTGTAATTGTCTGGAGAGAGCCAATATGGTAAAAGCGGCGATACAGGAAAGACTTAACCCGGCCAGGATCATCGTTGTTGATACAGCGGGTGTCAGCAGTATGTATGCCAATGATGGCGGAATTATTGTGGTCGTTTAGGACTTCCTTTTTTCAGCATGATGTGCTATAATGGGAAAAGTTAAGGAATTCTAAAGGAGATACATCAATGAGCCAGAAAAAAGTAGACGAATATAAGAAGAATAAAGCAAATCGTCAGCAGATTATTAAGAAAGAAAAAAGAATCAATATGATCGAAAGGATCATTGGTTATGTAGTTTGCCTGGTTGCGGTCGTTTGGGTAGGATTTTCGGTATATAATAAAGCGACAAGTGTGGATGAGACCATCGTTGCGGAGACCTCAATTGATACATCTGCTCTTGATAACTTTGCACAGGAGCTGAATGCGGCAGAGGAATGATCGGAAAGGCTTCGGGAATTATGTATTCCCGGAGCCTGTTTTTATGATCGTGCTGTTTTTATGAAAAAAGCCCCCGGATCTCTCCGGGGGCTCTCTGCCTGTTTTTGTTGTAATAATTATAATTTTGTAACGTTAGCTGCCTGCATACCGCGTGCACCTTCTGTCAAATCATAAGATACAGCCTGGCCTTCTTCGAGGGATTTGAATCCTTCGCCATTGATTGCAGAGAAGTGTACGAATACATCCTTTCCGTCTTCGCCTGTGATAAATCCGTAACCTTTTTCTGCGTTGAACCATTTTACAGTTCCCTTATTCATGTGTGTTCCCTCCATAAGTAAAAAAAATTTAAAGCATGTCCGACGAATAATAAATCACCGGATTTTACAGATTACATTATGCCATATAATCTCTAAAACCAAGTGATTCGATAAAAAGTTATATTTCATAATCCATCCTCGATTATATCCTTGAAATCGGGCATTGTCAAGGTTTTCTGGCACATTTGAACGGAAAAAATGAATTTTGGTCATTGTCAAAAAATGCTTTATAAAAAATCGTTTTTCGTGTATGATGTTTAGAAAGAAATTGCGGTTTCAAAGGAGGAAAAACACAGATGGGAATTCTGATCAAGGGTGGAAGAGTCATAGATGCTGCTTCTTCGACAGACCAGATTTTGGATGTGTATCTGGAAGGAACGACTATCAGAAAAATCGGAGAAAACCTGGAAGGAACTGCAGATGATCGTATCATAGATGCTTCCGGGCAGGTCGTTATGCCGGGAATCGTGGATTTGCATGTGCACTTTCGCGATCCGGGATTATTGTATAAGGAGGATATTGAAACGGGATCCAAAGCAGCGGCCAGGGGTGGCGTTACAACCGTGGTGGCTATGCCAAATACAGTACCTGTGATCGATACTCCGGATCGACTTATGTATGTTAAGAACAAAGCAATGCAGGTGTCGGATATTCATGTTCTGCAGGCCGGATCCATGACTTTGGGAGAGAAAGGAGAAGAACTTTCTGACATCGAAGGAATGGCAAAGGCACAGGTTCCGGCATTGTCGGAAGACGGAAAATCGGTTATGAACAGCAGAGTCTGTAAGGAAGCTATGAAGCTTGCGGCAAAATATCATATCCCGATTCTTTCTCATTGTGAAGATATTGATCTGCGCGGCAATGGCTGTATGAATGATGATGAAAATGCGATCAGGCTGGGTCTCCCGGGAATCAGTAATTCGGTTGAGGATGTAATTACGGCCAGAGACATTTTTCTTGCCATGGAAACGGGCGCACACCTGCATTTGTGCCATTGCTCCACGATGGGTGTTGCAAAAATGATGCAGATTCTGAAAGCACAGGGGATTCAAAACGTTACTGCAGAAGTATGTCCTCATCATTTTATTCTGAGTACGGATGATATTCCATGCGATGATCCGAACTATAAAATGAATCCGCCTCTTCGTACAAGAAAGGATGTAGAAGCGTTAATCAAAGGACTGCAGGATGGTTCCTTTGACGCTATCAGCACAGACCATGCACCCCACAGTGCGCAGGACAAAGCAGGATCCATGAAAACGGCTGCATTTGGAATTGTCGGTCTTGAGACGAGTCTTGCCTTAACATACACATATCTTGTGGAAAAAGGCGTATTATCCATGGTACAGATGGTGGAAAAAATGTGCTATAATCCGGCACGGATCCTTGGAATCGATTGTGGAAGGCTGCAGGAAGGAAAGCCAGCAGATGTTATTGTTGTAAATACCGATCAGGAATATACGATTGATAAGAATAAGTTTGCATCCAAGGGAAGAAATACTCCTTTTGATGGATGGAAAGTAAAAGGAAAAGTATTGTATACGATCTGCGATGGCAGAATCGTTTATGGAGGAGATTGCAATGATCAATAAATTAATCACGAAAATTCAGAAAACAAATGCTCCCATCGTGGTGGGACTTGATCCCATGATGAGCTATATTCCGAAACATATTCAGATAAAAGCGTTTGCGGAATATGGTGAAACGTTGGAAGGTGCTGCAGAAGCAATCTGGCAGTATAATAAAGGAATCGTGGATGCAACTTATGACCTGATTCCTGCAGTAAAGCCACAGATCGCCATGTATGAGCAGTTCGGAATTCCGGGAATGGAAGCGTATAAAAGAACCGTAGATTATTGCAAGGAAAAGGATCTGGTGGTGATCGGCGATATCAAGCGTGGTGACATCGGCTCCACATCTGCAGCTTATGCAGTTGGACACCTTGGAAAGGTGATGGTGGGAAGTAAAGCTTATACTGGATTTAATGAAGACTTTGCCACGGTAAATCCATATCTGGGATCTGATGGCGTCAAACCTTTTATTGAGGTATGCAAAGAAGAAAATAAGGGCCTTTTTATTCTTGTGAAAACATCTAATCCTTCCAGCGGAGAGTTTCAGGATCGCATCGTAGATGGGCGGCCGCTCTATGAGTGGGTAGGAGAAAAAGTTGCACAGTGGGGCAGCGAGCATATGGGAAATGGTTACAGTTATGTTGGTGCTGTTGTAGGGGCTACCTATCCGGAGATGGGTAAGGTGCTGCGCAAACTGATGCCGAAAACCTTCATTTTGGTACCGGGTTATGGTGCACAGGGCGGAAAGGGTGCCGATCTTGTTCACTTCTTTAATGAGGACGGACTTGGCGCTATCGTAAATTCTTCCAGAGGAATCATCGCAGCTTACAAACAGGAGAAGTATGCTTCCTTCGGAGAAGTGGCATATGCAGATGCATCCCGGCAGGCAGTAATCGACATGATCGAAGATATCAGTGGTGCGTTGAAGCGATAAGGAGAGAAGGATGCATAAGAAGAAAGAGATTTGTACTGTGATTTCACAGGAGTGTATCGGAAAAGATATCTACAGCTTGTGGATCCAGACAGATACGATTGCCGGGCAGGCAAAACCGGGGCAGTTTGTGTCGTTGTACTGTAATAACAATAGTAAACTGCTCCCAAGGCCCATCAGTCTGTGCGAGATTGATGTAGAAAACGAAAGGCTGCGCCTGGTATACCGTGTAACTGGTAAAAACACCGGTACGGAAGAGTTTGCAAAGCTGCAGCAGGGAGATTCGATTGCTGTTCTGGGACCTTTGGGAAACGGCTTTCCGCTGGAAGAGGCGGATGGAAAAAGAGTATTCCTGATCGGTGGCGGTATCGGGGTACCTCCGATGCTGCAGACTGCAAAAGTATTAAAAGGGGATGCTATATCGGTTCTCGGGTATCGGGACACCCTTTTTCTGGATCAGGAATTTTCGGAAGTTTCATCTTTGTATGTTGCCACAGAAGATGGATCCTTTGGGACAAAAGGAAATGTCCTGGATGCAATCCTGGAGAATGGTCTGGATGCAGACATGATTTTTGCCTGTGGTCCCACGCCTATGCTGCGGGCACTGAAGGCTTATGCGCTGGAAAAGAATATTACCTGTTATATTTCCATGGAAGAACGCATGGCCTGCGGCATCGGTGCCTGCCTCGCATGTGTATGCAGCTCAAAAGAGGTGGATGAACATTCCCATGTTCATAATAAACGCATATGCAAAGACGGACCGGTTTTCCTTTGCACGGAGGTGGAGCTATGAGCAAGATGGGCATTACCCTTGCAGGGGTAGAATGGAAAAATCCGGTGACTACGGCATCCGGAACTTTTGGCTCCGGTATGGAATATGCGGAGTTTGTAGATCTGAATCATCTTGGAGCAGTTACCACGAAAGGCGTTGCCAGTATTCCGTGGCCGGGGAACCCAACCCCGCGTATCACGGAAACAAACAGCGGCATGCTGAATGCGATAGGTCTTCAGAATCCAGGGATCGATGTTTTCTGCCAAAGAGACATACCTTACCTGAAACAGTTTGATACCAGAATTATTGTAAATGTATGCGGAAAAACAACAGAAGATTATTGTGCTGTTGTGGAACGTCTTGCAAATGAACCTGTTGACATGCTGGAAATAAATGTATCTTGTCCGAATGTCAAAGAAGGTGGAATTGCATTTGGGCAGAATCCGGATGCACTGGAGGCTATTACAAAAGAAGTGAAAAAGCATGCAAGACAGCCGATCATTATGAAGCTTAGTCCCAATGTGACCGATATTACAGAAATGGCAAAAGCAGCAGAAGCAGGCGGAGCCGATGTGATTTCTCTGATCAATACGCTTACCGGTATGAAGATCGACATTAATCGAAGAACTTTCGCTATTGCAAATAAAACGGGTGGTATGTCCGGTCCTGCCGTAAAGCCCGTTGCGGTTCGCATGGTATATCAGGTGGCTAATGCAGTGAAACTTCCAATTATCGGAATGGGGGGGATCGCTACTGCGGAAGATGCTTTGGAATTTATTATGGCCGGGGCAACGGCAGTCTCTGTCGGTACTGCTAATTTCTTCAACCCCTGTGCAACACAGGATATTCTGGATGGAATTGAGGCATTTATGAAAGAAAAGCATATCGAGGATATCCATGAATTGATTGGGTGTGTGAAGTAATCATATATGAGATGACCAATATAATGCAAGGCGCTTCTTAAATGAATAAGAGGCGCTTTTTAAGGAGAAAAAATGACGAAGAAGAAGGTATTATCTGAAGCATCGCTGGCAATGACGATTCTGGATGCGTTTCCGGTGCTTTTTTTCAGTGTGACCATGGTTCTTGTCAGCGCAATGCTCCAATCGCATCTGTTTACGATCGGTGCAGTCCTTTGTGCACTCGGCGGAACCGGAAAGGTCTTGTGGAAACTGCTCTTAACGATTCGTAAAAAAGACGTCAGGTTCTTAAATCTGCAGTTTCGTTATTGTATGAGCATTGGTTTCGGCTTTATGGCAGCGGCCCTTTTTATTCACCGAAAGGGAATACCGTGGTTTTCCGTGTGGGAAACAATGACGGCATTTCCTGGGAATCTTCTGTTTGTCATGGGCTTTTTCTTCTTTGGAATGATGATCCTGCTTTCAAAAAAACTGGATATGTCCACGCCAAAGGCAAATTGGATCGAAGAGACCTGCAATTGCATCGGACAGCTGTTTATCATGCTTGGGGTTCTCCTTTGCTGGTACGCATCCGGATCCTATGCGCCTGATCAGACGGCAATGGATGCTTTGCAGGATTCCGGGGAAGTTCTGGTGAAAGAAATTGAAAAAGGGTATCTGTTTGACGGACCTGGAGATGAAAATGCGATTATTTTTTATCCGGGAGGACTGGTGGACTACAGAGCCTATGCTCCGTTGATGCAGCAGATTGCCGGGACGGGGATTGACTGTTTTCTGGTGAGAATGAATTATAATCTGGCTTTTTTTGGAATCAACAAGGCGCAAGAACTGCAAATAGATTATTCATATCGGAACTGGTATATGATGGGTCATTCCCTGGGAGGCGTGGCAGCAGCTTCTTATGCTGCCGGCCATCTGGAGGAGTTGACGGGAATCATTTTTCTGGCATCTTATCCAACGAAGAGTCTTCAGGCAGATGGATTTCGTGCATTATCTGTCTACGGAAGCAACGACGGGCTTGTGGACAGGGGAGCGATCGAAGAATCCAGAGAAAAGATGCCGGAGGATTATCGAGAGGTCTGTATTGAAGGCGGAAGTCATGCACAATTCGGAAATTATGGATCACAGAAAAAGGATGGCGTACCGACCATAAATGCATCCGAAGTGCAAAGGCAGACAATAGATGCAATAAGGGATTGTATTTTACGATAAAATATGGCAAAATAGACTTAGACAGCACATGAAAAAGGAGGAAGCCCCATGAAAGTGTTGAATTTTGGCTCTTTAAATGTGGATTACGTATACCAGGTTGACAGTATTCTGATACCGGGGGAGACCAGAGCTTCCAAAGGAAGAACCGTTTTTTTCGG
>JABUSW010000239.1 GCA_021443885.1 Blautia sp.
GCCGTTACCGTTGTACCGATATTGGCACCCATGATTACACCGATGGCCTGGCCCAGTGTCATCAGACTGGAGTTAACAAAGCTGATTACCATCATATCCGTAGCTGATGAGCTCTGAATCAGCAGGGTAACTGCAATTCCGACCAAAACAGATACGAACCTGTTGGAGGTTGCTTTCTCCAGAATCGTTTTCATTTTGTCACCAGCCGCATTTTTCAAACCGGTGGACATGATGCTCATGCCGTAAAGAAACAATCCAACGCCGCCCATTAATGTGAAAAATTCATAGATTGTCATGATTCCGCCTTTCTTATATGCCACGAAGCTTCTATACCTGCCGGAGCATATACCTCTCCTGCGTTTTGCCATAGAAAAACATGCAAACAGTTTTGATTTGCATGTCCAGCTCCACTTTCATAAAACAGCATCACCCTATTATTCACATATATCGGATGGTTTTGTCAACAATCTTTTGCGAAGTCAAAAGAAGTTTTTACGCCGAAAAAGCAAATCTTCGGTTGTTCCATTAACGCACCGCGCTCTAATGAACAAGACTATTTGATATATTTATCCTGATGTTTGTCATGTTTTACATTGTGTTATCCTGCATTTTACTCTGTATTTACTTATATTCCCGCCATTTTACAAGGCAGTTCCCTTCTTTGGAATATAGTAACGTTCCTGCATCGCACCTTCAATCTGAAGCAGCTGAATCTTCTTATCGATTCCGCCTGCATATCCCGTCAGATTTCCATTGCTTCCAATCACTCTATGACAGGGAATGATGATGGCAATTTCATTATGCCCCACCGCTCCGCCTACGGCCTGAGCAGACATTTTTGCGATTCCCCGGCGGTCTGCCATCTGCTTCGCGATTTCTCCATAAGTTACGGTTTTTCCATAAGGAATCTCTTTCAGGATATCCCAGACTTCATGCTGGAAAGCAGTCCCTTCATAATGAAGCGGCACTTTAAAATCCGGCTCTTTGCCGGAAAAATAAACATTCAGCCATTCTTTTGCCCTTTTGATTAAGGCAGTCTCCTGTTCCGAATGCTCTTGGTCCAGATGCCAGGCAAAATACTTCTGCTTTTCAAACCACAATCCGGTAAGCCCCATCGCATCTGCCGCCAGAAGTATTTCTCCCATGGGAGAATCATAATAGCTGATGTATTGCATGATATCTTATCCTTTCCTTGCAAAATAGAGTGATTCCTGTACCAACATCCTGAATAATCAGGTGATAATTATTAGATTCAAGTTAGAAAATACATTGCAAACTATATGATGATTGTACATAACAAAATTGCAAAAAGCCACACCTTTGTAGTAGAATTGAGAGGAAATACCATGGCGGTTACTTAACGGACGCCCGTGCCTGGTATGTATGCAGCGCAAACACGCTTTCGCTCCGTTGAGACTCGCAGCGGCCCTAAATTCATTCTTCGCTCTCGCTCGAATTCATCAAGGGCCGGCGGCTCAACAAGGGTTTGCTTCCACATGCATACCAGGCACGGGCTGCCATCGCAAATGTTCCCGGAATACATCTCCGGTTTTATGAATGGAGCTGTCAGAAATCAGGCAGCATTTACTCCTGCTAATTGAAAAACATTTCGTCATGATTATCGCAGAAATAAGGAGGGCACACTATGAACAGAGACTTGGTATCAGAGGAGAAAAAAATAATGGCGGGGAAGCTGTTTTCACCGGGGAATCCGGAGCTGACGGCCATGAAGCTGCGCAGCCACAATTTAAGCCAACGCTTCAGTCAGCTGCGGCAGGATCAGGAAGAGGAGCGATTTGAGATCATCAAGGAGATGCTGGGCGGCTTTGGTGAGGGCAGCTATCTGCAGGGCCCTGTGTTTTTCCACTATGGAGTGCATACGACCATTGGTGAACGAAATTTCTTTAATTATAATACGACTATCCAGGACGATGCGTTGGTAACGATTGGCAATGACAATAATTTTGGGCCGAACCTGACCATCGTGACACCAATTCATCCGATGGTTGCTTCTGAGCGAAAGGCGATGTATGACAAAACGGGCAAACCTTGTCATTTGTGCTATGCCAGACCGGTGACCATTGGAAATGACTGCTGGTTTGGCGCAAATGTCGTAGTCTGCCCGGGTGTGACGATTGGGGATAAGGTTGTGATCGGTGCGGGCAGCGTCGTTACAAGAGATATTCCGTCAAATACGTTTGCAGCAGGTGTTCCGTGTAAAGTAATCCGGGAAATCACTGAAGAAGACAGCATGATGAACTATCCGGAGATCAACGATGGATACACACCAGAGTTTATCCCCTGATCAAATCACACGATTGCATTAACCTTTTATCAATACCGCACGGCAGGGTGCCCCGTCGCACCCTCCCAGGTTCAGAGGTGCTGCATTCAGGAGATAACCCCCTTCCGGCACCTCTTCCAGTCGGATTCCTTCCAGCAGAACCACTTCTTTGCCGAGAAGCTTCAAGTGCACGTCCATCGGTGCATTGACCGGCCCAATGGTTTGGGATTCGTTTCCAATAAGCAGGATCTCTGCCTCCGCAAACACGGCTGCTGCCTCCAGGCTCACTTCCGCATCGCCCTTCAGCAGAATACGTTTCCAGCATTCGTCATCGATTTGTCTTGCTTTTGCAAGTATAGCCTTTGCATCGTCTCCGCTCACACAGCCATTGTGCGCAATTACAAAGGAAGGTCCGATGAAACGCTCCAAAGATACCTCATGGATCCTTTTTCCATGATCCAGAAAATGGTAAGGCGCATCTACGTGAGTCCCATTATGGGCACACATGGAGAATTTAGTCAGATTACAGACACTTCCATTCGCTATTGCGGATACCCGTTCCTGTTCCGGAGCCGGGTCTCCCGGAAATACGACACAGGAAAACACCTCCTGTGAAATATCATATATTTTCATTTTATCCATAGTCCTTTCTTTTGGAATCCAACCACGAATCGAAGGAAACTCTCGAAGGATTCAAGCGACAGCTTTGCTGCTTTCTTTCGGCAGCCCTGTCAGCCGCCGGAATCTCATCTTCGGAGGGAATTCAGACACCCTCTGAAATATATGCTTCGAGATCTTCCAGAATCAATTGTACCCTCCTGCCGGTTTCGGGGTCGTGAAACTTCGTCTCGTCAAAGGGCCTTCGATAATAACCTTCTTCTTTCACGATCCGAATGCTTTCCGGGAAATTCAAATCATATATGAACCCCAGAAAACCGATCCATTTGTCCAGACCGGTTTTCCGCTGCTCTTTCACAACGCAGCGATGGGCAAGTACGCTTTCCATTACGACGTCGGTAATCGCTTCCCTGGAGACCTGATCGGTCGTCTCCCCCATCGTGTCTACCATATCTTCGCAGGCAAAGACACGAAAGATGTCACACTTATCAGCGTCGCGTATCAACTTGCATAAAAGCATGGTTTCTGCGTCTCCCACTGGTCCGATTTCATATTTATTGTGGTATCGGATCGCAGATTTGACTTTTTGTCTGTCTTCTTCTGTCTGATCCTCCAGAAACCTCCCCTCATCTATGATCCGGCAGCCGGCATCTCCGTGATCAAAGCTGAACGCATCAATAAAGGTTCCAAACTGTGTAATCTGTTCAAACCTTGAAACATCATGATAAAGTGCACACAGCCATGCCAGATCTGCTGTATCCTGCGGCAGCTCCATGGAATCCGTTATTTTCTCCATCACCTTGCACACTTCCTTTGTGTGCAGGATCTTCAATTTGATTCTCCCGTCGGACAGATCATAGCCGGACGCATAATCGTCAAATCGTTTTAAATGTTTATCTTTATCCAGCATGTATATTCTCCATAATGTGTAATTGACATTATTCTCTCATAGTTCTTCTTTGATTGCAATTGGGATTCGGACACATTTACGTAATACAGGTATCTATGATATCCCTTTCTCATCTTGACTTTTTGCGTGAAAAAAGCTCCCACTTGCGATATACCCGTTATTCCACTTGATAATATGTTATTCTATAAAATGAAAGAGTATTGATTACAGTGCCAATACACATTTTCCATGATGTGCTTACACACAAGCAGGAGAAAGATTACAATTAAGGAGGTTTTCTATGATGAAAAGAATGGTTCTTGGATTATTCGCTGCCAGCCTGTTCTCACTGCCGGTTATGGCGGAGGAATTGACTTTGTACAAGCCAATCGACATTCTCGGACACGACTATCAGCTGCAGGAAGACAGCTACGAATCGACAGACACTGCCGGGGGACTTCGCCATTATGTCTGCGCAGACTGTGGAGACGAGTATAGCTACGAGACGGATCCCCTCGTTTATGTAACGAATCCGAAAACCGGCGAACCGGTGGATCAGGCAAACTGCGTCAACCCGCTTCTTCCGGATTGGGAACACGTTCCGGATGGCGAACCGCAGGTATACTGGTCCAAAGAGGACAAGGAATGGCGCGTTTATCTCTACGGTTCTCACGATCAAAGCGGCGAATCCTTCTGCGGAACTGACTATGTGACCTGGTCCGCACCGGTATACGATCTCAGCGACTGGCGTTACGAAGGTGTGATTCTGGATATTACCGACGGCAGCACTTATGGCGGTCAGGTATTGTATGCACCGGATTGTGCTTACGATTTGCAGACCGACTCCTATTACATGATCTCCAATCAGGTATTTGATGCATCGGTTCTTCGTGTCGCTTCTTCTCCGGCAGGACCTTTTGATGAAACAAAAGCGGTATGGACCGGTTCCTTCAAAACCACTTACGACCCTTCTATTTACATTGAGAATGGCACGATCTATATCACCGGCGCCTGCAGAAAAACGGAAGAATCTATTACCGATGCAGATGTCTTTGCCGCTGTGACAGCCGATGGATTTACAGAAGGAAAAGGACAGATGGCAGTCATCTACCAGTTAAAAGAGGATCCCACAGAAGGCGACGGAATCGAGAAGATCAGCTGGCTTCCAAATGATGAGCGAATTTTTACCCCTATCTATGAAGGGCCGTCCCTCTACGGTTTTTGCGAAGATCTCGGCGTATATCTGTATCTTTACGTCAGTGTAGAAACCGGCGCTGATGGTACCGATTATAATTCCGGCATCGGTTATCTGTGGACAGATGACCTGATGGAAGGCCCATGGCATTATGGAAGCAACGGCGTGGAAGGTGACACGGTAGAATCCGAAGAAGGACAGTCTATCGTGGGAAATCATGGCATCGAATTTAATGCGCATCAATCCGTCATTCTTTTTTACTTTTTCGTGTGCTCTTAATATTTTATATGCAATGGTTTTCTCCCTGGCTGCAGGGTCATTCCCGGCAGGAAGGGGAGTACCGTTTACAAGCTTAACGCCTGATGATAATTTTTCTATCATTGACATAATACGTTCAACCTTCTTTCAGTTCAGCCAGACGGCCTTTGGCTTTTTCCACATGATATCTCATGGCCTTTTCTGCTGCATCCGGGTCTCCGGAGGCAATTGCTTCATAAATAGCAGAATGTTCCTTAAAGCTTATTTCGGCTCTTCCGGATGCGGAAACCATTGCCTTACGGAACTTCTGGGTCTTATTGTGAAGGGGCATCAGAGTATCGATATATACCGGGCTTCCGGAAAACTGATATATCATCTGGTGGAACTGGCTGTCGGTCATCTTAACCTTTTCCGGGTCGCCCTTCTTTATGTAGAATTCCTGAAGATCCAGCAGATCCTTCAGCTCGGAAAGCTGTGCGGCAGAAATGTGCTCTGCGCAGGCTTTGGCTGCCAGACCCTCTGCGTGGATACGTATATCGTAAATGATCATGGCATCCTTCTGTGTGATTGAAAGAACCAGAATGCCCTTAGGGGTGGATTCAACCAGGTGCTCCTGCTCAAGACGGCGGACTGCTTCTCTGATAGGTGTACGGCTTACGCCAAGATCCTCGCTGAGGGATAATTCTGTCAGTATGGAACCACGGGGATAAACGCCGGTAAGGATATCACTTTCCAGTCTGTCGAATATCTGATCGGCAAGGGAAATCGTTCTGTGCATCATATCTTTTATTTCCTCTCAATTTTACAGTAATCTGAATGAGCCGTTGGACAGCTCCTGAATCTTAAGTTCTATTTCCTCTGTTGACAGGGATGACTGGCGTCCTCCTTCATATTCGGCATCAATCCATTCCTTAACTCCGATAACTACAGGATCCTTCTTGTCAACCATCTTATCTTCCGGAAGGTTATAGGTATTATTGATCCAGTATGCGATGCCTGCCAGACCTGAATTCTGTCCCAGGACTACCATCGGCGGACGGTTGAGGAGCTTTTTGGTATTGAATACGTTGTAGATCTCTTCATCCTTTAATATGCCGTCCGCATGGATGCCGGCCCGGGTCACATTGAAATCCCTGCCTACAAATGGAGTTCTGGAAGGTATCTTTATACCGATGGAATTCTTGTAATAATCTGCAATCTCTGTGATGACAGTGGTATCCATGCCATCCAGTGAACCTCTTAATGAAGCATATTCCATGATCATGGCTTCAAGAGGAACATTGCCGGTACGTTCACCTATACCCAGAAGAGTACAGTTTACTGCGGATGCACCGTAGAGCCATGCTGTAGAGGCATTGGCAACCGCTTTGTAAAAGTCATTGTGTCCGTGCCACTCAAGGAGCTCGCTGCTGACACCGGAATAGGTCATAAGTCCGTAAATGATTCCGGCAACGCTTCTCGGAGGAGCTACCTCTGTATAAGGCACGCCGTAGCCCATGGTATCGCAGGCTCTTATACGTACCGGTATGTGGGCGTCTTCGCTTCGCTTCATGAGTTCGTTTACAAAGGGAACTACGAAGCCGTAGAAGTCTGCACGGGTGATATCCTCCAGATGACAACGGGGCATTACGCCTGCTTCGAAAGCCATGTCTACGGTAGCGAGATACTGCTTCATGGCTTCACTTCTTTTCATTTTCAGCTTGTTGAATATGTGATAGTCGCTGCAGGATACGAGAATGCCTGTTTCACGGATGCCAAGGTCCTTGACCAGCTTGAAATCCTCCTTATTGGCACGTATCCATGTGGTGATCTCGGGGAAACGAAGACCCAGATCCTGGCATCTTCTGATGGCTTCCCGGTCTTTTTCGCTGTATGCGAAGAATTCTGTCTGACGGATGATTCCGAAGGGACCTCCCAGCCTGCTCATCATCTTGTACAGGTCTACGATCTGTTCAACTGAATATGGTTCTATTGACTGCTGTCCGTCACGGAATGTGGTATCTGTTATCCATATTTCTTCCGGCATGCACATGGGTACACGGCGGTGGTTGAAAGCGATTCTGGGAACTTCTTCATAATTATACATATCTCTGTACAGGTTGGGTGTATCCACATCCTGCAGAGAATATCTGTAGCTGGATTCTTCCAGCAGATTGGTCTTGCTTGATAATTCGAGCATGGTTAATAATGTTCCTTTCAAGGGGTATAATGTATACAATTATACTCAAAAACCTAAACCTGTCAACTCACAGGAACAATTATTCATAAAAACCTGTGTGTTAATACTTGTGCATTGTTCTGTACCCGCCCCGGCAGGCATATATCTGTAATCTTCAGTGGGCTGCACCTGTAATTCATATGCTGCTTTGTCTTCTCTTCCTCGGGCCGGACCATTCGCGGAAAACTTCTGATAAGTTTTCCGCTCAGTAGTCCTGACGGATTACGGACTGGTGGTCCGAATCCGTCACCCGGTCAAAAAATCCAAATCAGCCTTGAATTACAACGGTTCGCCCAATTCAGTTACAGATATATGCCTGTCGGGGGCGGGACATATAAATGAACAAACGGAACAGCCCCGGCGAATCCGTTTCCGGTGCCGGGGCTGTTCGTGTTAATTATGATGTTGTGAAGTATAATCTGTTGGTTTTAATATCAGAATACAAGTGTGAAGCTTGCCAGTGTGTACATACCTGCGAATACTGCACACGGGATAGTGCCAACCCAGATATTGCCGAACTTGCGATACATGTAAGTGATAACACCGGTGGTGCCGCCCATCATGTAGCAGTAACCGAAGGCGAAGTCCAGAGCACCGCAGCTCTTATTGACACCTGTTCCCCAGATATCAATCTGCGGGATAATGGTCTGGCCTGTACCGATGATCATAGAACCGCCGTACTGGAGCAGAAGAACTACGAGAAGAGCACTTGCTGTCATAACAGAGTTAACAGCTACAGCGATCCACATGTCTTTCTTTTCGTTTCCAGTTGAAGGAAGGATTCTCTGGTTCATGTTGCCGATGAACATTACTGCAAAGATGATGATTATATAAGGTATAGCACGGGTGATACGATCCGGGCTGAACTGTACGTATGTAGAAAGGTTCCATACCTGGTAGTCGATACCCATGAAAGCTTCCATGAGCCACATCCATGTACCGAAGAATACGATAGCGATGAGAGCCAGAAGGAATCCTTTTGCAGGTTTGCTCCAGTTGATCTTTGTTTCGCCGTCAGCACCGAGAGCATATGTACCCATGGAAGAAGCCACGCCGGCTTTCTTGCGCTTGGAAGAAGCGATGATCATACGTACGATACCGATAAGGGCAACAACGATGAGCCATCCCATGATACCGTTCAGGTTGTTGGAGGTTAATATCTTCTCAACACCTGTGCCTACGCCTGTCCACTTCATAATGTAAGCAGAAACAGGAACGAAGATGGCTGCAGGGATAATGGTGGTGAACAGGAAATCAAGAATCCATGCACCGGCACCCTTTCTTGCAGGTTTAACCGGCACCTTATTAGCTGCAGACTTGAAGAAGCTGCTCTGCATAAGAAGGTTCAGGAGAGCTGCGAGAGCGAACATCATGGTTACGCAGCAGATACCGCTGAAGAGCTGCTGAGGAAGCCATGCCAGATCGTTAAGATCTCTCGGAACCGGAGGCGGAGTGATGTCTGTTTCGAATTTAACGATTTCCTTGATAGTAGCACTTGAAATGTTACCGGTCTGGTGAAGTGTACCGTCGATCTGAGCATAACGGAATAAGAAACCGTTTCTGTCATAGTCGGTGTTAACTTCAAGATTTTCAATACCGGACTCTGTGGTAACCCAGTCAAGACATGCCTGAGGATCCCCAAGGAAGTCATAGTCGTACTGGTCAGCAGTAGATTTGATCAGACCGAAGTTTGTGTTGACATGAGCGAAACCGCCGGAAATCAGCTGAAGGAACGGTCCGAATACCTGACACATGCTGTTAACCTTTTCAGGCATTGCGTCATATACTGCAAGGGTAGTTCCTGTACCTGCTGAATATCCGATCAGGTTGATGCTGTCAGGAATTACATAAGGAAGAGAGTTGGCATATTCTGTAACGTGTATTGCCTGGGACTCTCTGCTGGAAACAGCCGATTCACCGCCGCCTGAAAGGTCAGGGCTCAATACAACGTAGCCTCTTCTTGCAAGCTCCATACTCCAGGTATCGTTTGAATGACCATGGTTTGAACGGCCATGCATGATAACGATCAGAGGAGCTGGAGTCTCGTTGGTAGCTGTCTTCGGAACATATACGAGGGTGCTGATAGCTTCGCCGTTATCACCGGTAAGAGTAACACGATCGATCTTTACTTCGCCCCATGATGTCTGGAATCCCCATACAAGGATGGATGAAATAAGAAGCACGATCATTGCACCGGCAAAGAAACGAACCGCAGATTTGTTTTCTTTTGTCATAATCTTCTCCTTTTCATAAAGCAGGGTGTTTTTCATATACCCATTGTCCTATTTAAGTTGTCGGGAGTATAAACTTCAGTACAATCTTTATCAAGGAGTCTGCCGTAAGTGCATTTTCTGCTGTCGCAAGTGCATATATATTTCAGGATTCACCGGTAATTTTAAGGGGAATCATGATCATGAGCCGGAACCAGTGCTTGTCCTTTTCTATTTCCACATCCACATTTCCGCCGTAACGGGCAGCAGCGGTTTTTATGCTGCGGATGCCTATGCCGTGGTTTCCGGCATCCGCCTTCATGGTCTTCAGGACGCCGTTGGTGACTTTACGCTCACCGGTGAACTGATTGCTGACACGGATAACAAGCATGCCGGCATACTGGACAGTTTTCAGATATATGATCTTTTCCATGTCCTCAGGAAGAATTTCCACAGCTTCAACAGCGTTGTCCAGAGCATTTCCGAACATGGTTACCATGTCAAGGGGACGGATGAAATCCAGAGGCTTCAGATCCATTACTATATTGAAGGTGATCTTTTTCAGGGCAGCCCGCTGCATTTTATCGGAAATAAGAGAATCCACCACAGTATTGCCCGTTACTACTTCAGCCTCGTAACCGCCGAAATATTCATAAAGACCGTCTACGTACTCCCTGGCATTAGACTCATCTCCTATCATGTTTCGGAGAACGATCATATGGTTTTTCATATCGTGGTACATGCGGCGTATGTCATCGTCAGAGCGGATGGCACGCTTGGCATTCTGAGCTTCATATTCAGCCAGCATGGTGGATTTTTCCATCTGCAGCTGTTTTTCACGGGCGAAAAAGCTTACCTCAGTCAGCACTACCAGAAGCAGTACTCCGGCAGTTCCCAGGAAGTTGTAAAGGAAGTTGTCGATGGCTCTGTATTCGTTATGACCCAAAGGTGCTATAAGAGACCACTTAAAGCACATTTCGATGATAATGGCCACAACAATAACCGCCCATCTGTAGGCCGAAACGCTGCGGACGTCTTTCATGGGGATGACTTTTCTGACGATAAGTACCAGAGTCAGCTGGATAATGATGATGGCCAGCAGAAGGAGCCAGTCTGAGTAACGATGGTAATTGGCACGGATATAGGGGACAAATATCTCTCTTATATTAAAAGAAACGTTATATATCAATATGTAGAAGAGGGTGAAATAGACTCTTGCTATGTTGACCGTCTCAACTGTAAAATAAAGATAGCCGAATACACAAAGGCCATTTATCAGGGTCCTGAGTAACAGGCTTATCAGATTGGCAATGGTATATTCCGAACTGGTCTGAAGGATGCCGATGACCGGCAGATAGATAAAGGTCAGAAGAAGCAGACAGAGCATGGCCAGAAAAGGATGCTCATCCTCGTTTTTTCTTGGAAGCTGTCGGAAAAAGAGTATAATCCCCAGCCATTCCACAAACATTGTCAATATGTTGCTGACGTTGTTGTATTCTATCATCAGTCCTGTCCCTTCTGTCAGATATTGCTGCCGAGATAAACGGATATTTCCTTGATGAAATCCTTCCTCCTGCGCTGACTGATGGGGATTTTACTGCCGTTTTTCATAACCAGCTGCATAGGCTCTATCATAAGTATTTTTTCACCGTTAACGATATATGAGGAATGGCATCTGAAAAATCCCAGTGGGGTCAGAGTTTTCTCCAGTTCTCCTATGGTCTCACGGAATTCGATAACCCCGTCCTCATGAACCAGCTGTATCCAGTGATTGCTGACTTCAGCGTAGATGATCTTTGAAATGGGCAGGCGATAGACGGTACCTTCTGATTTTACCGTAAGGAATTTCCCCTTCTCTTTGTTGTTGCCGATCTGGGTCAGGGCACAGGTCAGCTCATGTTCCAGCTCCGCTTTGATAACAGGCTTGCGTATGAACCCGAAGGCCCTTACACCGTAGCCTTCTATAGCCCGGTGATGCATGGTGGTGATGAAGATAATGCACACGTGTTCGTCAAACTTTCTGATTTTCCCGGCTGCAGTCATTCCGTCGGTGCCGTCCATTGCAATATCCATGAAAATGAGATCAGTATTTTCCGGATAATTCAGCAGCAGCTTATCAGCACTGCCAAACACCTGAATCTCAAACTCGATACCATTG
>JABUSW010000229.1 GCA_021443885.1 Blautia sp.
ATGGGTATCAATTTCTCCCGGGTGTTAAGTCTTCGGTATTCCAATGTGGTTTCCGGATATCTGGGGGGAAAGTATCAGGCCATTTCCGTTGGCCGCGTGATGACCTGTGTGCTTGGTATGGTGGTGCGGCGGGAGCGTGAAATACGGGATTTTGTAAAGACACCTTTTTACCGTGTGCAAAACAGCATATCTTTGGAAGGAGAAGCTTTTGAAGGGGAATGGAGCGCCGTAGAAGGCAGCCGCTATTTCAACTCTCCTTTGCTATACAAGGAAAACGGTTTCAAAAAGAAAGAGGATGCAAAAGCCCTGATTCGTTTCATAGAAGAAACGCCGTCCTGCCACCCGGAATCTTCCGCGGGAATTGATACGCCTCTTATCTGTAAAGTAGTTAAGATCGAGCGAAAAAGAGAAAATAAAAATGCCCCGCTTTTGTTCAATCTGGCGGAATTGCAGAATGTTTGTTCAAAGCTTTTCAAAATCAGCCCTGATGAGACGCTTCGCATCGTTCAGGAGTTGTATGAAAAAAAGCTTGTTACATATCCAAGAACAGATGCCCGTGTCTTGTCAAGCGCGGTTGCAAAGGAAATATACAGGAATATCTCCGGCCTTCGGAATTATTCTCCGGTAGGAGATGTGGCTTCTGCAATTCTGGAAATGGAGTCCTATAAGAATATAACAAAAACGAGATATGTTAATGATAGTCAGATTACAGATCATTATGCAATTATACCCACCGGACAGGGATTAAATTCCTTAAGTTCTGTTTCTCAGACTTCGCAGCGTATATATGAGACAATTGTCAGACGCTTCTTGTGTATTTTCTATCCACCGGCAGTATATCAGAAGGTATCGTTGATTACGAAAATGGGAGAGGAAAGCTTTTTTTCGTCCTTCAAAGTGCTGTTGGAGGAAGGATATCTGAAGATTGCTTCTAATTCGTTTACACGAAAAAAAAATAAACAAGAAACTGTGTCACAACAGAATGAATCCGGCATCGGTTTCTCCGGGGAAAACGGGGATACCGAAGAAGTATCCTGTAATCAGTCTCTTTTGGAAAAATTGCAGAAAATCAAAAAGAACGATATTCTGCCTGTCAAAGAACTGACGATCAAGGAAGGAGAGACTTCGCCTCCCAAACGGTACAATTCAGGTTCTATGATTCTTGCTATGGAAAATGCAGGACAATTGATCGAAGACGAAGATCTGCGATCGCAGATTAAGGGAAGTGGAATCGGTACCAGTGCAACCCGGGCAGAAATCCTGAAGAAGCTGTTTAATATCAAGTATCTTTCTCTGAATAAAAAAACACAGATCATCACGCCCACATTGCATGGAGAAATGATTTACGATGTTGTATATATATCGATACGACAGCTGCTCAATCCGGAACTGACCGCCAGCTGGGAAAAAGGACTTACTTATGTAGCAGAGGGCTCCATAACCGAACAGGAATATATGGATAAGCTGGAGAACTTTGTAAGAATCCGTACAAAGCAGGTAGAAGCCAGCAGTAATCAGAGTATGCTGCGGCAGATGTTCGACGCTGCCGCACCGTATTATAAGTAAATGAAACCGGGAGTGTCACCGGATATCGAATGAAACGATTATCCTGCGACACTCCCGCACTGGTTTTAGAATCTATTAAAGATTGTCAAGTCTCTTTGCATATCCAGGCTGTTCCGGTGTTCCTTTCAGTTCTTTCACTTTCAGGATCTTAACGCCTTTGTCAATCACCATATTCTCAACAACTGCATTTTCGCCAACAACGGTTTCTGCAAGAATCACGCTGTTTTTCACCAAAGCACCTTTTTTCACCTTGACACCGCGACCGATTACGGAATTCTCTACAGTACCTTCGATATCACATCCGTTTGAAATCACGGAACCGCGAACCTTACCAATTTTATGATAATGTGTCGGGCAGGAATCGTTTGTCTTGGTATAGATTGGCCAATCAGGATCCCCGAAAAGCTGTTTTGCTGCTGCACTGTCTGTCAGCATAAGGTTTGCATCGAAGTAGCTCTTAATGTCGGTGATGGCTACAAATACACCTTTATGGGCAATTCCTCTGACATCAAGGTCGGAAAGCTTATCGTTGATGATCAGTGATAAGGTGTAAAGAGAAGAAACAGCACTTGCCTCTTCGATCAGCTGAATGAAGAGTTCTTTCTTCATTACATATGTCTCCATGGAAATGTTCTTATTCTTCACGGTTCCACGGTTTTTCTCAATATGATCCACACCCTTCTGCTTGTTAAGAACCAGCGTGTCACAGCTTAAGAAATGATCTTTTGCATTATCCACTGCATGATAAAGAATAGAGATATCTGCGCCGGACGTCTCGTGTTGGTTGATCAGGGCATCAAAGTCCTGCTTGTAAACCATATTGCTCGGAGCGATCACAACATACGGCTGATGCATCAGATTGATGTATTCCAGGCTTTCTTTGAAGTTGGAAATGTCTGTTTTGTAGATATCAGAAGATTTCTCACTTGCAAAAAGAACCTGAATGCGTCCGCTCTTGGAATTAATGTTGTAATGACGCCCTGTGCCAACGTGTTCTACAACGGAGCGAGGACTCTGGTCTACATATAACTGAATGCGGTCAATGCCGCTGTTACTCATATTGGAGATCGGGAAGTCCATGATACGATATCTACCAAGGAAGGAAAAAGCTCCGATCGGGCGATAGTCCTGCATGCCATCCACATACAGACTCTGTTTTGTTGTATTTACAATACCAAATGCCTTATGCAACATCTTAGTCGTCCCCCTTTACACGTTTTGCTACAAGTTCGATGTTTTCGCTGTCTGCACTGCCAACAACGGCATTTTTACCGATTTTAACGCCATCAGCAACGAGAGCACGGGTAACAACTGCGCCATCAGCAACTTCAACGCCTGGCATCAGAACGCTGTCAATAATTTTCGCACCAACACCAACCTTTGCGTTTGTAAACAATACAGAATTACGAACCTCACCTTCAACGATACAACCCTGTGTGATGTACGCATGGTTGATCTCTGCTTCTTTTCCAATATACTGCGGCGGAGCACTTACATCTTCTGTATAGATCGTCCACATACGATCATCCAGATTCAGTTCGTTGTCGGATTTCAGAAGGTCCATATTTGCTTCCCAAAGGGAATCGATAGTTCCGACATCTTTCCAGTATCCTTCGAACTTATATGCCATGAGTGTGCGGTTGTCTGCAAGGAGAGTAGGAATAACATCCTTACCAAAGTCATGGTGGGAGGCTTCATTCTTCATATCAGCAACGAGGATCTTACGAAGAACCTTCCATGTGAAGATATAGATACCCATAGAAGCAAGGTTGCTTTTTGGTTCCGCAGGTTTTTCCACGAATTCAACGATATGACCGTCTTCATCCGTGTTCATGATACCAAAACGGCTTGCTTCCTTCCACGGAACCTCCAGTACTGCGATGGTTGCATCAGCATTGTTATCCTTATGGAACTGAAGCATTTTTGAATAGTCCATTTTATAAATGTGGTCACCGGACAGAACGAGAAGGTATTCCGGATCATAGCTGTCGATAAAATCAATGTTCTGGGAGATCGCATCAGCAGTTCCACGATACACATCAAGGTTTGCATCGGCTTTCTCACGAGGAGGAAGTACGAACACTCCGCTGTCTTTTGCATCAAGTCCCCAACGACCGCCAGCTGCTACATAGCTGTTCAGAAGTACGGACTCATACTGTGTAAGAACACCAACTACGTCGATTCCGCTGTTTGCACAGTTGCTGAGCGGGAAGTCAACGATACGGTATTTTCCGCCATAAGCAACGGCTGGTTTTGCAACCTTGCTTGTCAGGTCATGGAGTCGGCTGCCGCGGCCGCCGGCCAGAATCATAGCTAACATACTATTTTGTTTCATTGTGAACCCTCACTTTCATTAAGTTAGCACTATTATACAATTTTCCATGGAATATTTCTATAATTTCGTTTAAAAAAATCAAGAAATATTTTCTTATTTTCTTTATATGTGAGAAGATATAAACAAAAAAACATACTGTTTTTAATCAGCAGCGTGCAGGCACATCGTATAACGCGTGTTTTGACACTGTAACCAAAGTTTGGTATAATTAAACGGATACCAGGCATTCAGGCAGATGATGCCTGAAAGAGCATCAGGAAAGGATATTATAATATGCTGAGTATAAAAAACTACGTGAAAGCATCTTCTCTTCAGGAAGCATATGATCTGAATCAGAAGAAAAGTGCCCGCGTACTTGGCGGCACCGTATGGATGAAGATGGGAAACAGGACGATCCAGACCGCCATCGATCTGTCCGGTCTCGGTCTGGATCAGATTACGGAAACAGATTCCGAATATATAATCGGCTGTATGACGCCTCTTCATTTGTTAGAGCTTCATGAAGGAATCAATCAGATGACGCAGGGCGCTGTGCGAAACAGCCTTCGTCACATTGTGGGTGTTCAGTTCCGCAATTGTGCTACCGTGGGCGGCAGTATTTACGGAAGATTTGGTTTTTCAGATGTGCTTACCATGTTTCTTGCACTGGATTCTTATGTAGAATTGTATGGTGCCGGAATAATCCCTCTTTATGATTTTGCTGCCCGAAAGCCGGATAATGATATACTGGTAAATGTCATTATAAAGAAGGAACAGATACGTTGCTGCTATCAAAGCTTCCGCAATACCAGCACTGACTTTCCGGTACTTGCCGTTGCCGCAGTGATCCGGGAGAACAAAGCATGCGTATCGGTAGGTGCAAGGCCTGGCAAAGCAGTGCTGATTCTTGATACCGGTAATATCACGGATGGTTTTGCAGAAAAGGAAATAGAAGAGCAGGAAGTGATTGCACATCGTTTTGCAGAGTTTGTACAATCGGAAGCGAAAGTCGGGAAAAACATGCGGGCCTCTCAGGAGTATCGAAGACATCTGGTAAAGGTTCTTACAAAGAGGGCTTTGTTGGAATGCGGAGGTGTGAAGAATGGAAATTAGCATGCTGCTGAATGGAAACAAAATATCTGCAAATATTAAGCCGGACATGGTTTTGCTGGATTTCCTGCGGGACAAAGGCTGTTACAGTGTAAAAAGAGGATGCGAGACAGCAAACTGTGGTTTGTGTACAGTCCTGCTGGACGGAAAGCCGGTGCTGTCCTGTTCTGTGCTGGCCGTCAGAGCAGACGGACATCAGATCACAACGCTGGAAGGGTTACAGGAGAAGGCGAAAGAGATCGGAAGTTTTCTGGCTTCGGATGGAGCAGAACAGTGTGGTTTCTGCAATCCTGGACTTATCATGAACGTGATTGCCATGGAGCGTGAATTAACGAATCCTACAGAGGCGGAAGTCCGGGAATATCTGGCAGGGAATCTCTGCAGATGTACCGGATTTACCGGACAAAGCCGGAGCCTTCAGAAGTATCTTTTACACAAAGCTGCGGAGAAAGAAATCTGAGCAAAGGAGATTATCTATGAAAGTCGTGAATCAGCCGATACAGAAAAAAGATGCTATGGCCCTTGTCACCGGAAAACCGGTCTATACGGATGACCTTGCTCCGAAGGATAGTCTGATCGTAAAACTGCTTAGAAGTCCCTATGCACATGCATGGGTGGAGGAGATCCATACAGATATTGCAATGAAAGTCCCTGGAATGGCATGTATTCTTACTTATAAGGATGCAGCGCAGAAAAGATTTACATTGGCCGGACAGACCGTTCCGCAGATGAGCGCATTGGACCATCTTCTCATCGACCGTCATCTGCGTTATATCGGAGACGTTGTAGCAATTGCAGCCGGTGAAACAGAAGCGGCAGTTGATAAAGCCTTAAAGCTTATTAAAGTGAAATACCGGGTGGAAACACCCATACTGGATATGCATGAATCCAAAGACAACCCTGTCCTTATTCATCCGGAGGAGGACTGGTCCGTTCCGATTCCTCTTGGGGCAGATGCAAAGAGAAATCTTGCGGCATCGCAGGTTGAAGAATATGGGGATCCGGATTCCGCATACGAAAACTGCAGGTACAAAGTGGAAGCGATTTATTCCACCAAGGCCAACCAGCAGGCTTACATGGAAACCTTAAGAACCTTTAGTTATATGGACACTTACGGGCGTCTCGTAATCGTATCCTCCACACAGATTCCTTTCCATGTCAGAAGGATCGTGGCAGATGCCGTCGGCGTACCGGCTTCAAAGGTGCGCGTCATCAAGCCGCGTATAGGCGGCGGATTTGGCGCAAAACAATCCTCCTTAAGTGAAATGTTTCCGGCTGCCGTTACCTGGGCAACCGGCCGTCCTGCAAAAATTGTTTTTTCCAGGCAGGAATGCATGACCTGCAGTTCTCCAAGACACCAGATGGAGATTCGTGTACGCATAGGTGCAGACGACGATGGAATTGTCAGATCCATTGATATGTACACATTATCGAATGCCGGTGCTTATGCTACCCACAGTTCTGCTGTAGTGGGCCTTTCCGGACATAAGGCGATCCCGCTCTACAGACATCTGGATGCATATCGTTTTGCTTTTGACGTTGTTTATACCAACGTGCAGGATGCCGGTGCTTACCGTGGTTTTGGGGCCACCCAGGGTCTGTATGCCCTGGAATCCGCTATCGACGAGCTTGCGGCCAAAATAGGTATGGATCCGGTTGCTTTACGTGAGAAGAATATGATTCTGGAGGGATCTGTACCGAAAGGCTATGATGGTAACCTTTCCGTGATGAGAAGCTGCAGTCTGGATAAATGCCTGGCAAAGGCAAAAGAAATGATCGGCTGGAATGAGAAATATCCATCCCGGGATATGGGCGGTGGAAAGGTAAGAGGGGTAGGTGCAGCCATTGCCATGCAGGGTTCCTCCATTGCATGTGTAGACGTTGGCGGTGCCAGTATGAAGCTGAATGAGGATGGTTCTTATACATTGGGATTAGGATGTGCAGATATGGGCACCGGATGTGACACCATACTGGCGCAAATGGCGGCAGAATGTATGGACACATCGGTGGACAACGTGGTCGTATTCAGTGTTGACACAGATATTTCCCCCTATGATTCCGGTTCTTATGCGTCTGCCACAACGTATGCGACCGGGAATGCTGTGATCGTGACCTGTGAGGAATTACGAAGAAGGATTCGGGATCATGGAGCAGGGATGCTGGGAAAGGAACCGGAGGAAGTGGATTTTGATGGAGCTGTAGTATCGGACGGAACATCTTCCGTTACATTGGAAGAAATCGCAGTCCATGCAACAGGCGGTGTATGCGAACAGCTTCAGGTGACAAAAACTTACTCATCAAAAGTGTCTCCGCCTCCTTTTATGGCTGGCATTGCGGAAGTCGAGATCGACAAAGAGACCGGTAAGGTAGAACTGATCGATTATGTTGCCGTGATTGACTGCGGAACTCCGATCAATCCAAATCTTGCAAGAGTACAGGCCGAGGGCGGGCTTGGTCAAGGCATCGGAATGGCACTTTATGAGGATGTTCAATACTCGGACAAAGGGAAGATCCGAAATAATTCTTTTATGCAGTATAAAATCCCTTCCCGTCTGGATATTGGGAATGTCAGAGTAGCGTTTGAATCCAGTTATGAGCCAACGGGACCTTTTGGTGCAAAATCCATAGGTGAACTTGTGATTGACACACCTTGCCCTGCAATTGCAAATGCAATTTATAATGCAGTCGGTGTAAGAATCAGAGAACTTCCCATGACACCGGAAAAGGTATTCATGGGTATGATGAATAAAGAGGTATGATCTATGATAATGAAAGGCCTGCTGGCAGTCTTCTGGCTGCTGTTCGTGCCCTGCTTTGCAGGTGCCCTGTTTAATTGTAAGAAAGCAGAGTGGTCTTTCGGAGAAAACTACGCAATGGGGTATCTGGTCTTGTTTGCGTTAATGGAACTCATGGCATTAGCTGCTACGTTTTTTGGTACCCCTCTTCATATTCTGACAATTGTATATGGCGGAAGCATTGCGCTGGCTGCAGTTCTCGGTGCTGCGGCCAGCATTATTCGAGCAGAATCCTTTGGAGGTTCTGTGAAGAAGCGATTTGCAGGTTCTTCCGTCTGGTTCTGGATGGCAGTGATCGTCATTCTCATTCAGGTGTATATTATAGTCCGGTATGCACATATGGATGAAGATGATTCTTTTTTTGTTGCTACAGCCACAACATCTGTATATGAAGATTCTCTGTTCCGCGTGGATCCGTACACGGGTTTTGCATATACATCCACTCCAAGCCGCTATATTTTATCCCCGTTTCCGATTTTTATAGCGGTAATCAGTCAACTGACCGGGGGACTGCATGCTGCGATCACAGCCCATGTGATCCTTCCGGCCGCATTGGTTCCTTTGGGATATGTGGTATGGTATATGCTTGCAAAGAAGTGGTTTCCGGATAACAAGAAGTCAAGAGGTATTTTTCTTTTTCTGAGTGCAATTGCTGCTTGGTTTTCCGCATATTCCATATACAATTCTGATAACTTTCATATGGTGCGTATATGGCAGGGAAAAGCACTTCTTGCTTCTTTCCTGATACCATATCTATATTATATGGCTGAACAGTATTTGTTTGAAGAGCACAACTCCATCAGATGGTGGCATTTTCTCATATTGCACACAGCATGCTGTCTGGTGTCTTCCATGTCTTTGGCGTTGGCGCCTCTTGTTACAGGAATATTTGTGATTATGGCGCTGTTTCGAAGAGTAAAGTTCCGAAAAATATGCATGGCTTGTATCTGCTGTCTTCCGGAAGTATGCCTTGGAATCATCTATTTATTCTTTTTGATATAAGTTCTTTGGCTTTGAGGTAAATTCATGAAAGATATATTTGGGAATATACTGGATGCATGGCAAAAGTATTGGGGTGAAAGCCTTTTTCTCTGGCTGTTTCTCCTTTGCATGGTAGTGCTGTTGGTTTTCGGCAGAAAACAAAAGACTGCTTTAAGGCTTGCTCTTTATGCAATTCTTGCAATCCTTTTTTTCTTTGTTCCTTATATGGAAAGAATAATGTCCTGTTTTCTGGGGGAAAAGGTATATTGGAGGATGCTTTGGATACTGCCTACGGTTCCGGTAATCGTATATGCCATGATTCTGTTGATCGATAAGAGTAAGAATCATGTTGTGCAGTTTCTTTTGGTGCTGCTCTGTTCATCCGCACTGATGTTGGCCGGAAAAGATATGTGGACCGCAGGAAACTATCAAAAAGTTGCGAACAGACAACAGGTTTATGACAGCGTGGCACAGATCTGTGATATGATTCGGGCGGACAGCAAAGCTGAGAATCCTCTGGTCGCAGCAAACAGTAATGTAGCTGCTTATATTCGTGTTTACGATCCTGCAATCCGGATGCCATATGGAAGATGGGGCAGAGATGCATTAAATAAAGATGCCAGGAAGCTTTCCAAGCTCCTGACAAATAATCCCGCAAAAATCAAAAAAATATGTAAAAGAACAAAGAAACTGAAGTGTGATTATCTGGTATACCCTGCAGAAGGGGAAAATGCATCCCTTACGATCCCGGATAAACAGTTCCGGTTGATCGGTACCGTGAACCAGTATCAGATCTATCGGATCGAATATGAAAATTAAAACCAGGAAATGATAAAAGGCTTGCTATTTGTTCGAAAAACTGATAATGTTAGTTCAGCATTGTAATGTGTTAAAGACAATAGAGGAAAAGGAAAGATGAAAATGAAAACAATTCAAAAAAGCAAATGGTTGATCATGTTCAGTCTGGCTATGATGTATGTACTTTCTTCTCCGCTGACAGTTCTTGCAGCAGAAGAAGAGGCTTATACCCCTGCCGTTTTTGCTACATTCTGGGCTTTGCTTCCACCGGTTGTAGCGATTGCACTGGCACTGATCACAAAGGAAGTTTACAGTTCTTTATTTATTGGTATTCTGGTTGGAGGTTTATTCTATTCCGGCGGAAATTTTGAGGGAACGGTTCTTCACATTTATAATGATGGAATCATCAGCGTTTTAACAGATGGATATAATATGGGAATCATTGTATTCCTGGTAATCCTGGGTGTCATGGTTGCGTTAATGAATAAAGCCGGCGGCTCTGCAGCTTTTGGACGCTGGGCCAGTGATCATATTCAGTCCAGGGCAGGTGCACAGCTTGCAACCGTTCTTTTGGGCGTATTGATTTTTATCGACGATTACTTTAACTGCCTGACGGTAGGCAGTGTTATGAGACCGGTTACCGACAAGCATAATATCTCCCGTGCAAAGCTTTCCTATCTGATTGATGCCACAGCTGCACCGGTATGTATCATTGCACCGATTTCCTCCTGGGCCGCTGCAGTCAGCGGATTTGTTCCAGGTGAAGATGGACTGGCCGTATTTATCAAAGCAATCCCTTATAATTATTACGCATTGCTTACCATCGTTATGATGGTAGCCATGATCGTAATGAATGTAGAGTTCGGTCCCATGGCGGAACACGAAAAGAATGCCATAAATGGGGATCTTTTTAGTATGGCCAACCGCCTGAATCCGAACGCAGAAGAAGAAAAAGGCAACCCAAAGGGAAAAGTCATTGATCTGTTGATCCCGATTGTATGCCTGATCATCTGCTGTGTAATAGGAATGGTTTACACAGGCGGTTTCTTTGAAGGTGAAAGCTTTATTACCGCGTTTTCCAACAGTGATGCATCGGTTGGACTTGCGTTGGGAAGCTTTTTTGGCCTGGTTATTACCATCGTTCTTTATATGTGCCGTCGTGTGCTTTCCTTCAAGGAATCAATGGAATGCGTTCCGGAAGGCTTCAAAGCTATGGTACCGGCTATTCTGATCCTGACCTTTGCATGGACTCTGAAAGCAATGACCGACAGCCTTGGCGCAAAAGACTTCGTGGCAAATCTTGTTTCATCTGCTTCCGGTAACCTTATGAACTTCCTGCCGGCGATTATTTTCCTGGTGGCATGCTTCCTTGCGTTTGCAACCGGAACTTCATGGGGAACTTTCGGTATTCTGATTCCGATCGTTGTTGAGGCTCTTTCTTCTTCGGATCCGAAACTTATGATCATTGCTATTTCTGCATGTATGGCAGGTGCCGTCTGCGGTGACCATTGTTCACCGATATCTGATACAACGATCATGGCTTCCGCAGGAGCCCAATGTGACCATGTGAATCATGTTTCTACTCAGCTGCCATATGCGATTGTCGCAGCGGGTGTATCTTTCTTCTCGTACATTGTTGCAGGTTTTGTAAGAAACGCTGCAATTTCCCTTGTGGTTGCTGTTGCACTTATGCTGGTTACTTTGTTCCTGATCAAGAATACAAGCAAAGATTCGTGATCGTGAATAACCTTTATTCAAACGACAGGTGGGGAGATGTTGCCAACATCTCCCCTTTCATTGTGAATTATCTGTGAAGGTGTTTTATGAAATCTTTACAAAATATGGTATTTATGTTATACTGCAAGTGTCTTTGAGTACGTTTTATTGTTTCCTCAAAGAATACAAGCACCTGTAGCTCAGTGGATAGAGCAGTGGTTTCCGGTACCATGTGCGGGGGTTCGATTCCC
>JABUSW010000293.1 GCA_021443885.1 Blautia sp.
GACAGACAGTTATACAGCGGAAAAAGCGAGTTTCAGAGAATCGATGTGTTTGAATCGCTGGAATTCGGACGCTTTCTTTCTCTGGATGGTTATATGATGCTGACAGAGAAGGATGAGTTTATATACCATGAGATGATGGTCCATGTGCCAATGGCAGTTCATCCGGGAGTGGAAAAGGTGCTGGTGATCGGTGCCGGAGACGGCGGAGTGATCCGGGAGCTTGTCCGTTACCCGGAGATCCATCACATTGATATGGTGGAAATCGACGAACTGGTGGTGGAGGTCTGCAAAAAGTATCTCCCGCAGACGGCCTGCAGGCTGGAGGACCCCAGGGTGGATATCCATTACGAGGATGGTCTTCGATTCATTCGGTCGAAAGTGAATGAATACGATCTGATCCTCATTGATTCTACGGATCCTTTCGGACCGGGAGAAGGACTTTTTACCAGAGAGTTTTACGGGAACTGCTATAAAGCACTGAAGGAGGACGGCATCATGGTGAATCAGCATGAAAGTCCCTTTTATCCGGAGGATGCAGCAGCCTGTCAGAAAATGCATCGGAATATTCTGAGCTTTTTCCCCATCAGCAAAGTGTATCAGGCCCACATTCCCACGTATCCCTCCGGACACTGGCTGTTTGGATTCTCTTCGAAGAAGTATCATCCATTAAGAGATCTGGATGAGGTGCGGTGGAACATGCGGGGACTGGATTGCAGGTATTATACGACGATGCTTCATAAAGGGGCTTTTTATATCCCGGCTTATGTTGAAGAACTTCTGAAGGAAGTAGAGTAGAAAGCGGGCAGACCGCTTTTTGGGGGATGTGCAGTTTTTCAGATGAGAAAGAACGTGTTAATGCATAGAAATGGAGAAGAAAAATGCTGGGACGGAATATAGAAACCTTTCTGGAGTGCGATAAAGAGTATAAGCAGGCAGAAATCATTTTGTTTGGGGCCCCCTTTGATTCTACAACATCCTATCGGCCGGGAACCCGGTTTGGCAGCAGTGCCATAAGAAGAGAGTCCTACGGACTGGAGAGCTACAGTCCCTATCAGGATGCGGATCTTATGGATGCACCTATCATGGACAGCGGTGACATTGATCTGGCAATCGGCAGTACAGAAACCTGTCTGCATCAGATTCAGGAGAGAACCGAGACTATTCTGAAGGATGGAAAGATTCCCTTTTTGTTTGGCGGAGAGCATCTGGTGACACTTGGTGCCTTCCGGGCAATTGCAGAAAAATACCCGGATGTGCATATCATCCATTTTGATGCACATGCCGATCTGCGGGAGGATTACCTGGGGGTAAAGTTGTCTCATGCCTGTGTGCTGCGCAGATGCCATGATCTCATCGGAGACGGCAGGATCCATCAGTTTGGAATCCGCTCGGGAGACCGGGAGGAATTCCGTTTTGCGAAGGAGCATGTGGAGCAGCACAGATTCTCCTTTGCAGGACTGGAGGAAACCATTGAGCGACTGAAGGGGAAGCCCGTGTATTTTACCCTGGATCTGGATGTATTGGATCCTTCTGTATTTCCGGGTACCGGAACACCGGAACCCGGCGGTGTGAGCTTTGAAGAGCTGAGGGTTTCTGCCACTATGGTATGCAGGGAACTTACCATTGTCGGTTGTGATGTGAATGAACTGAGTCCTCATTATGACCAAAGCGGCGTATCTACGGCGGTGGCAGGAAAGATTGCTCGGGAGATGATGCTGGCTCTTGTAAATAAAGAAAGTTGATGAATGTGCCGGATATGGCTCCCCCGATGTGCAGAGCCATAAGGGGCAGACTGCAATACAGGTAATAATATAACATACAGGAAAAGCAGAATGGAGGAGTAGAGATGGGAAAAGTACTTGTAATCGGCTGCGGTGGTGTCGGCAGCGTGGCAATTCAGAAGTGCTGTCAGAACAGTGATGTATTTGAAGAGGTCGTGATTGCCAGCAGAACCCGAACAAGAGCTGATGAACTGAAGGCAAAGCTGGAAGGAAAAACAAAGACAAAAGTCAGCACCGAGCAGGTAGATGCAGATAACGTGGAAGAGCTGGTGGCTTTGATTCGCAAAGTAGAGCCGGATCTGGTTATGAATATTGCATTGCCTTATCAGGATCTTACCATTATGGACGCCTGTCTGGAGTGCGGCGTGAACTATATGGATACGGCTAACTATGAGCCGGAGGATATTACAGAGCCAACCTGGAGAGCTGTGTACGAGAAACGATGTAAGGAAAAAGGTTTTTCTGCATATTTTGATTATTCCTGGCAGTGGGCATACAAAGAGAAGTTCGAAAAAGCAGGACTGGTTGCTCTTCTTGGAAGCGGGTTTGATCCGGGTGTTACGCAGGCTTATTGCGCTTATGCGAAAAAACACTTGTTTGACACCATTGATACCATCGATATTCTGGACTGCAATGGAGGAGATCACGGTTATCCTTTTGCTACCAACTTTAATCCGGAGATCAATTTGAGAGAGGTTTCCGCCCCGGGCTCCTATTGGGAGGACGGACGCTGGATCGAAGTACCTGCAATGAGCATCAAAAGAGAATATGATTTCGATCAGGTGGGGCAGAAAGATATGTACCTGCTGCATCATGAGGAAATCGAGTCTTTGGCGATCAACATTCCGGAAGTGAAGAGAATCCGTTTCTTTATGACCTTTGGACAGAGTTATCTGACGCATATGAAATGTCTGGAAAATGTAGGGCTGCTTTCTACAGAACCCATAGAGTATGAAGGGCATTCCGTTGTTCCGATACAGTTTCTGAAAGCACTTCTCCCGGATCCGGCATCCCTGGGACCACGTACCGTGGGAAAGACCAATATCGGATGCATATTCTCCGGCAAGAAGGATGGAAAAGAAAGAACCGCATATATTTACAATGTATGCGACCATCAGGAAAGCTACCGGGAGGTAGGATCCCAGGCAATTTCCTATACCACCGGCGTTCCTGCCATGTGCGGAGCCATGATGCTGCTGACCGGAATATGGAATACCCCTGGAGTACATACCGTAGAGGAATTTGATCCGGATCCGTATATGGATGCTTTGAACAAGTATGGACTTCCATGGCAGATCCAGGAGAATCCCACGATGGTGGATTGAAAAGCATTGCAGAGCTGCTGCACATATAATAAGCTGTGCGGCAGCTCTTTCTGAGAGGATAGCATGTTAAGAAGAGAAGACGAAATCAATTTAAAAAAACTCCGCACCCCGTATTTTCTTATCGATGAGGAACGGATCCGGTATAATCTTGCGATCCTGGAGGGGGTGCAGAAAAGAACCGGCTGCAAGATCCTGCTGGCGCAGAAGGCATTTTCCACATTTTCCTGCTATCCGCTGCTTAGTTCCTGTCTGGCGGGAAGTACGGCCAGCGGTCTTTATGAGGCAAGACTGGGGAAGGAATACTTTGGCAAAGAGACGCATGTATTTTCCCCTGCATATCGAGATGATGAATTTGCGGAACTGCTGCAGGTCAGTGACCATATCGTTTTCAACAGTGTCCGACAGCTGCTAAGATTTGGAGCCAGAGCAAAAGCTGCCGGAAAATCTATAGGACTTCGGATCAATCCGGAGTGTTCTACCCAGGAAGGGCATGCTATCTATGATCCCTGTGCGCCTCTTTCCAGACTTGGCGTGACATTGGAGAATCTGGAAGCTGCGATGGAAGAAGACCCGGCAGGAGAAGGTGTATATTCGGAATCGATTCTTTCCATGCTGGACGGTTTTCATATTCATACACTGTGTGAGCAGAATTCGGATGCACTGCTGGTTACAGCGCAGGCATTTGAAGAAAAGTTCGGAAAATATCTTTCCGGAATGAAATGGATCAATTTTGGCGGTGGACATCATATTACCCGGGAGGATTATGATCTGGAGACTTTGGAGAGTGTCATCTGTCATTTTCGGGATAAATATTGTATTCAGGTTTATCTGGAACCAGGGGAAGCGGTTGTATTAAATGCCGGATACCTGGTATCTTCCGTTTTGGAGATCGTAAAGAATGGACGAGAGATTGCAATTCTGGACGCTTCTGCGGCATGTCACATGCCGGATGTTCTGGAGATGCCTTACCGTCCGCCGGTGCGAGGCTCCGGAGAACCGGAGGAAAAGCCTTTCTTTTACCGTTTAGCCGGACCCACCTGTCTGGCCGGAGATGTGATGGGAGATTATTCCTTTGATAAAGAATTAAAGGAAGGAGATCTGGTGATTTTTGAGGATATGGCACTTTATACTATGGTAAAGACCAATACCTTCAATGGAATGCGGCTGCCGGATATTTCGCTGTTGAAGCCGGACGGGAAAGTAGAACAGATCCGAAGCTTTGGATACGAGGATTTCAAGAATCGCTTATCTTAACAGGAGAGTTCGTTTTGCAGAAGAAAGGGTAAGCGGGTGTGATTTTGAAAGAAGTAAAAGGAAACAGGATATCCAAAGGAATTGCCATAGGGAAGCTTTGGCTGATGGACAAGCATGACGATGTCGTTTCACGAAGAGAGATTGAAAATACAACGGCAGAGATTGCAAGGTATGAGAATGCCCGGAATACAGCCATTTGTCAGCTGACAGATCTGGGAGAGAAGGCTGTTGCAGATGCAAGCGAAGAAGCAGCAGCAATTTTGCGTTCCCACGTGATGCTTCTGAGGGATGAGAGTTTTCGGGAATATGTATGTGATGTGATCGAACGGAAAAATACCGGGGCAGAGTATGCGATTCTCTCTGCAAGAGATCATTTTGCAAAAATGCTTGCGGATACGGAAGATGACACGATTTGCAATCGAGCGGCAGATATACGGGATGTATCCAATCGTCTTCTGGCGATTCTGAACGGAGTCGGGGAAAGCGTTCAATCGGAAGATACCCCGGTAATACTGGTGGCTGAGGACTTTGTGCCTTCGGATATTATCCGGGTAGATCGGGAAAAGCTTTTGGCAATCGTATCCAGAAAAGGGTCCGTTAATTCCCACACCGCGATTCTTGCCAGAGCATGGGGGATTCCCGCTTTGACAGGGGTTGAACCGGATCCCTCATGGAACGGGAAGCCTGGGATCGTGGATGGCGACAAAGGGGTTCTGATCGTTGATCCGGAAGAAGGCATTCTGGCGCAGTACAGGAAGAAGATAATCGAGGAAGAGGACAGAAAGGAACGTTTCTTTTCTTTGAAAGGCAAAGAAAACAGAACGAAATCCGGTCGGAGAGTGGAAGTCTTTGCGAATATCAATCATCCGTCAGAACTGGCATCATTAATGGAAAATGATGCCGGGGGTGTCGGGCTTTTTCGAAGTGAATTTTTGTATCTGGAATCCGATTGTGCTCCAACGGAGAAAGAGCAGTTTGAAGTATACAAGAAGATTCTGGAAGATATGGATGGAAAGAAAGTAATTATCCGCACGCTGGATATCGGGGCTGAGAAACAGGTGGGGTATCTGGGGTTAGAGAAGGAAGAGAATCCGGCTATGGGATTCCGATCTATCCGTTTCTGCCTGTCCGAAACGGAAGTGTTCCGAACCCAGTTAAGAGCATTGTTTCGTGCCAGTGCTTATGGCAATCTGTCGATTTTGTACCCCATGATCGTTTCGGTAGAAGAAGTGCGTCAGATCAGGGCATTTTCCAGAGAGGTACGGGAGGAACTGCTTGCAGAAGGTGTAGAGATCGGCGGGGTAAAAGAAGGAATCATGATTGAGACACCGGCAGCAGCGGTGATCAGTGATCTGCTGGCGAAAGAGGTGGATTTCTTTAGTATTGGAACGAATGACCTCATTCAGTTTACGTTGGCGGTTGACCGGCAGAACGAAAAACTGAATGATTATTATAAGGCGGATCGCACTGCCGTTCTTCGACTGATTCAGATGGCTGTGGACAATGCACATAAGGCAGGGATTCGGGTTGGTATCTGTGGGGAGCTTGCGGCAGATCTTACACTCACAGAACTTTTTCTGCAATTGGGGGTGGATGTGTTGTCGGTTCCACCGAGCGTCATTCTTCCTTTAAGAGAAAGGGTCCGGGATGTGGAATAAAAGCACGAAATATTAAGCACTTATTAAGAAAATTTTAAAATTGACAAACACAAGTTGATTTTGTATACTTAAGATACTACGGATATCAGCGTGATAAAGTGTGAAGTTGACTGGAAACAGGGGACCGGTTAACGATAGACGGTACAATCAAATGCAGGGAAGGGGGAATGTACATGAAGAAACGGATCAGTTTGCTATTGTGTGTTTTCCTTTGCTTTCATTTGATCGTGCCGTCTTTTGTTTATGCAGAATATGCAGATATGATAGAAACGGTTTCCTGCAATGAATATGATTCCGGCTTCTATCATATAGAAGAAACACAGGATGCCTATGACGGTTTTTCGGATGAGATTGGCAATGATAATATATCAGATGACATAGGGGAAGAGAATATAGGAGATATCGTTTCCTGTAATGAACTTCCGGCTGATATGGCCACATTTGCCGCATCAGAGGATACAGTGGATGCACTGGGGAAATCGGATGAGGATTACGTGGATGAAGATCTTTGGGGCTTTTTGTCAGAGGCTGACGTTATGGACTGGGGCCTCGTGGAGGGAGAACGGACGGTTGGAGACACCAGTGAAAATTCTGACGAGGATACCGTCACGGTGACATTTCGGGATTGCGACAATCATTCTGAGAGAGACGCTTTTGAAGAGGCTGGTAAGAATCTCCTGGACTACGTCTGCCGGATTCCGGCGGGAACAAGTCTGGCAGATTACTGGGCCTCCGGTCAGGGAGAAGAACCTTATACAATGCTGGATGTTCCGAAACGGAGACTCCGTGAAATTGTATGGAATACGGAAGAGGGAGAAGCCTTTGATCTAAGTACTCCGGTTACCCGGGACATGGTCCTCTCGTCAAAAATATTCTGTCTGAAGCTATATGATTTGAAGTATGAAGACGATTCTTCGGAAGAAGCTTATCAGGAGATCACGGTTTTGCTCCGCGTCGGAGATCATGTGGGGTCGGTGCTGAATCAGACGACGATAGATCCCGATACCGGAGAGGAAGTTCCGCTTTATCAGTCCGAATACGATGGAGCAGTTCTAGGACAATGTGTGTGGATTGATGCAGACGGGAATCCGGTGGAAGAACTGCTGGATACCATAGTAACGGATGATTTTGCAGAAGCGTCGATTCTGACAGGAGATCTGGAGATCATCCGCGTTGAAACAGCCGATGTTGATGAATACGATGATACGTATATAGGGGAAGCAGCCATCATGATGGCTTCTCTGGATGATGCATATGATGATGATCTGGAAGAAGATACCGATGAAGAAGATAGCTTTCAGTCAGAATTATATGACGAAGCCTTTTATGCCAGTGAGATGTCGGATATCATGCTGGCAGATGCGGCCACGCATACCGTCACCTTTAACTTCCCGAATGGCACCTCGACGCAGATTCCGGTGGCAGATGGAGGAACTCTTACGAAAGAGCAGCTGACGGATGCGGCGCATGGGGATTATCGACTGTACATATGGAACAATGGAACGGCTGATGTGGAGCTCAGTACTATGAGCGTAACATCTGATCTGACGCTCACAGGAACAGCTATTATCACAAATCCGGTGACAAGCCCGCAGACAGTGCACTATTTTGTGCTCCTGGATGACACCTGGACAGAGGTAGGCACCGGTACCCTGCAGGGATTGACAAATAAATTTAATGACGGTCAAAATAGAATGTTTGTGACTTCCGAACAGCTGGAAGAGGCCTTTGGCGCTTATGGCTTTGATGCAGACACCTATCAGGGCGGGCAGATATTTCCACATGTGGATCACGGCGGAGGAAGTATATGGTTCACAACGCCAAAGCAATTAAATGGTTTGCAGCTGGTTAAGACTCTGACTCATAATTTGAATGCTGCGGATGTCTTTTACCTGCCGGGGCAGACAAAAACAACAACAGGAAGTCTTAGCAAATCAAATAAAGATCTGCCGGCAACGGATCCGGATTCCCTGAAGCCATACGGTTTTTATACTGTGAAATGGATAGACCCCTCAACAGGGGCAGAACATGTGGAATACGTACAATATGGACAGAGTATTACCGTTGATTTGCCGGATGGATATGAGTGGGTTACGAAGGATAATGCGGGAAATATCCTCAGCGGACCGGAAGAACTGAATAGCATTACGCTTAATAATGTGACGCATCCCTATGTTCTGACAGCGCTGGGAGCAAAGTATGTTGTGGGGGATCCGATTTCTCCCATGTATGGTGCCGTGAAGAGTGACTTTGCGAACATGTCGATAGATGGAAATGTAATGCCCCAACAGGGAGCTCTCACATTCCAGGGCGATGGGACAGTCGTGAAAGCACCGGATCATGACCATGTGGTTGTTACAAAGCCTGACAGACTCGGAAATCCCATTGCAACCACTTACGATTTCAAAGGCTGGAAGTTAGGGAGTGGTAATAATATCGTCTATCTGCAGCCCGGGGATGTCATTTCTCAGGAGATGTATGATCGTTATGCGAATCCGGATACCGGTGTATTGGAATTGCAAGGAGTATGGTCAGCCAAAGATCAGAACGAGAATTATATTAATGTAAATTTCTATGTGTGTATAGATGGAACGGTTATGGATACTGCGGGACAAGTAACCGGAAAAGATAAAAACCGTTTCACGGGATGTGTCTATACTACAAGAATCATCGGTACAGAAGACCTGGGAGCAAAGATCACGGGCAACAATTATTCGATTCTGAGCACGGATACGACTGACTATACGGCGCGTGAGATCGATGGCAAGATTCGAACCCTTGATTCGGAAGCGGTTACGGCTACGTTCAGTGGCAATGAGGCGAGTGTCCTGCTGCAAAGTGTCCCCAGCGATGAGTATGTTATGGCGAAATTGCAGGAATGGCAAAGGAAGAATCATAACATTACCATTGATAATGTTCAGGTAGATGCAGATAAGCTGACTCCGGATTATTACACGGTACGCTGGTATGTACTGAAATACGATGATTCGGATGCATGGCATATCGATGGTATTATCCTTCAGAAGCAAGGGCAGATCCGTGTGACTAAGACCTTTACCGGAGACGAAGATGCAATACGTAAGGCGAAAGAGAACTTTTCGATCCGAATGGGCACTGCGGCAGCTGCTTCTGCAGAGGATATCTCTCTTCGACTGGACGCTTCCACTGGACTTACAGTATCAGAGGATCAGAAAACCTATACCTGGATCCAGGAGGTTCGACCCAGTACAACATATTACATCAAAGAAGAAAATTATGTTGTGGAACGGCTGGAGGACAATACACAGATCGATACCCGCTCTATGTATTCTGTTTATGAGGGAGATAACCCTATCGTCGGCGGCAGCAATCCCTATCAGGGGCAGGCTGTTACCGTGGATAGTAAAGTATATCCCATCGATATGCCGCCGGATGCTATTGAAACGGTGAATTTTACCAATATGTATATGCCAAGAGGTTCGCTGCTGCTGAAGAAAGTGGATCAGGCATCCGGAGGGGGTATTGGTAATGTAGAATTTACCATGACGACGAATACGCAGCCGCCTATTACGACATTGTGGAAGAATCCGAACAGCAATGATTATAGTTTTGAACACGTGGAGGGAGATGCTTATACACAGTCCGTATCCCGGATCACGACGGACGCAAACGGCGAGATTCGTTTGAACAATGTTCCGGCGGATATGCAGTTTACTTTTACGGAAATCACACCGGAAGGTTATGAATCCATACAGCCGATTCAGATCGTCAGCAGAATGAATGCACAAAATGACATTGAATTTACGCTGAATTCTCATGAAAAGGCTTCCTTAAACGGTTCTCTTCTTCTGGTAGAGAACGCCCCAAAGAAAGCGAACATGACCATCCGAAAGGAATGGGGAAATACACCTGAGAATTATATTCCGGGAGAGGTGACCGTTCAGCTTTACCGAAGGATCGGAGAGAACGGGACTTTAGAACCAACATCGAAGATTGTAACGATCAGTGCAGACAATAACTGGAGTAAGGTCATTACAGACCTTCCGCTGTATCAGAACGGCCAGAGGATCACGGAGTATACACTTCGGGAAACCAGGATTGGTGATGCGGCTACCGGTGTGGAGTGGTCTTCTGTTTACGATGGAGGATACAATGACTGGACCGTGACGGTCTCGGATCCGGTATATAAGTCCGGGGGGAACACCCAGGCATCTATGGAAGTAAACGGTGTATATGCAGACACCATTGAATACACGGTGAAAAATGAACCGTTTGTCCACGAATTCACCCTTTACAAAACCGACCAGAATAATCAGCCGGTGCCGGGAGCGGTCTTTAAGATCTACGGTAATGAGGGAACCATGAACTTTCGGCAGCTGGACAACGGTGCTTATGAATATGCAGCAGACAATGCCAGCGGTTCGGTGGTGACCACGAGACTTGTTGCAGGAGCCGACGGAACGATTACGATCCGCGGACTGAATATGGCGGATGGATATCGTTTCGAACTGCAGGAAAAAGAGGTACCCCTTGGATATGATGCTGACAAGGCATGGCCGGTCAGAATTACACTCATTAAAAACGGTATCGGTACGGCAGCCGTAATCGGAAGCGTACCGGAGGGGTATCAATACGTATCGAAAACAGAGGATGGTCAGTTAAGTATCGTGAATCAGTCTGTTGCATCCGTTGAAATTGAGAAGGATCTCATCAATGTGGATACCGATCAGACCGAATTTGACTTTGCCATCAGGTCTTCCAGCCTGAAGGAAGGTGATACGTATTCCTATACCCTGACAAGTGGGGAACAAACCAGTGTAGGAACAGCGACCTTCACAGGTGGTGAAATGAAGGTCAAGCTTCGGAAGGGTGACAGGATTCGATTTGACAACCTTCCCGGAGGAACGTATACGGTGGAAGAGGTTAATCTGCAGAATCCATATTTCTTTGATTCAGCCACCTCCGTAATTACAGATGTTGACGGCGTGGAAGGTACTCCAACAGAGGAGAAGCGTTCCGTTACCAAAGTTTTGAGGGCCGGTGATGTCTGGTCATTGCATTACGACAATGGAAAGAACCCCGCCGTGCAGACTGGAATTCTTCAGGATTTTGTACCATATATGATTATCATTCTGATTACCCTGATAGGAGCGACTCTTCTGGTTGGAAGGATGCTTCTCTATAGCAGGAGAAGGGATGGTGATGGATAATGGCGAATAATAAAACGCGAAAAGCCAAGGCACCGCCCGTGATTCTGAACCATGAACAGGCGAAGATTCTGGAGTGGCTTCAGACAGTAAAATTCCGACATAAGCTGATCGGAGGCGTAGACGAAGCGGATCTTTGGAAAAAAATCGCAGAGTTAAATGAAATGTATCAAAAGGCATTGTCCGCAGAACGAGCCAGATACGATGCTTTGCTGAAGAAAAGCAAAGAAGTGAGAAAGGCTGGTGATGACGGCGGTGACTAGAAAAGACCCTCTGTCAGAGGCAATCAGCAAACGGAGAAATCGCGTCCTGGACCGGAG
>JABUSW010000247.1 GCA_021443885.1 Blautia sp.
GGCTGCGCAACAGATTAGTAGATTTCCTGCGCTTCCTCAAATAATGCGTGTATATTCTCAGGCGGAACATCCGGCATGATTGCTTCATGGCTCGGAGAAATAATGAGACCGGTCGGGAAGAGCGTACGGAGTTCTTTTACTTTTGCACGCACCATTTCCGGAGTGCCATGTACCAAAAGATCCTGTGTATCCACACCACCGCAGAAAGAAACCTTTCCTTCGTATTTCGCCTTCAGATTATGGGGATCCATACCGGCTGCCAGTGCCTGAATCGGATGAATCACATCTACACCGGCTTCAATCAGATCCGGGATCACATCCGCAATGGAACCGCAGGAATGATAAATTACCTTCAGACCATAAGAATGCGCCTGCTCGATGAGCTTTCTGGAGCCTGGGATGATAAAATCGCGAACACACTGCGGAGAAAGCATCAGACATCTCTGACTTCCCATATCGTTGCCGATCAATACGGCATCCAGCTCACCCTTCGTTGCCTCAAAGAAAATCTCATTTGCCTTCAGATAGAAATTCACGATCTTCTCATCCACTGCCTGGTAGATCTCCGGGTTTGCCAGCATATTCATAAGCGCAGTCTCCATACCAAAGGAAGCGCAGGTATCCTGAAAATGAGCAGACCAGCACATTCCCAGGCGAACCTTATCCTTTGGCGCCATGGCAACTCTTCTCTTACATTCTTCTACGTCGATATATTTAGCCGGATCCGGCCACTCAAAAAATTCCAGATCCTCGATCTCTTCCGCATCTTTGAAACAACCATCCGCTGTTAAGGTACGTTCCTGTGCATCAACATTGCCATCCATATACCAGTCAAAGGCCGCATAGATTGCACTGGCTGTCGGGGATTGGTAGGGAACCTCGATCGCATAGAAATCATCTCCTACAGCAAGCTTTAATTCATGCATATCTTTCACTCCGTAATGCGCAAATAATCCCGGCTGTGCCTTGATATCCGGCATACCAAGCCATGCAGCAGGACGATCCACAGGCTGGCGGTTTACTGTTGCAAAAAAGCGTTCACGACTATTCATATTGTGTTCTCCTTTACTGAATAATGGCATCTGTATATTGGTTACCTTTTACTGTTCACGAGACGAAACGCAAATCCCGAAGAGGATTTGCAGGCGAAATGTGCGCCAGATGCAAGCCCCCTCTGAGATGATCAGCAGTTTATGATATCCCTTGTGCTTTTATTATAAAAAACATCGAAAGGGGATTCAACCTCTGATTATTCTTTCATTTAATCGTTTAACTTATCATTGACTTTCTGAGTGTATTCTCTACAATACTAAGTAATGGTTACCGCGTCAAAACACATATCCCGCAACGATTTTGACACCCGGACCATTATAAGCAGAAAGGAATTCCGATATGGTTACACTAAAAGATGTTGCGAAGCGGGCCGGCGTGTCGGTTGCTACCGTTTCGTATTGCATAAATAAGAAGAAAAATATAAAGCCCGAAACACAGCTGAAGGTAAGAGCCGCCATTGAGGAGCTGAATTATATCCCCAATTTTTCCGCACGAAATCTGAAGAACAAAGCTTCTGAAGAGATCGGCGTGATCCTTCCGGATCTGGATGACCTGACCAATTCGGAAATCCTGAAGGGAATTATTGCTCAGGCAGATTTGCGGCAGTTCTCTGTAAATATTGCCTGCAGCTATAATAACCCGCACAATGAGATGGCGATCATTGAAAAATTCCTGAGCAAAAACTATGCCGGTATTATACTCATGACCTGTCAGACACAGAATACCGCCTTTTTCCAGAAAACCTTTCAGAAAAATGAGATCAGCAACGTATTCATCATGCGGCTTCCCGGAAATATCTCCACCAACTTTCTGGGATTTGATAACTACAGTACGATCCATTTTATTACGGAGCGGCTGCTTCAGGAAGGATATACAGATGTTGCACTACTGGTAGGATCCCATGATTTTTTCTCAGAGAGTGAATGTGTCAATGGCTATTCCGATGCCTTTGATACCTATGGAATTCCTTTAAAACCAGAGAATATTCTTTATACCGATATGTCCAAGGAAGGCGCTTTTAAGGTGACCATGATGTACCTGGCCAGTTATATGCCTCAGGCGATCATCACATCTTCGCAGACGATCATGGATGGGGTCATTGAAGCCTGCAGCATTCACAACATCATTGCCGGAGAGAACATCTGTCTCATCACCCTTTCCGAAGAACGATGGAACCAGTCCTTTTATCACACCAATGTCATTCATACAGCGGCATCGGCATATACATTGGGCGAAGACAGCTTCCGGATTCTCATGGAGGAAGCAATTTCCCCCCAGCTCTACGATCGCAGATTTAGACTGTACAAGGATAACATTCTTGGAACGGACCTTCCGTTACCCAAACCGGTTTTTAAACCGGTTCGTTTGTCCAAAGAGCCGGTGAAAACGCTGCATGTGGCCAGTATGGATCTTCCTACCATCAAAGCCTTGCAGGGAGTCTGCTTTAAGTTTCTGTCCACTTACAACATACAGCTGGTTTTCGACTATTTCCCATTAAGCGAGCTCTTTGAAGTGATCGAACAGGACACCGTTTCCGATTCCCCCATGTATGATCTGTATCTGTCAGATGTCTCCTGGATGCGGTATTTCGTATCCAAAGAAAGCTTTCTGGACATCACGGATCTCATGAATGACATTCCGGAGCTGCAGCAGGCTGTCTTTGCAAAGAACTTAAGCAATGCCCGTTACCACGATGCCTATTACGGATTCCCCATCATTGGCGGTACCCAATTCCTCTTTTATCGAAAAGATCTGTTCGAAGATACTTCTTTACGGCGGCAATATAAAAATGAGCACAAGCTATCTCTGCGTCCGCCCAAAACCTGGACGGAGTTTAACACCGCAGCAAAGTTTTTCACAAAAGAATTCAATCCGGATTCGCCTACTCTGTACGGGACGGCGATCTCTTCCACGATACCGGAAGACTTTATACTGGAACTTTTGACTCGTATCTGGGGATACGGAGGATCCCTGTTCAACAATCGGGGACAGCTGGAACTGAATACGCCCCAGAATGTCCGCGCATTTAAAAATGTGCTGGAAACGACACAGTTTACGCCTCCTGGAAAAAATCTGAATGAAACTACCTTTGAGCAGATCGGTAATGGAAGCATCGCCATGGCAATTTCTTTTACGGAATACGCATCCGACATTCAGAACAGCCTGCATCCGGAATTCCTGTCGAAAATTGGTTACAGCATGCTGCCGGGCAACAATCCTGCCAATGTGGGCTGGCATTTCTGTGTTTCCAAAAAGACACCAAAACTGGACATGATCCGAAAGCTCTTTACCTGGTTATGCAATCGGCAGAACAGCTACTACGAAACGATCCTATGCGGGCAATCCACTCTGGTTTATCCCCACACCCACCATGAGCTGCTTCGTCTATACCCCTGGCTGGATCTGACCCCCAAAGGCCTAAGTCTGTGCAAAGATCGTTTCTATCCGCTTCACGGAAAACGGGAACTGATCAAGCCGGCCGATTTTGAGGCATATATCCTGAATGCCTTTGACCGTATGCAAAACGACGAAATATCCATCAGCGAGGCATTAGCAGAATGCCAAAGAAGCTTCGTGAAGAAATACTATTGAAAACAGGCAGGTCCCATATGGGAGACCTGCCTGCCAGGGACAACTGTGGTTATCTGACGGTTTTTCATGTGCCTGTAAAACTCAGGCACTCTTTTTTTTGCCTTTTTTGAAGCTTAATACCCCATTTCCCATTCTGGTGCTGAGTACCAGTACCAGAACCAGAATGCCGCCGTAAACCATGCTGGCATGATAAGTATTTAACCCCTGGAACATATTTACACCGGAAGTGATCATCTGAATGATCAGGATCGAAAAGATCATATTGCCGATCTTACCAATACCGCCATCCGGAAGAATCCCTGCAAGAACCAGGATCAGGATGATCTTCATTACATAAGATTCGCCATTGTCCGCTTTTGCACAGTTTAAGGTAGACACCATCAGCATACTTCCGATACCGCAGATGACATCTGCCAGCACAAAAGTTCCAATAATCATTTTATCGGTATTGATGGCAGAGAATCTGGCTGCTTTGATATTGGTTCCGCACATATAAAGCTTTTTACCGTAAGCGGTAAAACGAAGGATCAATGCCGCCAGAATAAACACCAGAATAAATACAAACATCGGGAACGGAATAAATCCCAGAATATTGGAGTGTCCTACCTCAATATACTGAGAAGGAATTGTAGACAGTGATTTTCCTTTTGTGATACCAATGGATATTCCCATCCAGACCATCTGCATGGCAATGGTAGCGATTACAGGAGGAATTCCAAGCTTGGAGATCAGCAGTCCATTGATGACTCCCCCGATGGCGCATACAACTGCCACGATCAGGAAGGCCTGAAAGATCAGAAATGCTGCAGCACCGTTTGACAGCTCGCCATCCATTTTTGTCCCCATATACATGACCGCAAGGACCGTTGCAAAGTTGCCCAGCATCACAAATGACATATCAATACAGCCAATCAGGAAACAGAACATCGTGCCAACTGCCATGACGCCATATTCCGGGAACTGCATCACGATGCCTCTCCAGGTTCCGATTTTCCAGAAGGTTCCGGCCTTTGTGATGGTAAAGAACAGCATAACCAGCACCACAAGGACTAACAGGATGGCCGTATATTGATTTTTCTTAAAATACTCTTTTATCTTCATCCTCTTACCTCCTTAACCATTGCGGCGTTTCGCCTGAAGGGCAGATACCGTGATACCGATCAGAATGATCAGACCATTGAAGAGATCCTGCCATTTGGAGTCAATGCCAAGAAGCAGCATACTGTTGGACACTACAGTGATCATAGTCATTGCACACATGGTTCCGAATACAGAACCTTCCCCGCCGAAAATACTTGCACCACCAAGGATAACCGCAGGAATGATGGTCATTTCCTTGCCAACCAGTGCTTTAGGTACGGCCTGACTTGTCAGGCAGACACGAAGCATTCCGGCAAAACCAGCCACTGCACCTACTACGGAGTAAAGAATGAACTTGATCTTTTTCACATTATAGCCTGCACGTTCTGCAGATACTTCATTCCCTCCGATGGCATACAATGCACGTCCGAACATGGTCTTGTTCAGAAGAAAAGAAGTCAAGATGCAGAAGATGATCAGGAAAAAGATGGTGACCGTCAGATCGGAGCTTACCTGGCGGCTGCCGATGGTCGTTGTATAGCTGGTGATCTTCGCAGTTCCCAGCGCTTTAAAGCCTTTCGGAAGCTTTGATGTGATCTCTTTCAGCTTCAGAAGCCCCATGGAAATTCCGGTAAATAGCGTCTGCGTTCCCAGGGTTACCAGCATGGTATTGAGTTTGAAATTGGCGATGATCACACCGTTAAACATACCGAGGATCAGACCAAATACACTTGCAAGTACAAATCCGATGACCGGATTGGTATTACACCACCCGTTGTTCAGACAGATCGTTGCAGCCAGTGAATAAGAAAGAGCTGCCACTGCCGGGAAAGAAAGGTCAAATCCGCCGGAAATCATGACAACCAGACAGCACAATGCAAAAATACCGTCTACCACCAGTGCACGCAAAATTGTAAAAATCTTGTCCGGTACCAGCAGCTTTCCGCCGGATACCGCATGTATGATAATACACAAAACGACGAGAACAATAAAGATATAGAATTCTGTACGCTTTGTCATTCGCTTCAACGCAGCTTTATTCATCACGAACTCCTCCTTATCGTATAATCTCGAGAATATTCTCTTCCGTAATTTCCTCGCCATTCATCTCGCCAACAATCGTTCCCTCTTTCATAACGATGACACGGTTGCAATTGATCACCACTTCGGACAGGTCATCGGAAATGATGATAACGGCCAGGCCTTCATTTGCAAGATCATGCACCAGCGCATGAATATCCTGTTTTGCACCAACGTCTACGCCGACCGTCGGACCATTTAATATCAGCACATCCAGATCGTTGGAAAGCCATTTGGAAAGAACGATCTTCTGCTGGTTGCCTCCGGAAAGGGTGGAGGCATATTTCCGAACGTCATCTGTTTTAATGGCAAATTTATCCTTCCAGATGTTGGCATCTGCGATGATATCTTTGTTTTTGATCAAGCCTAGTGCATTGGAAAGGCGCTTTAAGGAGGATAAGGTAATGTTATCTGCAATGGGCTGTGCCAGGCACAGACCTTCCGTCAGCCGGTCTTCCGGAACGTAGCCGATCTTGTTCTGCTGCGCCGCAATCGGACTTGTGATCCGGGTCTCTTCTCCGTTTAAGACGATAGAGCCGGAAGCGATCTTCTCCAGACCGAACAGTGCCAGCGCAAGCTCCGTACGGCCGGAACCAAGCAGTCCGGTAATGCCAAGAATCTCCCCTTTTCTCAGGTCAAAGCTTACATCGCGGCATTTCCGGTCTTTTAACGTCAGGTTTCTGACACTTAAGACCGGCTCTTTACTGATGTTCTTTGGCACAAAATAGTCCGGCTCCAGTCTACGACCGGTCAGATAATATGTATAGTCATCCCGGTTCAGATCTGCAGTGGGCCCGGAATATACGTTTTTTCCATTTCTCATGATACAGACATCATCCGAAATTTCAAAGATTTCTTCTGTTTTGTGGCTGATAAACATGATGGCGATGCCGGTATCACGCAGCTGACGAACGGTTTTGAACAAAGCATCTACTTCTTTTTTCGTCAATGCGGTAGTCGGTTCGTCCATGATGATCAGTTTTGCGTTAAACAGGAGGGCACGACAGATCGCTACCAGCTGTTTGTCTGCCACACTCAGTTCTCCCATTCGTGCATTCAGGTCGATCTCGTAACCGATCTTTGAGAGTGCTTCCCTTGCGGTAGCTTCCCAACGTTTTTTGTTGACAAACTTTTTGCCGGCTGTGATTTCGGAGTTGATGGCAAGATTTTCCATAACGGTGAGATTCGGAAAAATAGACAGATCCTGATAGATTACCTGAATACCAAGCTGGGTTGCTTCTGCCGGAGTAATCTTATCGATTTTCTTGCCCTCGAAGGTCACAGTACCTTCGTCACGTGTGTAGACACCGGAAATGATTTTCACCAATGTTGATTTACCGCAGCCGTTTTCTCCGGCAAGGCACATAACTTTGCCGGCTCTGACTGCAAGATTCACGTTGTCCAAAGCATGAACGCCGGAAAAGGACTTGCTTATTCCGGTCAGTTCCAATAAGTTTTCTGACATGGTTCTTTATCCTCCTGCAACTACATAAGGCAGAGAGGATGACCCCCTCTGCCTTACATTTAAGAGTTTTTGATTATCCTTTACGAATACTTCGAATTAAAGTCCGATTTCAACCCATTCTTCTACGTTGTCAGCATTGATAGCAATCTGGCCCTGTCCTACGATGAGTGTTCCATCAACTGTGCATTCATTGTATCCATCGATACCAAGGTCAACTGTGTCGCCGATCTCTTCGCCGTTAAACAGCTTCACTGCAAGGTTGCACATAGCTTTCGCTGTAACGCCTGCGTCCCAAAGTCCTACAGAACCAAGCGTTCCGCTTGCAATGTAGTCAGCTACTTCAGAAGGCATAGCTACGGAGATAGCGAATACCTGTCCGGTAAGACCCATCTCTTCGATCGCACGAGCTGCACCAGGAGCGTCGAAGGAACCTGTTCCAAGGATACCTTTCAGTTCCGGATATTTCTGGATTGCTTCTTTTGTCAGATTGTAAGCGATGTCTGCGTCCGAATCGTCTACAAGTCTTTCATCCAGATACTCAAGATTTGGATAAGCTTCTTCTGCGCGGGCGATCGCTGCGTCTGCCCAGTTATTCTGAGATTCCATTGTAAGAGAACCAACCATCGTTACGTACTGACCTTCTTCGCCCATCTGTGCTGCCAGTTCATCCATCAGGAATGCACCAAGACCAGCCTCATCAAACGCTTCAATATCGTAGTTTACATTTTCCATGCCGGAAGCTTCCGTTGCGATACAGATGATTCCTTTATCCATAGCTTCTTTACAGATTGCTTCGCAAGCTGCAGGATCGTTTGGTGAGAAAAGAAGTGCGTCAATTTCGCCCTGGTTAACCAGGTCCGTCATAATCTGAACCTGTGCTGCTGCGTCAACCTCTGCCGGTGCCTGGTAAGCAACCTCTGCGCCCCATTCTTCAACATTCTTTCTTACGTTGTCCCACCATGGCTGTCCTTCTACTTTGCCAACGAAAGCAATACGAGGCATTTTCTGTTCTTCAGCGGATACGCTGAGTCCTGCCATCATAGTAGTTGCCATTGCTGCTGCCAATACGCCTGCCAATACTTTTTTGTTCATCTTTCTACCTCCCATAGTTTTTGCCTCCCCGGTACATTTCCGATTCACAGATGAAAAAAACTGTTTTCACATAAGTACCTGAAGTAAGCGTGTCTCCTGATCGAAGTAATTCATTGCTGATTTTCTTCGTCCATATAATAATCATACCCTATCAAATACCCAATTCCAACAGTTTTTTTTAAGTCAATTTAATCGTTTAACCTAACTGTAACACAAATCTTGTTATTCCATGAAAACCATCTGTTTCTGATAGAATTCATCCACAGCCGCGAAGAACGCATCGATATTATCCCAACTGGAAAGCGGCGGGATATCACAGCCGGAGGAGATGACAAAGTTCGGATAGCTGCAGCATTTTTCCATAACTTCCAGCGTTTCCTTGCGAATGGATTCCGGTGTTCCATTGCGGAACTGGGCAGCCGGATCCACATTGCCCATACAGATAACATCTGCCGGTGCTTTTTCCATGATTTCTTTCATATCCACTGCGTTGCCGAAATGGTATGCATTTGCACCGCAGCAAAGAATGGAATCCATCGTCTGGTTAGCAGAATTGCCACAGTTATGATAGATTACCGCAAAGTTTTCATCACGGACCGCATCAACGATCTTCTTGCTGTAGTCACCGGAGAATTCCTGTGCCAGCGAAGGAGAAAGAAGGCCGGCCAAAGGTTCTGCGATCACCACACCATTGGCGCCGACTTCTTTGTATGCCAGGATATATTTGATAATAAATTCGGTGGCTTTCTCCATAACTACATGCACCATATCCGGTTCGTCAAAGCAATAGATCATTGCATCGGTAACGCCCAACAGACGACCGGCCAGTGAAAACGGCCCGATCACACCGGCAAATACCGGACGGTCTGTAATCAGTTCCGTTGCTTTTGCAATGGCATCGATATAGATCTGTGTACGTCCCACACCTACTTTCGGAACTTCCATGGCTTCCGCCGCTTCCATACGCTCCTCTTCTTCTGCATCCGCATCCAGAATGGCACCGGTAACCGTGGGCACCTCGTGATCCTCAACACGGATCGGTGCGCCGAAGCATTCTGCTTCCACAGAAAGGTCCATGAGACTTACAGCTCCTCCCGCATGCGGAGTGCGGTCTGCAACGGCTTTCATGCCCTGCGCCTGCAGATCACTGCTGCTGATCAGCTCTTTAACGGTGATTCCCATCAGTTGGATAGAAGGAAAAGAAAGCACCGGAAATGCTTTTTTCATCGGAGCTTCCAAAAGTTCTTTTGTCCACTGGTCCATATTCATCTTCATGTTTGTTTCCTCCTGCTTTTTCATCGCCTCACCGGGAGACGGAAATATTCGGTATCACGATCGCTTAAGAACTGCACTGCAGCAAAACGAACCGTTAACACTTCTGCACCTTAACCATAGTATTATTATAAAAAAACCAGGGTGGAATGTCCCCAAATATATTACCATTTTTTGTAATTATATTGGATTGGAGCACTGAAATCACAGTGATAATATCCGGATTCCCAAATACTATCTGAAACTTTATCATTATATTATTACAGAGTTTATTCGCTGCGATATGCCTTCGGTGAGAATCCTGTATATTTCTTAAATACCTTGGAAAAATAGCTCTGGTTGTCAAATCCGCAGGCAACGGCAATGTCAAGAATCGTATAATCCGTATTGGTCAATAAGCGTTTCGCTTCATCAACCCTCAGCTTGGTCAGATACTCTTTGAAGCTCATCCCGGTAGATTTCTTAAATATGGTAGAAAAGTACGCCGGATTCAGGTAAACCTGAATCGCCACCTTCGACAATGTAAGATCCTGATCAAAATTTTGTCCCATGAAAATGATGGCTCTTTGTACTGCTTCATGGTTTGCATATTCATTTCTCTCGAACATCAGCCGTACAAAAGCCTCTGCCATTTCCTGCAGCTTCAGGCAAAGATCATCATAATTGTTCAATGACGGAAGCTGATCCAGAAAATCATTGTTCAATTCGAAGACCGTGCTTTCATCTGCCGCACCTTCTAAGGCTGCCCTGGACAGCAGGGAACACAGCTCAATGGCTCTGGCCTTTACGTTTTTAATCGAATGCCCTTTTGAAAAAAGGACATAACCGAAAAGATCATTCAGAATTGCCCGGGCCTCCTGAATATTGCCTGTACGAATCCGGTGAATCAGCATTTTTTCCTTTTCAATGGGGTAATGAATGGACTTGATCTGTGCCATATCCTTATATGATTTAATTGCATCATTGATCTGAGATTGCTGATTCTGCTTCCGGCGATTGCGAAGCATGGTTTCATTTCGGACATATGTGATTTTGGAAAAAAGGTGCGAAAGCAAAATCGAGATCTGGGTTGCCTCTTTTGCTTCAATCACCTTGATACAGGAGCTTCTCTCATACAATTCCAGAATATCCGGTGTCGAAGTATGGTATCGCTCGGAAATGTCCATAAACATATTCATGTCCGGTTCATCCATCAGGAAGGGTCCCACCAGAACGGAAGCAATCAGCGTGTTTTTCTGTACCAGCGGAAAGACAATATGATTCAGATTCGAATGGCATTCGAAGATATAAGCTTCACCAAAGCGCAGGGCCTGGGATGCGGCTTTCGCATGGTGGATCTCACAGCTATCCTCTTTTTTCAGGAATTTCTGAAAGAAATTACAAAAACCGTTATTTGTACCGCACTGGATCAGGGGTTTTCCCTGCTCATCCAGCAGGCAGACCGGAAGTTTTACACACAGATGAAAAGCATTCAGCATTTCCTGCAGTTCTGCCTCCTCAATCATCTGGTAAATATATGCGCTCATCCTGGAAACGCCCCCTTTCATGCACGATCTCCATCGCATTCATTACGCTTCTCCGCAATTTGTGACATAACGTATATCTTTCCGGAGCTGTTTTATTCATCACATGAAAATTTTACAACAAAACCAAAAAAAGCGCAAAACATTCCATAGGAAAAAACGTTATAATTTCATTAACATATAAAGAAATTATAAAGG
>JABUSW010000005.1 GCA_021443885.1 Blautia sp.
TCCTGATCATGGACGAGCCGACAGCGGCGATCACGGTTTCCGAGCAGGAAAAGCTCTACAAGCTGGTTCATCAGCTGAAGGAATCCGGTGTTACGGTTATTTATATCTCCCATCGTCTGGAAGAACTGTTTGAGATCTGTGACAGGGTATCTGTCTTGCGGGACGGACAGTATGTGACTACGGTCAACATCAAAGATGTGGATAAACAGGGACTGGTCAAGCTGATGGTAGGCCGCGAACTGTCTCAGGTTTATCCTCCGAAAAAACCTGCACAGAAGGAAGTGGTTCTGGAGGTCTCGGATCTGTCCGGGAACGGCGTGGAACATATCAGTTTCAAACTGCATAAGGGAGAGATCCTTGGTTTTGCCGGTCTGGTGGGTGCAGGACGAACAGAGCTGATGCATCTGATCTACGGTGCGGCGCGCAAAACATCCGGAAGTATTAAGGTTAAGGGGCAGGAAGTGGATTTCCATAAGCCCACCGACGGTATGGCAAAAGGAATCGGGCTGATTCCGGAAGACCGCAAATTCCAGGGCTGCTTTATTGATAAGCCCATATTCTGGAACATTTCCATTTCCAATATATTCAAGATCTCACCCGGCGGTGTGGTTGACCGGAAGGTGGAGATGAAGATGGCGGAGGATTACAAGAACCGCCTGCGCATCAAAACACCCTTCCTGCATCAGCTGACCAGTGGTCTTTCGGGAGGTAATCAGCAGAAGGTGGTGATTGCCAAGGCGCTGGCAGCAGAACCGGACATTCTGATTTTTGACGAGCCGACCCGCGGTATTGATATTGGTGCCAGATCAGAGATCTATCTGCTGATGAATGAACTGGCGGAGCAGGGAAAATCTATTCTGATGGTTTCTTCCGATATGGAGGAGCTGCTGGGTATGTCTGAACGGATCGTGGTACTGCATGAGGGTCACAAAACAGGTGAACTGACGAAGGAAGAATTCTCTCAGGAACGGGTTCTGGGACTGGCGTCAGGTATTTAGGAGGATAGAGAAAATGGGAACAAATAAAAAGAGTATCAGCGCGATCGTGACAGAATTTGCTCTGCCGATCCTGCTTGTTGCATTGATCATATTTTTCAGCATCATGTCGGATCGCTTTCTGACACCCCTGAACCTGACGAATATTCTGGTTCAGAACGTACATGTAGCGATCGTATCAGCAGCGGTTATGATCATTATGATCAGCGGAGGCTGCGACCTGTCCATCGGTTATCAGATGTCTGTGGCAGCAGTTCTGGTCACCAAGATGATTTCCGTATACAATGTGCCGGTCATTATTTCCATTATCTGCGGTATCGTTCTGTGTGCACTGCTGGGGACCTTTAACGGCTTTATGGCCATCAAGCTTAAGAGCAACACCATGATCGTTACACTGGGAACCATGGCTATCTTCCAGGGTATTTCTTATCTGATCAGTGAATCAAAGACCTACCACAACCTGCCCAAGAGCTTTATGTATATCGGCCAGGCAAAGCTGGGCGGCTGGCTGCCTGTTAATGTAATTATCATGGTAGTGGTGCTTCTGATCGTAGGCTTTGTGATGGGAAAGACTGCCATCGGACGTCAGGTATATGCAGCCGGTGACAACCCGGAAGCAGCACGTCTGGCCGGTCTGAGCGTCGTAAAGATCAAGGTGTTATCCTTTACGGTAGCAGGTGTGCTGGTTGGCCTTTCTGCAATTCTGCTGGCATCCCGTTCCGGTTCCGCAGACTCCAGTACCGGTATTGGCATTGAGTTTACCGGCATTACAGCCTGTGTTCTTTCCGGTGTTGCACTGAAGGGCGGTGAAGGTACCCTGTGGAAGGTGATCGTGGCTGTATTCGTTCTGGGTATTCTGGCTAACGGCATGCAGCTGATCAATCTGGGAACCTATCCCCAGTACATCGCAAAGGGTGTGATCATGCTGGTTTCCCTGTATCTGACAAACAAGAATGCACAGGGGATGTAAGAAAACGGTACCCATGCGGAACGCTTACGGATCCTTTGACGGGTTAGGAAGGTGAATTCGTGAAACCCGGAGAGGATCTGCAGGCATCATTGTCACGGCAGGTATCTGATCTTAAACTATCAAATATAGGTGCGCAATGCATTTATATAAAAAATCTCCAAGGAGGAAAAAGAAATGAAGAAAATGATTACCACATTGCTTGCAGTATGCATGCTGGCAGCAGCACTGACCGCAGGCAGCATCAGCGTAGCAGCTGAAGAAACCCACACAGCAGGTTTTGTTACCTTTGGTCTTGGCGGAGACTTCTTCCAGGCTCTGGCTGACACCTTTGTAGCAAAGATGGAAGAAGCAGGCTGGGAAGCACAGTATGCAGACGGCGAATTCAATCCCACTACCCAGATCGAAGCATGTGAAAACTTCATCGCTATGGGCGTTGACGTACTGTTCATCTGGTCAGTTGCTCCGGAAGCTATGGGAACTGTCGTAGATGACGCTATGGCTGCAGGCATCAAAGTCATTGCTTTCGTTGCACCGACAGAAAAATATGATGCTCTGATGGTATCCGATGACGCAGATCTGGCAGACTGCTGTGCGAAGCTGGCTGCTAAATGGATCGATGAGACCTTTGCAGATGCAGAAGATCATTCCGTACCGGTAGCTGTTCTTTCCTGCCGTACCGCAGAAACAGGTGTGGTTCAGGCTGACGAACTGATCAAGATCGAAGAATTCTCAACCAAAGCAAAATTCACGATTGAGGTAGAATGTTCTGACGAAAATCTGAACACCGGCGTAGAAGCAGCAGAAAACCTGTATGCATCCAATCCGGAAGTAAAAGTATTCCTGACTGCTCACAATGCTCTGGGTATGGGTGTGAACAACTACTATACCGCAATCAGCTCACCGGTAACCGAATACAGCGATATGGCAGTATTTGATATCAACGGCGATGCTGCATCAGCAGAAGTGATCAAGACTGCAGTGAATAACGAAGCGATCCTGAGAGGTACCGTTATGACCGGAAGCGTTGACGATACTGCAAACGAAATGCGCGATGTATGTCTGGGTCTGATGGACGGCACTCTGGAAAGCGGCCATGTTCAGAAGGCAGGTACCGTATTCGTATATGCGGATACCGTTGATGAATATCTGGAAACAGGTACGGTTACCAGCGTAACTGCAGCTGATTTCTAAATTCAGTTTGAAAGGGGAGCAGCCCTGCTTCAGACGCTTGAAGTGCTAAGCGGCAGGCAGAAAGACGACCTCAGCGGAGGCAGACATCCTCTTCGTTGTTGAAACTGAATCAAACATAAAAAACCATCGACTTACAAAGTGTAATAACTGAGGAAGCCGATGGTTTTTGCTTTATAGGAAACATGGTCTGCCGCTTTTTTGCCGGAAAAGAAATATTGAAGTGTATGAAACATGCTTTTGTGGATACTGATACCTGAAAAAGGAAATTACTGAGCGATATTTAGTCAAAAAAGTGCAAGTGCCGTGCCGGAATGAAAGGTATACTGATGGTGTGTTCTAAAGACGCTGCCTCAAATCCCTCAGGTACGCTCCGGCGTACCTGACGGCGGCGTAATTTGATCGGAAAGCTGTATGCCGGACGATAAGTGTGATGAGGAGTTTGATTATGTCCAACAAAGAGATCGTTTTGAAGTTTTATGAAGAAGTGTTCAATGCCTGGGATCTTTCGAAACTGGATCTGTATATGCGTGATGATTACATTCAGCACAATCCGGAAGTAGAAAACGGAAAAGAAGGTTTTAAGAAGTTTTGTAATGGTTTCTTTCAGGGGAAACCTGTGATGGAGATCGCACGAATTGCAGAAGACGGAGATATGGTATTTGTATTTTTCAAATGCACCATTGGCGGAACATCCCTGAACAAGATCTGTGATATCTACCGGCTGGAGGGCGGCATGCTGGCAGAACACTGGGATGTATGTCAGCACATTCCGGAGGGCCTGGTTCCGGCCAATCAGAACGGATTGTTTTGATGATAAAAATGAATGCAGGATTATTAATCTGTTTTAGGATTATTTGTTTTTCATAGATCGATTAATTAAAAACAAAAGAATAAGTCAATAAAACATAAAATGTTTTGTTCTGAATTTTATTCTAAAATAAAGCTATGTGCAACACCAGAATACTTTAAAGAAGGGAAGCGATATTATGAATCAGACAAAACTGAACAAGTACAGCAGAAGTGTATCCATTATCGGCGTTGGCTGTACACCGTTTATGTACACGGTTGATAATCCGGAAACCAACGGATTAACAGAAGGAGAATTATACGGATACGCAGCTCTGAAAGCAATGGAAGACGCAGGAATTACTGCGAAAGATGTTGATTACTATTTCCATGGACAGGCGAGTCCATTGAACGGTTCCAATTATCTTACCCCGAACATCCAGATCGGAAACTGGTTTGGTATGAAGGGCAAAGGCTCCATTCACCACTCTGAAGCATGCTGTACCGGCTATCTTGCCATCGAACAGGCAGTAAATGCTGTAGCTTCCGGAAAATACAATTGCGTTCTGACCGGATGCGTAGAATTTGGTGACAGCGTACCGGCTCCGTTCCAGGAAGGCGATACGGTTGAGACTCCAAAGCATCCATACAAACGTGACAAAATGACAATGGACAGATTCCTTGCCACAACCGCATGGCTGTATGACCGTACTTATTCCAGAGCACTGGTTGCTCCAATGAACCTGATCTATGATGATGTCGCAGAAGATTATGTTCGGACCCGCGGCATTACCGCACAGGAAATGGACGATACATTGAACTGGATGGCCATCAATAACAGAAGAAATGCAGCAAAGAATCCTCTTGCCATCGAGCGGAAGGAATTTGCTGAGATCGCCAAGGAAAAAGGCTTTGACAATGTAATGGATTACATGAGATCCCCATACAATCCGAAGATGGGTGACTTCCTTCGTATGGAAGGCGTAGAGCGTAAGTGCGATGGTGCAGCAGCATGTATCGTATGCGCAACCGAAATGATTCCGGAGATCGCAAAGAACCTGAAACATGCTCCAATCGAAGTCTTGGGTGTAGGCAGCGCTGCATGTGAAGCTTCCACTCCTCATTTTGAGATCCGTGCAACAGAAGAGGCATGCCGTCAGGTATACGAAGTGACCGGCGTAAAACCGGAAGAGCTGGATATTTTCTATGCAAACGACTTTATCATCACATCTCATCTGTATGCAGCAGAGATCGCAGGATATCTTCCATATGGTGAAGGCTGGAAATACATCTGTGAAGGACGCACCGCTTACGATGGAGACAAACCGATCAACACAAACGGCGGGAGAACATCCTTTGGTCATGCCCATGCAGCTTCCGGTCTTGCAGATGTTTATGAATGCTGTATGCAGATGCGCGGCGAGTGTGGCGAAAGACAGGTTAAGAAATTACCGAAGACCGCAATGCTTCGTGGTTACGGCGGTGCCCAGAACGTAGCTGCAGTACTTCTTAGAACACTGGAACAGTAGGAGGATGTAGACATGGCAATTGTATTAGAAAAAGTAGTAGAGAAATTTTATCAGGGTCTTGATGAAGGAAAATTCCTGGGACGTAAATGCCCGAAATGCGGTGCAGTAGAATTCCCTCCGGTATATGCCTGCAATACATGCGGTAATCTGGAGACAGAGTGGGTCGAGATCAGCGGAAAAGCAAAAGTAAAATCCATCGTTATGCCGGCAGCCCTTTCCTCCAAACCGGAATATGCAGTATTCGGAAAATATGCATATGGTGAGATCGAGATCGAAGAAGGCGCATGCTTCAACGGTGTTATTGTAGGAATGACAAAGAAGAAAAGAAAAGAAGCGGTTCTTCCGCTTCCATGTCACGCAGAGACCGTTGACCGTGATGGGTACAAGACCGTTGTTTTCGTATTAGACTGATCGGTAATGTAATCAAAATTTTTAAAATATAAAGGAGATTTTAGTCATGGACAGAAAAGAATTAGAAGCACAGGTAATCGAATTGGTAGCAACATCCTATGGAAAAGACGCAGAAAGCTTATCCGTTGACACTGTTATTGCAGAAGAGCTCGGCGGCGCTTCCATCCAGATGGTAGGTCTTGTATCCGAAATCGAGAACGAACTGGACGTTCTGGTTCAGCTTCCTGTTGCAGCTGCCTGCAAGACCATCGGCGAACTGGTTGACAAAGTAGAAGAGCTGTTAGACGAGGAATAATCTCTGCATGCAATTCGCGATTTAAAGGAAATACGGACCGCAAAGGGTCCGCAGGTTTACGATATTTTCCCATGGAGGACACGATTATGAGCATTTTAGATCAGCTTTATGAAAAAGCGAAGTTAAATCCTCAGAAAGTCGCATTTCCGGAAGCAACAAACGAGAAGATGATGCAGGCTGCATATGAAACAGGAAAAGATGGATATATTCTTCCAATCCTGGTTGGCAACGCAGAGGAAATCAGAGCTCTTTGTGCGGAAAGAGGCTATGATGAGAGCGTTTTTACCATTGTAGATATCAATAACGAAGAATACAAAAATGAAATTATCGAGAAGTACGTTGCACTTCCGGATACACGTCTGAAAGCTAAAGCCCTTGGACGTCGTATGGCAGATCCGCTTTACTTTGCAATGGTTATGCAGGCTGTCGGCGATGCAGGCGTTACGTTTGCGGGGATCGACAATACGACCGGTGATGTTCTTCTGGCTGGCCAGATGATCATTGGTCTGAAACCGGGCATCAGCACCATTTCCAGTATCGGACTTTGCGATATTCCGGGATTTGAAGGCAGCGAAGGCTCTCTTCTGGCAGTCGGTGACAGCGCCGTATGTACCAACCCGAATCCGGAACAGCTGGCAGACATTGCAATCTCTGCCTGTGAGACAGTAAAATCCCTTCTTGACTGGGAACCGAGATGCGCGATGGTTTGCTACTCCACTTTAGGAAGTGGTCAGGGTGAGCTCATTGATAAGGTTCTGGAAGCACTGAAGATTGCAAACGAGAAACGTCCGGATCTGGCTATCGACGGCGAATTCCAGTTCGATTCCGCTATCTCTCCTGCAGTTGCAGCGAAGAAAGTGAAGAGAGAAAGCAAGGTTGCGGGAAAAGCAAACGTAGTGATCTGGCCGGATCTTAATGTTGGTAACATCGGTGTAAAACTGATCCAGCAGTTCGGAAAAGCGAATGCTTACGGACCGATGCTTCAGGGCTTTAACAGCGTTGTATGTGACTGCTCCAGAGGGGCACCGGTTTCTGAGATCAAAGGAAATGTGATTCTTTCCGCAGTTCGTGCTGCAGGAATGAAATAAGATCATATAGCCAAACGAAAGGATGTGCGTCAGTTCTGGCGCACATCTCATTTCGGATTATAGTAACTTTTGGAGGAGAAAGAAATGAGCGATTATAAAGTATTTGCCATCAATCCGGGCTCTACATCAACAAAGGTTGCCCTGATCGAAGGAGACAAAACACTGTTTTCTGCAAATGTAAGTCACGATGCTGCCAAACTGGCGGAATTTGACGGGATTTCTGCACAGATGCCTTACCGTAAGGAGACTATCATGAACCTTCTCAAAGAGAACAATGTTTCCCTGGAAGGTGTTGATGCCTTTGTTGGCCGCGGCGGCGGACTGCTTGCTATGGAAGGTGGTACCTATGAGATCGATGAGATCCTTCTGGATCATGCAAGACGCGGCGCAAACGGCGTACAGCATCCGGCACAGCTGGGCAGCCAGCTGGCAGAAGAATTCCGTTTGGAGTTTGGCGGAAAAGGCTTTGTTGTTAACCCTCCGGACGTTGATGAGCTGCAGGATCTGGCTCGTATGACCGGTATCAAAGGTGTGTACCGTATGGTTCATCTGCATGCCCTGAACCTGAAGGAAACCGCTATCCGTCATGCAGATAGCCTGGGAAAAAAATATGAAGACTGCAACTTTGTAGTTTGTCATATCGGTGGTGGTATTTCGGTATCTGCGCATCGCAATGGAAGAATGATCGATGGTTATGATATCGTTGGCGGCGAAGGTCCCATGGCTCCAACCAGAAGCGGAAGCGTAGCAGTATCCGACATTCTTCGCTATATGTCTAAGAACAACTTAAGCGCAGCAGATATGAAGCCACTCTGCACACGTACCGGTGGATTCGTAAGTCATCTGGGGATATCAGATGCCATCGAGCTTACCAACAGAGCAAAAGATGGTGACAAATATGCAGAAATGGTATGGAATTCCATGATCTATCAGATCAACAAATGCATTGGCTCCATGGCAGCAGCTTTGCATGGCAAAATTGACGGCATCCTTCTTGGCGGCGGAATGGTTCATAATCCGGATCTCGTGAATCAGATCAAGGAAGCCTGTGAGTGGATCGCTCCCGTTACGGCATATCCGGGTGAGTTTGAGATGGAAGCTATGGCAGCAGGTGCATCCCGTGTTCTTGCCGGAATCGAGGAAGCAAAGCATTACTCCGGCAAACAGGCCTGGACAGGTTTTGATTTCGAATAGGATACAGGCTTGGGCATAGATATGAACGACGAAAAAAAAGTAAGACTTGTGAACAAGCTTACCCTGGCATTGGGAATTGCATTGATGCCTCCAATCTGGGCAGTGCTGTCTCCGTATATCGGGGTCACTACCGGTGCGGTTGCCTTGATTTGTGCAGGCTTGTTTGTTGCGAATGGAAACCAGCGCTGCAATGCGCTGAAAATAATCATCGGTTTTCTGCTGGGAGATCTCTGGGCAGTTATCGCAGTCACGGTGATGGAGAAAATGAATCTCAATCCCAACGTGGAGCTCTATATGACCTTGTTTGTCATGGGCGGACTGGCAGTATTGATCGGAGAGACCTTCCCGAAATGGATCTTTACACCATCCTGGCTTTGCGGCTGGGCAATTGGTCTCACCATTATGGGTCCCCTGACAACGGCTGAGATCGGAACGCTTCCGATCCAGATCGGAGTTGCCATGATCGCCGGCGTTTTGTACGTTGGTATTGGAGTGGATGCCTTCCAGCAGATGCTGATCAAGAAAATTCTAAAGAAATAACAGCTTTTACGCAGGTGCTGACGGGAAAACGGATTCCTGCAGCACCTGCTTCATGATTGATTGTTCAAAAATAAAAGCTGACAAAGGGAGAGTCTAAAATGACGAAAGAGTTACAAAAGAAACTTACAACGAAAAGATGGCTGATCCTGATCGCAAGCTGTCTGATTAATCTGTGTATCGGTTCTCTGTATGCGTGGAGTGTATTTTCTACACCGATGGCAGACCATCTGACAGAGGTGACAGGCACAGCCTTTACCGCTTCTACATTGGCTATCGTATTTACACTGGCTAACTCCATCGGACCGGTTACATTGATCTCCGGCGGTTTTGTAAATGACCGTTTAGGACCGAAATGGGTAATCTTCGTAGGAGGAATCTTCTTCGGCGGTGGAATGATCATTTCCGGTATGGCCAACAGTCTGTCCACACTCCTGATCGGTTATGGGCTGGGCTGCGGACTTGGCATGGGTCTGGTATACGGATGTACCATCAGCAATTCTGTGAAGTTCTTCCCGGATAAACGTGGCCTCATCGGTGGTATCGCCACTGCTTCCTACGGAATCAGTTCTGTATTGATCCCGCCGGTTGCCAATGCATTGATCGACAAGGTGGGCGTGCAGAAGGCCTTTACCGTTTTGGGAATCGTGTTCCTGGTAGTGGTTTGCGGCGGTGCATTCCTCATTGAGAAATGTCCCGATGGATTTGTACCGGAAGGCTATCAGCCGGCCGGAGGCAAAGCAGGCGGACCTGCGAAAGTCAGCAATGACAAAGACTGGAAGGGCATGCTGGCAGATCCGGTATTCTATGTCATGATCGTTATGCTGACTTGTGGTGCGGTATTTGGACTGATGATGATCTCACAGGTATCCCCGATGGCCCAGAACAAGATCGGCATGTCGGTTGCATCTGCAACCATCGCAATCTCTGTACTGGCATTGTTTAATGCAGCAGGACGCGTCATTGCCGGTTATGTTTCCGATATTATCGGCCGTATCAACACCTTGACAATCATGCTGGTCATGGCAGTGGTTGGTCTTGTGCTTCTATATGGAGCAGGGGAAGGAGACGTTGCCAAATTCTATATTGGTGTGTCTGTGGTTGGTCTATGCTTTGGGGCATTCATGGGCGTGTTCCCCGGATTCACGGCAGACCAGTTCGGACAGAAAAATAACAGTGTGAACTACGGTATCATGTTTATCGGTTTCGCACTGGCAGGTTATGTAGGACCTACCATTGTGGGTAAAGTATATGCCAACAGCGGAAGCTACGATCCGGCATTTAAGATTGCCATGATCCTGGCAGGAGTAGGAATCCTCCTCACCATTATCTATCGTGTAATGAGCAAGAAAAAAGCTTAAGACCGTTGCAAAAACCAGCAGGAACTTCGCGGAAGCTTGCTGGTTTTTGTTCGTTAAAGTCGCCATGTGTCTGCCGGGCTTGCTCGAGCAGAAGCATTTATGAATAGGGAAAGAGGAACTAATTATGAAAACAGCAGCGATCGTAGGAGATTTCCCGGTTATTCAGGAAGAAGAAAGGAAATACATTCAGAGAGTGAAATCGCTGATGAGATCCGAGAGGTTGATCGCATTGATCAGCGGGGATTTTCTGCAGCCAGGTATTCCGGCTTCGGAAGATAAGTATCAGCGGGCAAGAAAGCTCTGTGATGCCGGTGTGGATCTGGTCTTCGAACTTCCTGTATACTGTGGACTGAACGCACAGGATACTTACGCTTTTACGGTTATGGCTTTCCTGGAGAAGCTGGGGTGTGTGGAAGAAGTGTATCTGTCCTGTCACCTTAAGAAGGAGACTGCTGAACAGGAGAGCCCACAGGAGTTGCTTAAGAAGGTCTCTATGCGGATGTTCATGGAGACTCCGGATTACCAGAAGAAGCTAAAGACACTGAAGAATCAGGGGTGCAATCATTTTGAAGCACAGGCACGGGTAGTAGAAGCGTACATTCCGGGCGCGGAGATGATTCTGAGAGATACGGAAAACGCCTGGGCAGCGGAATATATGAAGGCGCTCAAGAAAATGTACAGTCCTATCAAGCCTGTCCTGCTGCAGGGGACTCTGCATATGGACGAGGCAGCAGAGATGACAGGGGAAAAGGAAGAATACTTGTCGGATCAGGGAATTGTTGAGGGCCATTCCAGAGCATTCCCGGAAGCGAATGGAGATAACGTCGAGCCGGAGAGAAAACTTTGGGATGAGAGGCTTCTTCGGATGCTGCAGGAACGCTTTCGCTCATTGGAGTCGAAGAAGGCTACGGAGTGGCTGAATGAGACCTTTGGCGGGACGACTGCACGCAGTGAGACACTCTACGATTTCTTCCGGTCCGG
>JABUSW010000076.1 GCA_021443885.1 Blautia sp.
CCATGGCAGGTGTATTTACCGGAAAAACCTGTGGGTTCCCGCCCTGTACGCCCCAGGCATGTATGGAAATACTGGACTATTATCAAATTGATTGTACCGGAAAAAACGCAGTTGTCATCGGGCGAAGCCTGGTGGTCGGGAAACCGGTATCCATGATGCTGATGAGCAGAAATGCCACCGTGACGGTGTGCCATACGAAGACGGTGGATACAGCTATGATTGCAAGAAATGCAGACATTCTCGTCACAGCAGCGGGATCTCTTGGCAGTCTTACCAGGGATTTTGTAAGACCCGGGCAGGTCGTTGTGGACGTATCGATCAACTGGGATCCGGACAGGCAAAACAGCAAAGGAAGCAAAGGGGCCATTGCCGGTGATGCGGTATTTGCAGAAGTGGAACCCGTTGTGGATGCCATCACGCCGGTTCCCGGAGGTGTGGGAAGTGTCACAACTGCAGTGCTGGCCTCCCATGTCGTGGAAGCGGCGAGGCGTCAGAGCATATTAACACGAAATGGAAAAGGAGTGTGACCATCATGAAAAACAGTGAAATCGGAAGCGCAATGAAAATCAAACTGGATGCTGTTCTTCCGGAATATCCGACCTTCAAGGAAGGAATCCGCAGAGCACCGAAAAGAGAACTGACTCTGAATAAGAGAGAAATCGAGCTGGCGGTAAGAAATGCACTGCGTTACGTACCGGAAGAGCTTCATGAGCAGCTGGCACCGGAATTTCTGGAAGAGCTTCTGACCAGGGGACGTATCTATGGATATCGTTTTATGCCAAAGGAGAGAATCTACGGCAAACCGATCGATGAATACAAAGGAAAATGCATTGAGGGAAAAGCATTCCAGGTTATGATCGATAACAATCTGGATCATGATATTGCTCTGTATCCTTATGAACTTGTTACTTACGGTGAGACAGGTCAGGTGTGCCAGAACTGGATGCAGTATCAGCTGATCAAAAAATATCTGGAAGAACTGACGGATGAGCACACTCTGGTTATGATGTCAGGTCATCCCATGGGGCTTTTCAAGTCGCAGAAAACGGCCCCCAGAGTCATTATTACAAATGGGCTGATGGTGGGCATGTTTGACAACCCTCAGGATTGGGCAAAGGCCACTGCAATGGGTGTATCCTCCTACGGACAGATGACAGCCGGCGGCTGGATGTATATCGGACCACAGGGTATCGTTCATGGTACCTTTAATACCATTCTGAACGCCGGACGCATGAAGCTTGGTATTCCGGCAGATCAGGATCTGAAGGGACATCTCTTTGTGACCTCCGGTCTCGGAGGAATGAGTGGTGCTCAGCCCAAGGCAATTGAGATCGCCGGTGGTGTCGGTATTGTGGCAGAAGTCGATGCTTCCCGTATTGAGACCAGACATCGTCAGGGCTGGGTTTCTCTGATCGCAGAGTCTCCGGAAGAGGCATTTGGACTTGCAAAAGAATACCTGGAAAAGAAAGAGACGATATCCATTGCATTCCATGGAAACATCATTGATCTTCTGGAATATGCGGTAAACAATAATATTAAGATCGAATTGCTTTCCGATCAGACGTCCTGCCACGTTCCTTATGATGGAGGTTATTGTCCGCAGGGTCTTACCTTTGAACAGAGAACAGAGATGCTGGCAAATGATAAAGCCGGATTCCGAAAGCTGGTGGACGAATCCCTGATCAAGCATTATCACCTGATCAAAGAACTGGTATCCAGAGGGGCATATTTCTTTGACTATGGCAATTCTTTCATGCGTGCTGTATTTGATGCAGGCGCAAAAGACATTGCCAGGAACGGTGTTGATACCAGTGAAGGATTCATTTTCCCGTCTTATGTGGAAGATATTCTGGGGCCGGAATTGTTCGATTATGGTTATGGTCCTTTCCGGTGGTGCTGCCTCAGCGGAAAGCCGGAAGACCTTCGCAAGACAGACCATGCAGCCATGGAAGTCATCGATCCCAACAGACGCGGGCAGGATCGTGACAACTATATCTGGATCCGTGATGCAGAGAAAAATGGCCTGGTCGTAGGAACACAGTGCCGTATTCTTTATCAGGATGCCTTGGGAAGAAGAGACATCGCCCTGAAATTCAACGAAATGATCCGCAATGGCGAGATCGGACCGGTTATGCTGGGACGCGATCACCATGACACTGGCGGAACCGATTCCCCATATCGTGAAACATCCAATATTTACGATGGAAGCAATATTACTGCGGATATGGCAGTGCATTGCTATGCGGGAAATGCTGCCCGCGGAATGTCTCTGGTTGCACTTCACAATGGCGGCGGCGTAGGCATCAGCAAAGCGATTAACGGTGGATTCGGCATGGTGCTGGACGGAAGCGAGAGAGTCGATGAGATTCTGATGAATTCTATTCCGTGGGATACCATGATCGGTGTTTCCAGAAGAAGCTGGGGCCGCTGCGAACATTCTATCGAAACGGTTGCAGAGTATAATAATAAACGGAATGGGCAGGATTATATCACAATGCCATATCTGGCCAGCGATGAACTGATCGCCCGGGTATGCAAAGATGTGAAATAAGAAAGGTTTTTGGACATGAGCAAACGCTATATACGTCATGCTTCCGAGCTTGTAACCTGCAGGGGACAGGCACCGAAGCATGGAAAAGAAATGGCAGACATCGGGTTGATCCATGACGGTGCACTGCTGATGGAAGATGATAAAATCATTGCAGTGGGAACAACAGAGGAGCTGGATGCGCTCGTGAACATGGAAGAATGTGAAGTCCTGGACGCAGCAGGAAAAACCGTTCTTCCCGGATTCGTGGATTCTCATACGCATTTTATCTTCGGAGGGTATCGTGCAGATGAGTTTTCCTGGAGATTAAAAGGCGACAGCTATATGTCTATCATGGAACGCGGCGGCGGGATTAATTCTACGGTTGCAGCCACCAGGGCAACGAGCCTGGAAGATATGGTGGCGGTAGGAAAAGAACGTCTGGATACTATGATGGAATTTGGCGTTACCACTGTGGAAGGGAAAAGCGGATATGGTCTTGACTGTGAGACAGAGCTTCGGCAATTGCGAGCCATGAAACAGCTCAATGAAGAACATCCGCTGGATATTGTCACCACCTTTCTCGGACCACACAGTGTTCTTCCGGAGTACAAGGGAAGAGAGCGGGACTTTCTTACGGAGCAGCTTGAGAATGTTATGCCCATTGTAAAAGAGGAAGGGCTGGCAGAGTTTGCCGACATCTTTTGTGAAAAAAATGTATTTTCCATAGAAGACGCAGAGTATTATCTGAATAAGGCGAAAGAAATGGGGTTCAAACTGAAGATCCATGCGGATGAAATGGCATCTCTGGGTGGATCCGAGCTGGCTGCAAGAGTGGGAGCCGTGTCTGCAGACCACCTTCTGCAGGCTTCGGATGAAGGAATCCGTCAAATGGCAGAGAGCGGCGTCATCAGTACGCTGCTTCCGGCAACTGCCTTCAGCCTGAAAGAAGAATTCGCAAGAGGAAGGAAAATGATCGATGAAGGCTGTGCAGTTGCAATTGCATCGGATCTGAATCCGGGAAGCTGTTTTACCAATTCCATTCCGCTGCTGGTAGCTCTGGGGTGTATTTATATGCACCTGTCTGTTGAAGAAGTTATCACGGCTCTTACCATTAACGGTGCGGCAGCAGTTGACAGGGCGGATACCATCGGAAGCCTGGAACCTGGAAAGCAGGCAGACATTGTTTTCCTGAAATACCCATCCATTCATTTTATGCCATATCACACAGCGATCAATCTGGTGGATACGGTCATAAAAAAGGGAAAAACCATATATAAAAAGTAAAACATCAAATAAGCAAAGGGACAGCTTGTATTAACAGGAGAGAGTATTATGGACAGAATTATTGAATGCGTACCAAATTTCAGCGAAGGAAGAGATCTTGCAAAGGTCGAGAAGATCGTAGACTGCTTCCGTGGGAAAGAAGGAGTGAAGCTTCTGGATTATACATCAGACAAAGATCACAACCGAAGCGTTGTAACTGTTATCGGTGAGCCGGAACCGCTTCGCGATGCAATGGTAGAAGCCATTGGAAAAGCAGTCGAACTTATTGATATGACAAAGCATGAAGGACAGCATCCCCGTATGGGATGTGTGGATGTAGTTCCTTTTATACCGATTCGCGGAGTTACAGTGGAGGATGCTGACAGAATTGCAAAAGAGACCGCACAGATAGCGGCAGATAGATTTGGACAGCCGTTCTTCCTTTACGAAAAATCAGCAAGTGCTCCCCACAGAGAGAACCTTGCAAATGTCCGGAAAGGACAGTTTGAAGGAATGGCAGAAAAGATGCTGGATCAGGACATGTGGAAACCGGATTTCGGTCCGAATACCATTCATCCTACCGGCGGAGTGACAGCCATTGGCGCCAGAATGCCGTTGATCGCGTATAACATCAATCTGGATACGTCAAATCTTGAGATCGCAAAGAAAATTGCGGATAAGATCCGCCATATCCGGGGCGGTTTCCGGTATTGCAAGGCAATGGGTGTTATGCTGGAGGAGCGTAATATTGCGCAGGTGTCCATGAATCTTACCGATTATACCAGAACTTCCGTATATACCGTTTTCGAAACAGTCAAAATGGAAGCAAGAAGATACGGCGTAAATGTTCTTGGCAGTGAAGTAGTAGGTTTGATTCCACTGCAGGCTCTGGTGGATTGTGCAGAGTACTATCTTGGGTTTGAAGGCTTCGAGACATCTCAGGTGCTGGAAACCAGACTTTAAATTGGAAAGGTGATCAACAAATGAAATCAATGACTATAGAAGCCTTTACACTCCGGACATCATCGAATGAGCCGGTACCCGGCGGCGGAAGTATCTCGGCCCTGGCAGGTGCTTTGGCTGCAGCATTATCGGAAATGGTTGCAGGTCTTACCATCGGTAAAAAGAAATATGCGGAAGTGGAAGAAGAGATGAAAGCACAGATTCCGGTACTTTGCGCAGCAAAAGAAAAGCTGTTGGAGGACATCCGGCGTGACAGCGAATCCTTTGACCTTTTTATGCAGGCACTGACACTTCCGAAGGATACCGAAGAAGAGAAGGCTGTCCGAAAAGCGGCTATGCAGGAGGGTTTGAAGGCGGCCGTTATGGTTCCCCTTTCTGTGGCGGAAGCGTCGGTGGACATCCTTCCCAGTGCCAGACTGATGGTGGAAAAAGGAAATCAAACTGCCGTGACGGATGCTTTGGTATCCGCCATGATGGCAAGAACAGCTGTCCTGGGTGCCTGTTTTAATGTGAGAATCAATCTTGCTTCGATCGAAGACGAAGCATTTACTGCTGAAATCGGTGCGAAAACAGATGCACTGGAGGCAAAAGCAGTTGCGTTGGAAAAAGAGATCCTGGGGTTGTCTGCGATTGGCAAAGGTGCTCTGGGTGGCATTGGTCTGTAAAGGTGGTTGGCAAATGAGAGAATTACCGGTTTCATTGGTAACGGAAAAGATAAGAGATATGTGTATCAAGGCGACGCATGAGCTTTCAGAAGATATGAAGGAAGCCATGGAGAATGCATATCAAAGAGAGGAGTCAGAATTAGGAAAACGGATCCTGACCCAGCTTCAGGACAATCTGAAAATTGCGAAAGAAGACATGATTCCGATCTGTCAGGATACGGGAATGGCAGTTGTTTTCGTAGAAATCGGGCAGGATGTCCATTTTACGGAAGGGAATCTGGAAGATGCCATTCATGAGGGGGTTCGTCTGGGGTATACGGAAGGATTTCTGCGGAAATCCGTTGTCAGGGATCCCATCATTCGGGAAAATACCCGGGACAATACACCGGCTGTCATTCATTACAGCATTGTACCGGGAGAGCAGGTAAAGCTGACTTTGGCACCAAAAGGCTTTGGCAGTGAGAATATGAGCCGGATCTGCATGTTGAAGCCGGCACAGGGAGTTGAGGGAATCCGGGAGGCTATTCTTGAGACGGTGAAGCTGGCTGGTCCGAACGCGTGTCCTCCGCTGGTAGTTGGCGTTGGAATTGGCGGAACCTTTGAGAAGGCGGCGCTTTTATCCAAACAGGCCTTGACGCGAAAAGTGGGAGAGTATTCGGAAAAAGAGCATATCCGAACACTGGAGAAAGAGCTTCTGGAAGAGATCAACGGTCTTGGAATCGGCCCGGCGGGGCTTGGCGGAAGCGTGACTGCACTTGCTGTTCATATTAACACATATGCAACGCATATTGCGGGGCTGCCGGTGGCGATCAATATCTGCTGCCATGTTAACCGCCATGTTGTGACCGTAATTTAGGAGGTGCGGGATGGAAAAATACATTACATTGCCATTGACCGACGAAATCTGCCGGGATCTGCAGGCAGGGGATTTTGTATATCTTACCGGAACCATTTATACGGCCAGGGATGCGGCACATCAAAGGATGCAGGAAACATTGGACAGAGGTGAAAAGCTTCCGGTTGATATAGACGGAACCGTGATCTATTATCTTGGTCCATCGCCGGCCAGACCCGGTAATATCACCGGCTCAGCAGGCCCTACAACTTCCAGCCGTATGGATAAATATACGCCGCAGCTGCTGGATATGGGCATGAAAGGTATGATCGGAAAAGGAAAACGTGCAAAAGAAGTGCAGGATGCGGTGGTACGCAACAATGCAGTCTATTTTGCTGCAATCGGAGGTGCAGGCGCTCTATTGTCCAAATGCATCAAAGCATCGGAAGTGGTCGCCTATGAGGACCTTGGTACAGAGGCGATCCGGAAATTGTATGTTGAAAATCTTCCGGTAATCGTCATTCTGGATGGTAAAAACCAGAACCTGTATGAAAAGGTGTATGCATAGTGCTTTTTCAGGTTGGTTATTTTTATTGAAATAGTTGTTCAAAAGTGATATGATTACCTGGATAAGCGTGGTTTTTTTGTATAATAGGAGGTAGAAAGATGAAAAGAAAACTATTTAGTGTGTTACTTGCAGCGTCTATGGTTTGCTCTATGGCAGCTTCTGCAGTGACTGTTCATGCAGAAGCAGAAACGATCCGAATCGGTTTCTTTGCTCCTGTTTCTGCAGCATCTGCAGCAGCAGATGGACAGAGTGCACAGCAGTCCGCTGAACTTGCAGTGAAATTGCTGAATGATGCAGGCGGAATTGATGGTAAGCTGGTTGAACTGGTGGACTATGACGATGGCCTTGATACAACAGAAGCAGCGAATATCGCTGAAAAGCTTTCTACGGTAGATGATGTTGTTGCAATCGTTTCCGGCTCCTATTCCGGACCTACAAAGGTTGCAGCTCCGATCCTTCAGGATGCAGGAAAACTTCTGGTTTCTGCTTACGCCGTTCATCCGGATGTTGTGAATGCAGGAGATATGGTATTTTCACAGTCCTTCCCGGGAGCAGTTCAGGGAACTGCAGCAGCAATTTTTGCATGTGAAGAACTGAAAGCTGAGAAAATTGCAATTGTAGCAGTTGATCTGGACTTTGGTACAGAGCAGGCTACATACTTCAAAGCAAAAGCAGCTGAATACGGCGCTGAAATCGTTTCTGAAGACTACATTGCAATCTCTGATAATGACATGACATCTGTTATTTCTAAAATCAAAGAAGAAGGCGCTGATCTGATCTATTCTGTAAACTACTATGAGCAGGCTTCCGAAGTTTGCCGTCAGGTGGCTATGCAAGGACTTGAGTGCCCGATTCTTGGAACAGAAGGTGCTGACTCCTGGCAGCTTCTTGAGACAGCCGGTGAATATGCAAATGGTCTCTACATCACAACAAACATGAACCGTGATGATGAGAATGAAGCTACACAGTCCTATATTGAAAACTACCGTGCGGAATATGACATGGAGCCGGATATGGTTGGCGCATCTGTTTATGATTCTTTCCAGATCCTCTTTGAAGCGATTAAAAATGCAGGAACCGATACAGTGGCTATGCGTGATTACATTGCAGGCATGAAGGATTTTGATACTGTAACAGGAACATTGCTGTATTACACAGAAGCTGGTTCCGCTGTAAAACCGGTACAGATCCAGCAGGTACAGGAAGGTGCATTCCATCATTTCTCAGAAGTTAGCGATTCCGCAGTAATCGATCCGGTTACGTACGAAGGATAATACGAGAATAATAACTTTAGATGATAGTTGGCGGAAGCGCACAGGGTGTGCTTCCGCTTATCTCTATCAGGAGAAAGAGGAGTATCTGAGATGATCCAACAGATAATAAATGGTTTGATGATTGGAAGTCTGTATGCATTGACTGCAATGGGGGCAACGCTGATTTACGGTATTCTGGGTATTCTGGATATTGCAAATGCAGGAGCTTACCTGATCGGTGCGTATATTGGATTCTATGTTTATAAAGCATCGGGAAGTCTGATCGCAGCATTTCTGGTATCGATTCTGGCCGTAAGCGCCCTGGGTGTATTATTGCAAAGGTTTATCTATTCGCCCATTCTTGCGAAACCACGTACGCTTTCCATAATTCCACTTGTTGCGGCAGTAGGCCTTTTTACCATTAGCAGTGACCTGGTAAGACTGATCTGCGGAGCGGGTACGAAAGCATATAGCTATAAATTCAAATGGGGCATTATCAAAATCGGTGATGTCATCATTCAGCCGCCATGGGTTTTGATCTTCCTGCTGACGGCGTTGCTGCTTCTGATATTATGGTTTGTTCTGAACAAGACCAGAATCGGCCTTGCATGGAAGGCTGCTGCACAGGATTCAGAAATATCCAGGGTATGCGGTGTCAATACGAATTCTGCAATGGCATTATCTTATATATTGGGCTATGGTTTTGCGGCTGTGGCCGGAATCATGGTGGGAATCCTGTACAATTCCATCACCCCTGCTCTGGGAGAAGTTCCATCCTATAAAATGCTTGCCATCATCGTGCTTGGCGGTCTTGGAAATCCGCTGGGAACCGTTGTTGCGGGTCTGATCATAGGTCTTGCAGAGGTTTTACTCTCGGTGTACACCAATATCCCGATCCCGAAAGATGCTATCGCATTTGTTGTTTTGATTATCATTCTGCTGATCAAACCATCCGGACTTTTCGGCAGAAAGAATAAAGTATGAGGAGGCGGTTTGTATGAGTGCGTATTTATTTTCCATTGGTGCTACTGCCGCGATCTTCATATTGCTGGCATTGTCATTGAACATTATTACCGGATATGCCGGACAGGCTATGATGGGACAGGCCGCTTTCTTTGGAATCGGAGCTTATACTGCTGCGATCCTTACAACGAATGGCGTGAATTTCTGGCTGGCTTTGCTGGCGGCAATGGTGATATCCGGTGTCTTTGGTGCAGTGCTGGGTGTAATTTCGCTGCGTCTGCAGGCAGATTTCCTGGCCATCACGACCATTGGAATCAATTTCGTGATGGTGGCATTGTTTAACAACATGAAGATCACAGGAGGGTCCCTTGGCCTGACGGTTTCGAAACCGGTTGTGTTCGGTGTGAAATTTACGAATCTGCATTTTATGCTGCTGACCATTGTGCTGATCGTGATCCTTTGTCTTCTGATCGTGAAAATGAAGAAGTCCTGGTTTGGCATGGCGCTTGCATCTATCAATAACGATGCGGCAGCGGCAAAATCCTTTGGTATTAATGTAAGCAAATACCAGATTCTTACGTTTGTGATCGGTACCTCCATTGCCGGTCTGGCCGGCGGTATATATGCACATCGAATGGGCTTTATCAGTTCCACGGACTTTGCATTTACCGTTTCCATTGAAATTGTGTCTATGGTGGTTATCGGTGGGATCGGAACCATCCGCGGACCGATCCTGGGAGCTCTGATTCTGACGTTCCTGCCGGAGTTTCTGCGATTTGCAAAAGATTATCGGAACCTGGTATATGGGATCGCTCTCGTATTAGTTGTTCGTTTCCTGCCGGGAGGACTTCTGGGAGACAACAGTCCGATCATGCGATTGATTCAAAAAGTCTTCCAAAAGGGAGGTGCGGCTGAATGAAAGAATTGATGAAAGTGCAGAACTTGAAAATGTATTTCGGTGGCCTGAAAGCAATTGATGATTTCAGTCTGGACGTGTTTGAAGAAGAAACACTTGGAATTATTGGTCCGAACGGTGCCGGTAAAACAACATTATTCAACGCAATCTGCGGGGTATATAAGCCCACGGATGGAAAAATTGTTTTCCAGGGAAAAGAAGTACAGGGAACGCCTGCTTATGAGATGGCAAAAATGGGTATTTCCAGGACCTTCCAGATTTCCAAGCCTTTGGCGGATCTCACCATTCTGGATAATGTAATTGCGGCAGCCGGTGTACATGAGTATACCGGAATTCGCTCCTATTTCCATAAGAGTCATACACCACAGATGATCGAGAAAGCAGATCGGGTCATTGAACAGACCGGTCTGAAGGAAATGCGAAATAAGAAAGCAAGTGACGTATCTCTTGGGTATCTCCGGCGTCTGGAAATTGCCAGAGCGCTGGTTACGGAACCAAAACTGATCATGCTGGATGAGCCCTGCGCAGGATTGTCAAATTTTGCCATTAACGAGATTACAGAACTGGTTATGCAGTTAAAGGAGCAGAAGAAGAGTATTATCCTTATTGAACACAACCTGCCTATTACGATGAAGGTTTGTGACCGGATCTCTGTTCTGAGCTATGGCAAGAAGATCGCAGAAGGAAAGCCGGAAGAGGTGAAACAGAACAAACAGGTAATAGAAGCTTATCTGGGAGAGGAGGACGACTGATGCTGAAAATCAATGACCTGAATGTATCCTATGGCATGATGGAAGTCCTTCATGGAGTAACCCTGAACGTAAACGAGAGAGAACTTGTTTCTGTAATCGGACCAAACGGTGCCGGAAAATCTACTTTGATCAAAACGATCATGGGACTGGTTACGCCGCAAAGCGGCTCTATTATCTACAAAGGACAGGACATTACAAAGCTCCCTGCGCATAAAAGGGCGGAGCTTGGAATCGGTTATGTACCGGAAGGAAGACGTGTTTTTCCAAGGCTCAGCGTAGAAGAAAATCTTCGTATGGGTGCCTATTCCGTGAAAGACAAAAACCGGGTCAGACAAAAAATCAATGAGATTTATGAGATTTTCCCGAGATTGGGGGAACGTAAAAATCAGCTTGCCGGGACCATGTCCGGAGGAGAACAGCAGATGCTGGCCATAGGCAGAGCGTTGACTTTGGATCCGAAACTGCTTCTCATTGATGAAGTATCCATGGGGCTTATGCCCATCATGGTAAATACCTGTTTTGAAGTTATCGG
>JABUSW010000032.1 GCA_021443885.1 Blautia sp.
CGACTGAGCTTCACAAGTTTTTCGCTCGCAGGAGGAGCAAACGCTTCTATCGCGAACGATCTGCGAGCGTATAAAACCGCTGTGAAGCGAAGGGAGATGACACGTTTTCTGAGGGATACCATTGGCATACGGAGCTTTCGAAAATATTTCCGGATTTTGGGAAATCAGATTCCGTTGCGCTTCAGCATCTGATAAACTGCTGAGAGCGGAAGTCCAACCACATTGTAGTAGTCACCTTCAATCCGGTGAATGTATTTTCCGAAGGATCCCTGGATTCCATAAGCACCGGCTTTGTCATCACATTCTCCGGAATTCACGTATTCCAGGATCTCATCTCCGGTCATTGGGTGCACGAATACCCTGGTTTCTTCCACATGTGTCTGAACCGTTTTCTGACCGGCAGCGTCATAGCAGAGCAAGGCAACACCGGTATAAACAAAGTGGGAGCTTCCTTGAAGATCCCGGATCATCCGGACTGCATCCGTCCGGTTTTTTGGCTTTCCCAGAATCGCTCCGTTTTGAACCACAATGGTGTCGGCACCCAGAATGCGCACAGGAAATGCCCCCTTCTCTCCAGCCTCTTTCTTCCAATATTCCCGGGCGACATTTTCTGCCTTCTGCAAGGCAAGCTCTTTCACCATTTCCTGAGGAATTGTACTTTCACAGCGTTCCTCCTGATTGCTGATGCGTACTTCAAAGGAAACGCCCATCTGTGTTAACAATTCTTTTCGTCTTGGAGAAGCGGAAGCTAATAGCAGTTTCCCGTCGATTGTATTTTTCATAAGACCTTACCTTCGTACTATTCTGAATTCTTTCCAAAAGCTGCATTCTGTAATTCTCTGTTTCTGTGAGTCTTACACATCCTTTTTCATCCACTTCTTATTCCAAGGCATAAAGAGATTGATAAAAGGTCCGAGACCAAAGGCACAGATGATGGTTCCCAGACCAAGATTGCTTCCTTCCCAGCCGATAAATCCGGTGAGAACAGCGATAACGATAGTCAGGACACAGACTCCGTCTGTGATCACCCGGTCGATAAAGTAAGGATTCCTGAAATGATCCCGCATGCCCAATGCCAGGTAGTCATAAGGCGCAACGCCCAAATCTGCTACCTGATACATGGCCAGACCGAACGCCACGATCATCATGGAAAGGAACATGACAACGACGCGGAGAACCAGCGCTACTTCTGCCATGGATCCAAACAACAGCCCCAGAAGATAGCTGACAAACTGTACGATGTAACCCAGGAAACACATGTTGACGATGGTTCCAAAACCAAGATATTGTCTTCCCCAGATCAGCTGGATCACCAGCAGAATGATATTCAATGTCAGCTGATAATTTCCAAGACCTACTTTTAAACCACCGCTGATGGCCAGCATAGAGGCGGTGTAGGGATCGTTTCCCATGAGAGAGAAGCGAAGCAGAGCAATTCCGCAGCCCAGGATCAGGTTGCCCAGGATGACGGCCAGAGCCGTGCGCCAGGTGATATTTTTCGTGACTGCATTCCATATTGTTTTCATATAAGTCTCCGTTCCTTACTTTCAATAAAACAATCAGTGACCCAGTCAGGGATCCTGACCGGGTCATAGCAATACAATTCCACATTCGTGATACTTGAGCCTTGCGCAAGAAGTCTTAAGCTTCCAGGCAGGCTGACTCCGGCACAAAAGCTGGCATCAGCTCCAGTTTGAACAGATTTCTTGTGTGCAAGGTATCAATTTTCTCCTTTGTTTCCTCGTCTTCGCAGACACCGTTACGGATATAATGATCCAGTGCAGCATAGGTGAAGCCCAGGTTATCTTCATCGGTTTTACCGCAGAGTCCGTCGGATGGTGCTTTGTCTACCAGCTCAGAAGGAAGGCCCAGAAGCCGGCCGATCTCTTTTACTTCGGAGACCGTCAGATGGGACAGTGGGCTGAAATCACCGGCTGCATCACCGTAGCGGGTGGAGTAACCAACCCAGTCCTCGGAAAGATTACAGGTATTAACGACCCGACCGTTTTTCGACTGGCTGATGGCATAAAGGGTGGACATCCGAATTCGCGGCGGCAGATTGATGATGGTCTGTCTGGAAAGCTCTTCCACGCTGTTGCTGGCTTTGATGGCTTCTAACAGACCGTCGTATGCTGCTCTGATATTGACGATACAATGATCGATTCCCAGGTGATTTACCAGAAGCTGCGCCTTGTCAATATCGGACTGCTCACCGTTTGGCATCAGTACGCCAAACACACGGTCTCTTCCCAATGCTTCCACACAGACCGCTGCTGCGATGGAACTGTCTTTACCACCGGATATACCAACCACTGCGTTGCATCCCGGTCCATTTACTTCGAAAAAGTCCCGGATCCATTTTACGAGATCCTCTTTCGTTTTTTCTGCGTCAAATTTATACATCATTTACCTCCATTGTATGAAACTAAGATCCTGCCTTTACAGATCATACAGGTATTATCCTTCCGTGCAGCCACTGTGTGATTCGCAATACACGGAAGAATTGGTCCCGATGGATCGTTTCTTTGATAATAGCACTAATTGCCATAAAAAAGCAATGAGATGGAAAAAACATATAAAATATGCGTCAAAGAAAAAACCCGCAGCCGGTGCGGGATATGCAGAGCACCGGGCGGGGTATTACAGGATAACAAACAGAACCAGACCGCATGCGACACTGGAGCCGTATAGCGTAACGACCGTCAGCAGGTTTTCCTTCCAACTGCGGTTGGTACGAAACAGTACCATCAGGCCGATGCCGGCACAGGAGAGAAGGCCTGCCATCATAGCCGGAAAAGCAAGGACGCCCTCCAGATACAAGGTGGTGATGGCAACGGAAGAAGCACAGTTTGGAATCAGTCCGATCAGTGCAGACAGGAACAGGCAAAGCAAAGGCATGGACTGTGCGGCCGTGAGCAAATGCTCCAGGCTGGCAGATTCCATGATGAATCCAAGTAAAAACGTGATCAGAAACAGAAAGACGCTTACCTTTGCAGTGTGCAGAAAAGCGGATTTAAATATGTTTTCGGATTCTTCATCGCCATGTTCGCGCTCACACAATTCGTGAATGGAATGTTTCTTTCGGTTCGGCATCATGATCTGCACAAGACCGTCAATGATGAGGCCGGTTACGATCCCGAATAAAACCTTCAGTGAAAGTATGACGATAATATCCTTCGCGGGAACCTGACCGGCAAGAAGCAACGGCAGCATCTCGTCAGAAGTGGACAGGAAAACTGCCATCAGGGTACCGATGGTGATGACACCGCCGGAGTAAAGACTGGCTGCAGCGGAAGAAAATCCGCATTGGGGGATGACGCCTAACGTACCGCCGAGAATGGGGGCAAGACGTCGATTGCGAAGGAGCGCAACGGTATGCTGCGTCGTACAGTTTTCCAGGTATTCCATGGCCAGGTAGGTCAGGAACAGGAACGGAAGCAGCTTGGCAGTATCCAGCAAAGCATCCTTCAGAATATCGATAAACAGTGTCATAACAGATCCTTTCCATACAAATAACGGTTTTAGTTTCAAAAGTGCGTACAGATTGTTGCGCTGCTTTGCAGCTTCCACAATCTTGCCATCAATTCGGATTTCATGGGGCCCCTTCCCCACTTGATCCTCATTGATGGGCGTGTCAATAACACAATATCCCACTCATGTGCAAGCACATCGTGGGACATGTGTTTTGACACTGTAAGCAATAATACGCTTTATTTTAGTGGGTGACCGGAAGAAAATCAAGATATAACTTCCAAAATAAGGATTTTTGTGGCATAATAATATGGATTATGGGCTGATGGTGAGCCCGCTGAGACAGGCTTCTCCCCGCGGCATATTACTCTTGCATGTCTGATTTGAGGGTTGCCCTTCTCAGAGGCTGGAGGAAGCATTATGCGTGAAAAAACAACGCCGCATAACCAGATGGAGGCGTTTTATCGTTTGTCATTGCTGATTGAGCAGAGGCAGTTTGAATTGCTTATGAGCGAAAACAAATGTCGTGTTGTGTATCTGATGAATGATGCGGTGGAAAGCTTTCTGGTTTTTCGTAATTATCGAATGGTAGGAGAATACGATCCGGATTATGAAGGAGAACCGGAAATCTGGCTGGAGTTAGGAGAAAAAGACGAAGATTATCTGCTGGCCGTCCGCCAAGGGGCGGAAAATGCCTTTACCATAAGCTTTGAAAATCTGGATATCGAAGACCATCTGTATAATTACGGTGAGATCGGGCACTTTTGGGTCAGGGATTATGAATACCTTCGGGTGTTGGAATATCGTCTGGCAATTCTAAAGGATAAGCTGGATTATCTGGGAGAGAAATCCTGTACGCAGAAGGAAAAGAAGCTGGCTTTGCTGGCGGGATTTCCGCCGCTTCTGCAGTATCCTGCTGTACCGGAGGCATATCGAAACAGCCCCGCGGATCCCTGGGAGGTAACTGCGGAAACCATTGAGGCATACATTTGCCTGGCAGAAGAAGCCGGTGATAAGGGAATGGAGCGTCACTTAAAACGTTACCGGAAAAACCCGTCTGCAAGCCGGGCGAAATTTATCGGGAAAATGCTGCGGCGAAAGAAGCACGGCAAAACGGTGGATCTCCTGAATCAGAAATTGCGGGATGCCGCTTCCGTTTATCCGGATCGTTCCTTTGGGGAGGAAGATATTGAATATCAGAGATTATACCGCAAAGGACAGGAATGGATCGATAAATTAAGCGATGAACATATACGGGCAGAGCTGCTGAGAGAGGAACCTTTTATCTGTGCCCGGGATTCTATAACCTACAAAGTATATATTATGATCTATCAGGACGGCTTTCTGAACCGCAGGACTCTGATTCGATCATTGGAACAAGGAGAATAAATTGGCAAAGATTCGACTGATAGCATCGGATGTAGATGGAACCCTTTTGCCGGAGGGAACGCCGCATCTGAATAAAGAGTATTATGATGTGATCCGAAAGCTTCACGCAGAAGGGATCACCTTTGTGGCCGCCAGCGGGAGACAGTATGCAAGTCTTCACGGAGTTTTTTCACCGGTGGACAACGAGATCATTTATGTTGCGGATAATGGCAGCCACTGTGTGAAGGCAGGCGAGACGGTCCTGTGTCTGGAAATCGAACGAAGAGCCTACGAGGAAACGGTAAAGTACGCCAGAAATCTGGAGAATGTTTTTACCTTGATATCCACACCGCAGGGAACCTATACCGAGTGTAAGGACAGTGAAATGGTTCGGTGGATCCGGGAAGGATATCGTATTGACCTGGTTATGGTAGAGGATCTTCTGGAGATATCACTGCCGGTATTAAAGCTTGCGATCTACAATCATCTGGGAGATGCACTGGAGCTGGCTGGCCCCATGGAACAGCTTTTTGGTGACAGGGTCAGTATTATGGTGTCTGGTGATCACTGGGTGGATATTATTGCGAAAAATGCAGACAAGGGAGCTGCCTTGCGGGAGATTCAGAGTAAGCTGGGCGTGACACCGGAAGAGACTATGGCTTTTGGAGATAACGGAAATGATGTTCCGCTGCTTCTGCAGGCGGCAGAGAGCTATTGTGTTGCCACCGGCAGAGAACAGGCCAAAGCCGCAGCAAAATATGTGCTTCCAAACGAAGAGGATGCGGTACTGAAGGTGCTGAAATCTCTGCTTTGACCCGGTGTATATGCTTTGGGCAGAGAGCGGATGAGATGTGTATCCGGCGGATGGCTGAGCTGTTCCAAAGAAAGCAGCAAAGCGGCCGTGCAGATCGCCTGTGAATCATGAAGAAGCTGTGAAAGATTCGATAAGTAATGATTGAAAAGAGGGAAAAGGAGAGTGCTATGAAGGTTGTAATATTGGCGGGCGGTTATGGATCCCGAATCAGTGAGGAGAGCCATCTGAAGCCGAAGCCTATGGTTGAGATCGGTGAGAAACCGATCCTCTGGCATATTATGAAGCTGTACTCTTACTATGGATATCATGAATTTGTGGTTTGCTGCGGTTATAAGCAGCATATGATCAAGGAGTGGTTTGCAGACTATTATCTGCACAACAGCGATATTACCTTTGATTTTACCCGGGAAAATAAGATGATCGTGCATAACACGGCACTGGAACCCTGGAAGGTGACCCTCATCGATACGGGACTGGATACCATGACAGGAGGACGTATCCGGCGGGTGCGGGAGTATCTGAATGAGGAACCCTTTATGCTGACCTACGGTGACGGGGTGTCGGATGTGAATATCCCGGAGCTGATCCGGTTCCATGAAGAACATGGACAGATGGCAACTATTACATCTGTGCAGCCGGGGGGACGTTTTGGAACGCTGGATATTCTGGAGGACGGCACGATTTCCAACTTCCGCGAGAAGAAGAAAGACGATGGCGGATGGATCAACGCAGGTTTTATGGTGCTGGAACCGGAGATCATGGATCTCATCGAAGGGGATCATACGGTGTTCGAGAAATATCCGCTGGAAGAGGCTGCCCGCCGGGGGCAGCTGAATACTTACAAGCATCATGGATTCTGGCAGTGCATGGATACCCTGCGGGAAAAAGAAAAACTGGAAGAACTATGGCAGTCCGGGAAGGCACCATGGAAGCTGTGGGATTAGAGCACAAGCTTTCAGCTGCCGGAGAAGCCGGTTTGGATCACGAAGCACAAATTCCGGGGATATTTCGGATATTGAGGAACAGGAGCAGGATGTATGATATTTGATTTTTATGAAAATAAAAAGGTTCTGATAACAGGACATACAGGATTTAAGGGGACCTGGCTTACCAAGATCCTGGCAATGGCAGGGGCAGAGGTGACGGGTTACAGTAATGGAGAACCCACTGCACCGGGGCTTTTTTCCATCAGTGGGATGGAGAAGCAATGCTGTTCCATAATGGGAGACATCCGGGATCTTGCACATCTGAAACAGGTATTTGCAGAGGTGCAGCCGGAAATCGTGCTGCATCTGGCAGCCCAGCCGATCGTGCGGGATTCTTACAAGGATCCGGTATATACCTATGAGACCAATGTGATGGGAACGGTGAACGTTCTGGAATGTGTGCGTCAGACACCTTCTGTAAAATCGTTTCTGAATGTTACCACCGATAAGGTATACCATAACCGGGAATGGGAGTGGGGTTATCGTGAAGACGATCCTTTGGATGGTTATGATCCATACAGCAACAGCAAATCCTGTTCGGAGCTGGTGACGCATAGCTATAAGAACTCCTTTTTTACAGACGGAGCGACGGCAATTTCTACGGCCAGGGCAGGAAATGTCATCGGCGGCGGCGATTTTGCCAATGACCGCATCATTCCGGACTGCGTACGTGCAGCAATGAAAAAAGAAGTGATTCCGGTACGCAATCCCCATTCCACCAGACCCTATCAGCATGTTTTAGAGCCTCTCTGTGCTTACCTGATGATTGCCATGAAGCAGTATCAGGATGGAAAATATGCCGGTTATTATAACGTGGGTCCGGATGAAAAGGACTGTGTAACTACCGGGGAACTGGTGGAACTGTTCTGTAAGCTCTGGGGAGAGGGCCAGGAGTGGAAGGATTATTTTGCCGGCGGCCCTCACGAGGCTGATTTCCTGAAGCTGGACTGTTCCAGGATCAAGAAGGTATTCGGATGGAAACCGGTCTGGGGAATCCGGGACGCACTTGAGAAAACCATAGAATGGTCAAAGAACTGGATTGCGGATGAAGATGTGAATGCCGTGATGGAGCAGCAGATCTGCGAATACTTAAGCCGGATGTCGGGAGTCTGAATGATATGAGAAAAAATCAGGATATTGTTTCCACAGGAATCGCATTGCTTTTCAGTGCCCTGTTTTTTGCGTTGTGTATGAATGTTCCTGCATTATCTCAGGCGATTCGTTCCAAAGGAAATATTAATATATTGGTTTATGCCGGAACATTGGTTTTGTTTTGCTGCGTGTTTGTAGCTTGCAGGGCGATTCTGTCCGGGAAGGTGCTCCCCGTGGAATCCACTGGATTTAAGGCATTTACGGCTTTTCTTCTGGTAGCAATGCAGGGGGTTCTGCTGGCGATCTCCACCGCATTGGAGACAAAGCAGTCTTCCGGTGTGGCTTATAAGTACAGCTGGCATACACAGCCCTTTGTGTTTCTGCTGGCAGCGGCGATCCTGGAAGTGGTGATTTTTATCCGCCTGTATCGCAGGCTGGAAGGGACTGCCCGGGAAAAAGACTGGCTGATCTATTGCCTGTATATCTTGTTGACGGTTCTGGTCATTTACAATATGTACACACCGAATATTTTCGGAAGGAATTACTGGTCGGATTCTTATCATGGATATGCCTACTATAATTCCATTTTTAACGTGTATATGGGAAAACCGTATACAGCAGAGCTTTCCAGTATTTATGGTCACTATGCCTTGTTCTGGAAGATACCCATGAAGCTTTTGGGCGGGGATTATTTTAAATTTGTATTTCTGCTGGCGGTGCTGACCGGCATCGTCCACGCATGTGCGTTTTTTGTGCTGCACTGTACGGTGAAAAGCCAGCTGATCCGGGCATTGGGTGCAATAGCCATTACGTTTCCGGTACTGGGCATGCGGGGCGGTTATTACTGGCAGCTGTGGCCGCACAGGATGGTATGGGCCATGATTGTGCTGGTGTATGTGGTGATTACCTTTCAAAAGGGATGCTTCCGTTGGCCATGGACGGTTCTGGGATATGCTCTTGGCAGTCTGGCGATTTTGTGGAATACAGAGACCGGTCTGGTTCTTGCCATTGCTTATGCTGCCGTGCATATCTGCCGTTATCTCAGCGATGAACGGTATAGTCTGCTGCAGGTATTTTCAGCTGCAATGCTTCATTTTGCGGCGATCGCTGCTGCTTTTTTCGGGGCGTATGGAATGGTGAATCTGTATAACCGCATGGCAGGCGGAGGAGCGAATACCATCCGGGAGTTCATGATCCCGCTGCTTTCAGAAACATTTGTGACGGATACGCTGCAGATCGATCTGCTGATGATTCCCAGTGCTTATATGTTTGTCATGGGTTTGTTTCTGGTTGGAACGGCAGTGGGGATCTGCAGCTGGAGATGGTTTTCTCCGGAGCTGACCTGGAAGCCCCGGGTGATCTTTTTCCTCAGCATCAGTGCTTTGGGAAGAATGGTCTATTATATGAATCGTGCTGCTTATCATAATCTGGAATGCGTGTTTCTGTCTGCAGTTCTGCTGCTTGCGATCCTTGCGGAAAACGGGCTGCAGGTTCTGTCGTTGAAGAAGCCGGGGGAGCTGCTCCGGCAGCCCTTTGTGAAAATGGTACGGGGCTGTGCGGGTGTGGTAAGTCTGATCGTGATCCTGCTTCTGGCTTCCGGCATGGTGCTGCAGTTCGGAGAAAACAGCTATATTCGGGAGAATCTTCACAACCGCGCAGAAATCGAAGCATTGGTGGATTCGGTACGGACACATGTGCCGGAGAATACCCACGCCTTTGGGTATGAGATTCCGGAGATCTACAGCATGCTGGGCTGGGATCCCCATTATTACACCATCGATTTCTGCGATATGGCACAGTCCAGGGACTCCGGCGTTTATCTCATGGAGCAGATACGTAAGGATGCGCCTCCGGCGGTGTTTACCACAGACCGTTCCCTGGGAACGCTGAAGCACTTTTCGGAGGAATCCTATAACTGGTTTCTGGAAAACTATGAAGCGGGACAGGAGATCCCCGGTTTTGATTTTACATTTATTCTGTACGAAAGAAAGTGAATGCTGTATCGCAGCGGAACAATCTTTAAGCACTTTTGATACCCTGACCATTATTTTTTAAAAGAAATTCATGACGATATAGGTAGAGGAGAAGAATGATGTTCGAAAATATGACAGAAGAAAAGGCCCGGGAGCAGATTCTGGATCTTGTGAAGGAGTACTGCGATCAGTTTCACAATCAGACAAAGGGATTTCAGGAAGGGGATCGAATTCCTTATGCGTCCCGTGTATATGATTCGGATGAAATGGTGAATCTGGTGGACAGTTCTCTGGAATTCTGGCTGACGGCCGGCCGGTACACAAAGCAGTTTGAGACAGATTTTGCAAGATACCTGGGCGTTCGTCATTGCTCATTGGTGAATTCCGGGTCCTCTGCCAATCTTCTTGCTTTTATGGCTTTGACATCTCCGCTCCTGAAGGATCGCCAGGTCCTTCCGGGAGATGAAGTGATCACCGTGGCCGCAGGTTTTCCCACAACGGTGGCACCTGTGATTCAGTACGGAGCTGTGCCGGTATTTGTGGATGTGACGATTCCCCAGTATAACATAGATGTAAACCAGCTGGAGAATGCCTTTTCCGAGAAAACAAAAGTGGTGATGATCGCCCATACTTTAGGAAATCCATTTGATCTGCAGGCTGTCAAAGCATTCTGTGACCGGCATGATTTATGGCTGGTGGAGGATAACTGTGACGCGTTGGGCTCCCGTTATGTGATCGATGGGGAAGAGAAGCTGACCGGTACCATCGGAGACATCGGGACATCCAGCTTTTACCCGCCCCATCATATGACTATGGGCGAGGGCGGAGCTGTATATACAAACAATCCGCTGCTTCATAAGATCGTCCGCTCCCTGCGGGACTGGGGAAGGGACTGTATCTGCGAGCCGGGGCAGGATAATCTCTGCGGTCATCGTTTTGACCGGCAGCATGGTCAGCTTCCTGCGGGATATGACCATAAATACGTATATTCTCATTTTGGATACAACCTGAAGGCAACGGATATGCAGGCAGCAGTGGGATGTGCGCAGCTGGAGAAGTTTCCGGAATTTGTAAAGCGCAGGATCCATAACTTTGCGTACCTGAAAAATGCCCTTGCAGGAACAGAAGACAGGTTTATCCTTCCGGTGGCCTGTGAGAATGCTTTCCCCAGCTGGTTTGGCTTCCTGATCACCTGTAAAGAGGGTATGGATCGCAACCGGGTGGTGCAATATGTAGAGAGCAAGGGGGTTCAGACCCGTATGCTTTTTGCCGGAAACCTTACGAAGCATCCTTGTTTTGACCAGATGAGAGCATCCGGCAAAGGATACCGGGTGATTGGAGAGCTCGCCTTTCATGAGTGCACGGAACTCAAGTCGATCACCATCCCTGATAGCGTGACAAGGATTGGGCTGTGCGCCTTC
>JABUSW010000171.1 GCA_021443885.1 Blautia sp.
GAGCTTACGGCGGAGGAACGCCTTCTGCGGGCGATCTTTGGTGAAAAGGCCAGAGAAGTACGTGATACTTCCCTGAAGGTACCGCATGGGGAATACGGTATCGTTGTTGATGCAAAAGTATTTACAAGAGAAAACGGTGATGAGCTTTCTCCGGGTGTAAATCAGTCTGTACGTATATACATTGCACAGAAGAGAAAGATTTCTGTTGGTGATAAGATGGCCGGTCGTCACGGCAACAAGGGTGTTGTTTCCCGCGTTCTTCCGGTAGAAGATATGCCGTTCCTTCCGAATGGCCGTCCGCTGGATATCGTATTGAATCCGTTGGGCGTACCTTCTCGTATGAATATCGGGCAGGTCCTTGAGATCCACCTGAGTCTGGCTGCCAGAGCGCTTGGCTTTAACATTGCAACGCCGGTATTTGACGGTGCGAATGAAAAAGATATCCAGGATACTCTGGAACTGGCAAATGATTACGTTAATATTGATGATTTTGAAGAATTCCGCAGCAAGTATGACGATACATTGGCACCGGATGTAATGCAGTATCTTGATGAGAACAAAGACCACAGAGAACTGTGGAAGGGTGTGCCTTTGTCCAGGGACGGAAAGGTTCGTCTGCGCGATGGTCGTACAGGAGAGTATTTCGACAGTCCGGTAACGATTGGACACATGCATTATCTGAAGCTGCATCATCTGGTAGATGACAAGATCCATGCCCGTTCCACAGGTCCATACTCACTGGTTACACAGCAGCCTTTGGGCGGTAAAGCGCAGTTCGGCGGACAGCGTTTTGGGGAAATGGAAGTATGGGCTCTTGAAGCGTATGGTGCATCCTATACACTGCAGGAAATTCTGACAGTGAAATCGGATGACGTTGTTGGCCGTGTGAAGACATATGAGGCGATCATCAAAGGCGACAATATTCCTGAGCCTGGTATTCCGGAATCCTTTAAAGTGCTTTTGAAAGAACTGCAGTCCCTGGGGCTTGATATTAAAGTGCTCAGAGAGGACCAGACAGAAGTCGAGATAATGGAAACCGTAGATTATGGCAATACAGATCTTCGTTCCGTGATCGAAGGAGATTCCCGAGGACGCAGAGACGAGGAGTCTTTTGGTGCGCATGGGTATACACATCAGGAATTCCAGGGGGAAGAGCTTGTAGATATTGACGAGGAAGACGACCCGGAAGATGACTTCGATGATTTCGAAGATACTATGGATGATGATGAATAGAGAGGGGAAGGAATACATGGCAGAAGCTACGAATACACAGGAAACATATCAGCCAATGACTTTCGATGCCATTAAGATTGGATTGGCGTCCCCTGAGAAGATCAGAGACTGGTCCCGTGGTGAGGTTACAAAGCCGGAAACCATTAACTACCGTACTCTGAAACCGGAAAAGGAAGGCCTTTTCTGTGAAAAGATCTTCGGACCAAGCAAAGACTGGGAATGTCATTGTGGAAAATATAAGAAAATCCGTTATAAAGGTGTTGTCTGCGATCGCTGCGGAGTAGAGGTTACGAAAGCATCTGTTCGTAGAGAACGTATGGGGCATATCGAGCTGGCTGCTCCGGTGTCTCATATCTGGTACTTTAAGGGGATTCCGTCCCGTATGGGACTGATCCTCGACCTGTCCCCAAGAACGCTGGAGAAAGTGCTTTATTTTGCAAATTATATCGTATTGGATCCGGCAGATTCCAATCTTCAGTACAAGCAGGTGCTGACAGAGAAGGAATATCAGGATGCCCGCGAGGCTTTTGGCAATAAATTCCGTGTGGGAATGGGTGCGGAGTCTATCAAAGAACTTCTGGAAGCCATCGACCTTGATAAGGATGCAGAAGAGCTGAAGGCGGAACTTCTGGAGGCAACCGGTCAGAAGAGAGCAAGAATCATCAAGCGTCTGGAAGTTGTAGAGTCTTTCCGTGAGTCCGGAAACCGTCCGGAATGGATGGTTATGACTGTGATCCCGGTGATTCCGCCGGATCTCCGTCCTATGGTACAGCTGGATGGCGGACGTTTTGCGACCTCTGACCTGAATGATCTGTACAGAAGGATCATCAATCGTAACAATCGTCTGAAGAGACTTCTGGAGCTGGGAGCTCCGGACATCATTGTCCGCAATGAGAAGCGTATGCTTCAGGAGGCAGTTGACGCCCTGATCGACAATGGACGTCGCGGCCGCCCGGTAACAGGTCCCGGCAACAGGGCTTTGAAATCTCTTTCCGATATGCTGAAGGGAAAATCCGGCCGTTTCCGTCAGAATCTTCTTGGAAAACGAGTTGACTATTCCGGCCGTTCCGTTATTGTCGTTGGACCGGAGCTTAAGATTTATCAGTGTGGTCTTCCGAAGGAAATGGCAATTGAGCTCTTCAAGCCTTTCGTTATGAAAGAGCTGGTTGCAAACGGAACCTCTCATAACATTAAGAATGCAAAGAAAATGGTTGAAAAACTGGAACCGGCTGTATGGGATGTCCTGGAAGATGTAATCAAAGAGCATCCGGTAATGCTGAACCGTGCACCAACACTGCACCGTCTTGGTATCCAGGCGTTTGAACCGATTCTGGTAGAGGGAAAAGCAATTAAGCTTCATCCGCTTGTATGTACTGCGTTCAACGCCGATTTCGACGGTGACCAGATGGCGGTTCATCTTCCGCTTTCTGTGGAAGCACAGGCAGAATGCCGCTTCCTGCTCCTTTCTCCAAATAACCTGCTGAAGCCTTCCGATGGTGGTCCGGTGGCCGTTCCATCACAGGATATGGTCCTTGGTATTTACTATCTGACCCAGGAAAGACCGGGAAACGAAGGGGAAGGAAAGTTTTTCAAGAGCGTAAACGAGGCAATTCTTGCGTATGAGAATAAAGTGATTACGCTGCAGACAAAGATCAAGGTTCGTGTAGCAAAGAGAATGCCGGATGGAGAAGAGCTTACCGGTAATGTAGATACCACTCTTGGACGTCTTCTCTTTAATGAGATCCTTCCGCAGGATCTGGGATTTGTAGATAGAAGTGTACCAGGCAATGAGCTTCTTCCGGAGGTTGACTTCCTGGTAGGCAAGAAACAGCTGAAGCAGATTCTTGAGAGAGTTATCAATACCCATGGTGCAACCAAGACAGCGGAAGTGCTGGATGCCATCAAAGCAACGGGTTATAAGTATTCCACACGTGCTGCTATGACAGTATCTATTTCTGACATGACAGTGCCGCCGGAAAAACCGCAGATGATCCAAGAGGCACAGGATACTGTTGATGAGATCACAAAGAATTTCAAACGAGGCTTTATTACAGAAGAAGAGCGCTATAAAGAAGTTGTAAATACATGGAAAGAGACGGATGATAAGCTGACAAAGGCTTTGCTTGGCGGTCTTGATAAATATAACAACATCTTCATGATGGCGGACTCCGGAGCCCGTGGTTCCGATAAACAGATCAAACAGCTGGCTGGTATGCGCGGCCTGATGGCGGATACAACCGGTCATACCATTGAGCTGCCGATCAAGTCCAATTTCCGTGAAGGTCTGGACGTATTGGAATACTTTATGTCTGCCCATGGTGCTCGTAAGGGTCTGTCGGATACTGCGCTTCGTACAGCCGACTCCGGTTACCTGACAAGGCGTCTCGTAGACGTGTCCCAGGAACTGATCGTTCGGGAACTGGATTGCTGCGAAACGAGAGATGCAATTTCCGGCATGACGGTGAGAGGCTTTGTGGATGGAAGAGAAACGATCGAAGGCCTTCAGGATCGTATTACAGGACGTTTCGCCTGCGACACGATCACCAGTAAAGATGGGGAAGTCATTGTCAAAGCAAATCATATGATTACACCGAAGCGTGCAGCCCGCATCATGAATGAGGGCGTTAATGCAGAGGGTGAACCGATCAGCGAAGTGAAGATCCGTACCATTCTTACCTGTAAGTGCAAGAAAGGTGTCTGTGCAAAATGCTATGGCGCGAACATGGCAACCGGCGAGGCGGTTCAGGTTGGGGAAGCAGTTGGTATTATTGCAGCCCAGTCTATCGGTGAACCGGGTACACAGCTGACAATGCGAACCTTCCATACCGGTGGTGTTGCCGGCGGTGATATTACACAGGGTCTTCCTCGAGTAGAAGAGCTTTTTGAAGCCAGAAAACCGAAGGGTCTTGCGATCATTACCGAGATCAAAGGCACTGCTGCCATCAATGACACGAAGAAAAAGAGAGAAATCATCGTTACCGATTCTGAGACCGGTGATTCCAAGACATACCTGATTCCATATGGATCCCGTGTGAAGGTTCTGGATGGACAGTATCTGGAAGCCGGTGATGAGCTGACAGAAGGCTCTGTCAACCCGCATGATATTCTGCGGATCAAGGGTGTACGTGCCGTTCAGGATTATATGATTCGTGAAGTACAGCGTGTATATCGACTTCAGGGTGTAGAAATCAACGATAAACATATCGAGGTGATCGTTCGCCAGATGCTGAAGAAGATCCGTATCGAGGAAAATGGAGATACAGAATTCCTTCCGGGCACGCTGGTAGATGTTCTTGACTTTGAGGAAGTCAATGAGAATCTGGAAAAAGAAGGAAAAGTTCCGGCAGAAGGAAAGCAGGTTATGCTGGGTATTACGAAAGCATCTCTTGCAACAAATTCCTTTATGTCTGCGGCGTCCTTCCAGGAAACAACTAAGGTTCTTACAGAAGCTGCAATCAAAGGAAAGATCGATCCGTTGATTGGTCTGAAAGAAAATGTTATCATTGGTAAGCTGATTCCGGCTGGTACCGGTTTGAAACGATACAGTGAAGTAACGCTTGATACAGGAGTACCGGAAGAGATTATTGATGTAGAAGAAGAACCGGAATATTATGAAGAGGTGGAAGATTTCACAGAGAATTCTGTGGAAGAGATTCTGGAAGAACTGATTCAGGATATTGATATTTCAGAAGAATAATGCAAATTGGAAAGGAGACGCTGCATGCAGTGTCTCTTTTCTGATGTTCCGGCAATAATTGATTTGGTATAGAATTTGTCACCGTATCCCGCGCATTGCTTCGCATCTTATGCTCCAACAACGCTAAAAACATTCGAACCCCGCTCGCTTTTCTTCGAAAAAAGGCCGCTTTCTCATGTTTCTACGGATCATAAAGGTATCATAAAATTACAATATTATAGCTGGATATGCTATAATACAAGAAGATCATAAGCGGTTTCGTGAGGAACTTGGGAATGGAAGGAGGCTTGCAGATGGATAAAGACTTACCGGCTTCTGTTTGGGAAGGTTGGGAACTGGTTGAGAAAATTGGTGAAGGATCCTATGGACAGGTGTACAAGGCGGAACATTCCGAGCGCGGGAACTCTTTTTATTCGGCAATCAAAGTATTGTCAATTCCTCATGGAAAAAACGAGCTGAATGGTGTTTTGAATGAAACCGGAAGCGAGGCAGCAACCAGAAACTACTTTGAAGGACTGCTGGAGGACTGTGTTCAGGAAATCAAGATGATGGAACTCTTCCGGGGGAATTCTCATGTGGTTTCGGTAGAGGACTATAAAGTGGTAGAGTACCTGGATGAGATTGGCTGGGATATCTATATCCGGATGGAATATCTGGAAAGCTTTACAGAGTATTGTGCCGGAAGAAACTTAAGTGAAGCAGAGGTCGTGAAACTGGGAATCGATTTGTGCAGGGCGCTGGAATATTGCAGCAAACTGAATATCATTCATCGGGATGTGAAACCGGAAAACATTTTTGTTTCACGTTTTGGGGACTTCAAGCTGGGGGATTTTGGAATTGCGCGGCAATTGGAAGCGTCTATGAGCAGTCTTTCCAAAAAAGGGACCTATTCTTATATGGCCCCGGAAATGTACCGGGGAGAGAAATATGATAATCGTGTCGACATCTGTTCTCTTGGGCTGGTGATGTATAAGCTGCTGAACTTCAACAGACTTCCGTTTCTGAACATGGAGAAACAGCTGATCACTTACCGGGACAAAGAAAGTGCCCTGGCCAGAAGAATGTCAGGAGAGAAGCCGGCAGAGCCGCTGCAGTGTACTCCGGAATTGGCCGGAATTGTCTTAAAAGCCTGTGATTACGAGGCGGATCAAAGATATCAGACAGCGGAGGAATTCCGTAAAGCCCTGGAATGGTATGAGAAGAAAAAGGAATGTGAATCGGAAGAAAGAGATAGAAATGCAGAACGGAAAGCAGCCTCCGACGAAAAACGGCTTCGGGAGCATGCCATTAATGCTTCCCGCAAAAAACGGGTTAAGAAGAGAATTTCTTCTAAAGTTTTGATTCCGTTGATCTCGCTGCTCGTGATTTTATTCTGTATCGGAGTAGGCGTTTATGTCAAGGTGGTTCTGGAAGAGGCCGTCCGAAAACAGTCACAAGAGCTGTTGGAACTGTTAGGCAAGAGTGAACCGGATCCGCGGCAGGTGGATGACTTTTCGGACAGTATACAAAGAGTAAAGGATGAAGCAACGGACATCGTAACAAATATCAAAAATTACGATGTGGTTGGAAAAGAAAACGATGTTCTGAAGTATTATGATGCAGACGATTCCCTGGCGAAGGTTCTGGTTTACCCGGAACGATCCTACGATGGCAGGTTTGAGGAATACTATTACTGGGATGAGGAACTGTTCTTTGCATATATCTGGAGCAGTGAAGGCGGAGATGAAGAAATGTTTTATTATGATGAAGGAGTTCTGATTCGCTGGATCGAAGGGGAGGATGCCTGCCATGATAATGAATATGATAATCCGGAATATGTAAGCAAGGGAGATAAATACTGGGAGAACGCTTTGCAATGGAAGGAAGGCGGGGAGAATCAAAATGATATGTCAGATTGATTATGCTTTTGCCAGTCATGCGGGTAAGGTCCGTATGGGGAATGAGGATAATTTTTGGTGTATGGGAGAATTTCTTCCTGAGATCCATAACGGAACAAACGGTGTGAGCATCGGGAGGATTTCAGACAGAGAATGCGGGGCTTTGGCAGTTTTTGACGGCATGGGAGGAGAAGCCTGCGGCGAAACGGCTTCTTACCTGGCGGCGTCTGCCTTTGATGTGTTTTTTCACAGTCGTGAAATGAAGAAACGGAAGAGTGCGGCAAAATATTGGATAGATGCATGTGAAGAGATGAACAGGAAGGTCTGCGCTTATGCAAGGGAGAATAAGATCCAATCTATGGGAACGACCCTGGCAGGAATCTGTTTTACCGGCTCGAAGGCATTTATCTGCAACCTGGGTGACAGCCGGGTTTATCGCATTTTCCGTGATAAACTGACACAGATCAGTGTGGATCATGTTATGCCATGCTATATGTTCGGAAAGGCCCCCTTGACACAATATCTGGGGATGGATGATGAGAGTTACAGGCTGGAGCCCTCTATTACGGAAATTGCCATCTGTGATCGGGAACGGTATCTGATCTGCAGTGATGGCGTGACAGATATGTTGAAGGATGGAGAAATACGGCGCATTCTGTTGGAGGGATCGTCACCGGAAAAGTGTGTTGAAGAAATGCTGGAGCAGGCTTTGGAATGTGGTGGACGAGACAATATCACGGCCATCGTATGCGAGATCCGGAAACAGAAATCCATAGAATCGTGGATAGAATACTGGAAACAAAAACGGAGCAAGTAAGAGGAAGGAGCACCGTCATGGGAAATCGTATGCAGGACCTGGATTTTAAACAGGCGGCAGCCTTTGAATCTGTACAGGATTTTGAATTTACCAGAAAAGCGGCACAGAGATTTCGCGAAGTTGTGAGTCTTGATTCTTTTGAAGAGGAAGATGCGGAAGTTATTTTTCACTATCTTTATAAGGAAATGGAGCTGGTATCTTTCGGAGATTATCTGAAACGCTATGTGTATGAGCGAGCCGGCTTAGAGGAAGCGTTTCATGAAGTACCAAAGGAAATCTACCGGGACATTATTATAGATTCCTTTAAAGAAACTTTCACGCCGAAATCCATGACACCAACGTCTACGAAGCTGCCGGCCCTTGTGAATAACTGGCTGACGCAGGCGTCGGTAAAACGCGATACGGTTTTTCTTCTGGGGTTTGGGCTGCGAATGTCGGCAGAGGATGTGTCAGGCTTTCTGACCAGAGTATTACGGGAACAGGATTTTGATTTTCAGAATCCGGAGGAGGTCATTTACTGGTATTGTTACAATAACCATTACGGATATTATAAGACTGAGGAGCTGCGGCAGAAATACAATGAGCTGGCGCCTTCTGAGAAGAAGGAAGGAGAAGTGGTATATGGTGCAGGACTGTGCCTGGATTCTGAAGAAAAATTGTTGAATTATCTTGCTTACCAGAAATCCGGTTGGGAGGATCCGAAATCCGAAAAGAGCCAGGCGTTTTCCTGTTTTATGGAATTATATGAACAGGGAAAAGAACTGGTGGCAGAATTCTATCGAAAGGATGAAGAGGAAGAACGGGGAGGCAAGGTGTGGACAACGGATCGGATCTCTCCGGCGGATATGGAGAAGGTGATCTGCAGTGGAATCCCTATCAACGAGATGGGAAATCTCAAGAAAATGTCGGCGTCCATTCTGGCAAAGCATTTCAGCCAGAAGAGATTCAGCAGACAGAGGATCACCAGCATTCTGAATCACAAGTTTCCGGTTGAACGATTTGATCTGATCACTTTGGAATTCTTTATCATTTCCCAGAAAATGGCAGAGGAGGATCCCTACAACCGGTATCAGATCTTTCTTCAGGAAATACAGGAAATATTGAAAAAGTGCGGAATGGGTGAGATCTATATCGTAAACCCGTATGAAAGCTTCATATTAATGTGCCTGCTTACGGATTGCCCGTTGGCAGTATTTTCAGAGATCTGGGAGATGTCATACGAACCGGAAAGCTGCTGAAACGTGAAAGTTGTCAAAAAGCCTCATTGCAGTTTGCGCTGCAATGAGGCTTTTGAATACTTTACAGGGCTATGCCGGTTTTTATGCTATCCGGCAAAGTATTTATAGATACGCGCACTTTCGTATGCGATAAAACTCTGTGCATTGCCCGGATCAGAGAGATTCTCTGACATGAAACAGATGATAAGGTCTTTCCCGCATGGAGTATCGTAGAGAATCGCAACATCGTTTTCAACATCTGCAAGTTCACCGGTTTTGCTTGCAGTATGAACGCCTTCCGGAAGCTGGGCTGGAATTTTGTGGCGGCGCTGCTGCTGGGCCAGCAGATTAAACATGGAATCAGCGCCGGTCAGGGATTTGTCATAAACGCCGCGAAGAAAAGCACCGCAGTCGTATACGGAAGTATAATTGTCTCCGTATTCATTGGAGGCAAGCAGCAATCTGCCCATGGAAGTTGTGGTATATCCATGATTTGCACAGAACTGGTTTACCCGGGCCATGCCGGCTCCGGAATCGCCGCCGCCCAGATAACTTGTAAGCTGATTTGCACAATCATTGTCACTGACGGTAATCATGGAATACAATGCACTGTCTATGACAGAGCTTCCATAAGCAGCTGCGAGACGGTCGTAATCTTCGTAAACAGCCCCCATAATGAACAGCTTGATCAGACTTGCGGCCTGCATAGGGGCAGGTCCGATTCCGGCTTCTGCACCGGTAGACAGGTCACATACATATGCAGCCCAGGTTCCTCCAAGCTGAGACAGATCGTTCTGAAGAGTAGGGATCATGTTATCAAGCTGGCTGGAATTCCGGTCGATTCCAAAGTAATCATCGATACCATCTGCAATACCGGTAGCCATAACATCCTGGAATTCAGAGTTTGCCATCTGCGTATCATCGTATTCATTGGACATAAAGCCCATTTCGATAATTGTAACCGGGATAGAGCTCCAGTTAATTCCAGTCATGTTATCAACCTCCATGATGGATAGCGCCTGGAAGCCGGTTGCTTCGCAATAGGATTTCAGAAGGAGCTCCGACAGTCTGCGGGAATCTTCGTACAAATGGCCGACATAGGGATTCTCCGGCGTCATACACATGGTAAGAGCGCCGCTCATGGTGTGAGAATCATCCCCGTTGGCATGAATGCGGACATAGATTTCAGCCCCTGCTTTTGAAGCCAGCTGTGCACGTTCCGCATTACTGATGGCAGTATCATTATCTGTTCGGGTCATAATAACGGTATATCCCCGGTCTTCCAGGATATCACGGATTCGCAAAGACACATCCAGGTTTAGCTGATATTCGCCAAGTCCGGTATAGGAGCCTTGTGTTCCGGTAGTACATTTGACCTTCATATCCGAAGAACCGGGCGCGTTGGGTTCCTTTTCGCTCATATCAACATTAAAACCCTGGTGCCCCGGGTCGATGGCTACAATATGGGGATTGGAGGGGTTCAAAACGCCGGCGGTAGCCTGGCTGAAAATAGATTCACCGGAATTGCCGGACTGAGAGAGAACTCCCTCATTGGACAGATCGGTTACGAAACCGTCTGCTGAAGCGCTTTCTCCGATGGTGCCTTCCCCGGAGAGATTATTGTTTTCAGCAGTTTCCTCTGCGGGAGGAGGTTCCGGATGGTGGTCATCTTCTGCAAATACGGATGCTGCAAACAGAGCAGTAAGTAACAGTACTGCAGCGAGCATATAAGAAAAGATGTTTCTGCTGCGTTTGCCAGAGTATGCTTTTTTCATAATGTAATCGATATCCTTCCTGTTTACATGGTTGGCTGTATTATTATTTCTATATTATAAGGAAGGAAGTTCAAAAAATCAAATGTTTCAGAATTGTTTTTATCGACAGACATCGCAATGACATCGCAACTCGCCCGGTCGCCTGGAAATTCTTATTGCAGGATACGATTCACCGGAAAACGGTTAAGAGGTACGGTTAAGAAATAATGGTTAAGAAAAAAGTGAGGGAAAAGCCTTGACAGGGAAAATAGCGCGATATATAATGATTGGGCGTGCGAAAGAAACGTTTATTTTTTAGTGCGCGAAAATAAGAATAGCAACCGCAAGGTCCCATGGAAAACATGGAGAGATAATCGGGAGGTGAATTGGAATGCCAACATTTAACCAGTTAGTAAGAAAAGGACGT
>JABUSW010000085.1 GCA_021443885.1 Blautia sp.
ATCAGCAAACGTATCATTGGTGACGTCCACGAAACACGAAAAAGCGAATCCTCCACCGGCGGCGTGGACGAGTTGATGGATACTCTTGCAAAACTGCCCCGCCCGATATTGATGGCTTTTATCCGCGTCATCCGATGGTTGGACTTCTGGGGACTGAATCCGGATTTCATTACGGCCGGAGACCCGAACTACGCTTCTATTTTCCTCAGCAATCTTGGCAGCATTAAGTGTCCTTCCGTGTATCACCATCTGAACAACTACGGAACCAACAGCATGATGATCACCATCGGAACCATTCACAAGGAAGAGATTATCATGGAGGACGGACACAAAGAAATCCGCGATGTGGTCGATATCGGTGCCACCATCGACGAACGTATCGCAGATGGTTTTTATTTTGCCAGAAGCTTGAAGCTGATCAAGCACATCTGTGCAAATCCGGAACTGCTGGATCGCCCCATCGGAGAAGCCAGCGGCTTTGACTACAAATAGTACCCATCCTGCCGGAGGGCAATGCATGATCATACAAAGTTCACGGGTCTGGATCGCAGGCACTTTTACGCCTGCTCAGATCGAGATCCAACGGAAAAAGATAACAGCAATTCACACATACGGTTCCAAAACCGTGGACATCGATTACCAAACCCTGCGCATTCTGCCGGGTTTTATCGATCTTCACACCCACGGTGCCTACGGTTACGACACCAATGACGGAACAGAACAGGGTTTGCTTCACTGGATCGAACATATACCGGAAGAGGGAGTAACTGCCCTCTTGCCCACTACCGTAACACAAATGCCGGATATCCTTTACAAGGCAGTCAAAAATGTAGCTGCAGTCATTGAAAGGCAGCAAAGCCATGATTCTGCTCTCTCAGGCGCAGAAATCCTTGGCATTCATTTCGAAGGTCCTTTTCTGGATATGGAATACAAAGGAGCACAGCCTGCGGCTGCCATAGCCAGACCTGATGTGGTGCAATTCGAAAATTATCAGAAAGCTGCAAAGGGCTGGATACGCTATATTACGCTCAGCCCGGAACATGACAAAGACTTTTCTCTGACGCGCCACTGCCAGGCAGAAGGCGTGACGGTCAGCATCGGACATTCCTCTGCCACTTACGAGGAAGCTGTCCTTGCTGCAGCAAACGGCGCTACCTCCATGACCCACGTATTCAACGGGATGAGACCTTTCCATCATCGAACCCCGGGTCTGACCGGGGCCGCACTGACATTGCCGAATGTATACGGTGAAATTATCGCGGATGGGAATCACTCTCATCTTGCCGCTTTGAAACTATTCTTTCAGGCTAAAGGCAATGACCACGCAATTCTGGTTTCCGATTCTCTTTGCGCCAAACACGGTACTCAGGGAGCAGATTATCAGTTAGGAGGTCAGGCAATTAGGGTGGGAGAAGACGGTCTTGCAAGACTGTCCGGTACCGATACCATCGCCGGGAGTACATTAGCGATCAATGAGGGCTTGCGTATTCTCATTGAGGAAGCCGGTATTTCTCCTCATCAGGCGATCAATGCCTGCACCCTGAATCCTGCAAAGTGTCTTGGAATCCATCACAGGAAAGGAAAAATACAGGCAGGCTTCGATGCCGATCTGGTCATTCTTAAGGATAACTATGCTGTTCATACCACCTTTTGCCGCGGTGTGATAAAGTTCTGTGCAGAAGAATAAAAACGGAAACACTGACACGTTTCCGTTTTTTCTTCTGCTTCTTATTTCTCTATTTCTTTTTTTCTTCCCGCAAAAGCTGTTCAAATTCCTCCACCACCATTGGTCTGGAAAAGTAGTAACCCTGCATCCTGTTGCAGCCTATGCTGCTTAAAAATTGTGCCTGCTCTTCATTTTCTACTCCCTCCGAAAGAACCGGGATTCCCAGTTCCCGGGACATCTGTACGATGGCCCGGACGATCTTGCGTGTCTTATCCCGTTTGAAATTTCCCCGAAGAGAACGAACATCCATTTTGATTCCATCCACTTCCACCTCTTTCAGCATGTTCAATGAAGAATAGCCACTTCCAAAATCATCCATTTCCACAACATATCCATAATCATGGAGCTGGTCCACCACATTGATCAATACATCCGGCCGCTGCATATATGCACCCTCTGTGATCTCCAGCCGCAATGCAGAAGCCGGGAGATCATATTTATTTGTCAGTTCATTCAGACGTGTGATGATGTCTCCTTCAATCACATCCAGTCTGGAAACATTAACAGACACCGAAAGAGGCAGCATCGTGGCAGAACTTCTCCAACGCTGCATAAGCTTGCATACTTCTTCCCAAACATAGAAATCCAGCTTCTGAATCTGCCCTGTTTTTTCCAAAGCAGGGATGAATTCCCCCGGAGAAAGCCACCCCAGATGGCTGTGCGTCCAACGGCACAAGGCCTCTGCTCCGCTGATGCGTCCCGTTTGATAATCATACTGCGGCTGCAGCCAGACAGATATTTCGCCCGTTCCCAGAGCATTGTCCAAAGTCTGATTGATATACAGCTCCTTCCACTGACGTTCCCACATCTCGTCTCCAAAGACAGCATAGTTATTTCCGATCATATCCTTTACACTTTTCTGTGCCACATGAGCCCAGTCCAGCATCTGGTTAATATCCAGATTCTTCACATCCTCCGGTTTAACCAGATAGACTCCCGCAGCGATCTCTGTGCGGAAGGAGATTTCCTCTTTCTCAAAGAATTTCCCCATATTCTTTGCGATTGCATGAAAATACTCGAAGATATCGCTGTCTTTTGTTTTCTTCGCCAGCACAAGCATAACGTCCCCGGACATGTGACCACAGGTCTCGCCCTCCTGAATGGACTCCAGAATCATCTGGGCCATGTAACGGATCAGTTTATCCCCCACCCTATAACCAAGGAAATCATTGACAAACTTAAACTTCTTAATATTGAAATACCATAAAGAGTATTTCTCATTTGGATACTGACAGATCAGCTGCCGGGCATTCTTACGGAATCCCTCCAGCGTAAGGATTCCGGAGATTTCATCAATACTATCGGAATTAATATTCTGCATCTCCAGATTTTCCACCATCATCTTTGACCGCATTTTATCTGCATACATATCCCGATCTGCATTGCTCTTCCATAGAGACAGACTTCGTTTGATATGGTCCTTATTAAACAAATAGCTGCTGCCCGCTGCGATGGACAGACTCACAGGTCTCCCGTAATTATAATGTTCAATACACTCCATAAGCAGATTACGATAATCTTCCGGGGTCTTTTCCGGATTCTCAATGATTACGCCAAATTCATCTCCCCCCAGGCGATAGCATTTTCCAATCCCCTGGAAGGTTGTCCGGATACATTGTGCCGCACCGCTGATCACCTGATCCCCTTCCTTGTGTCCATAGGAATCATTGATGTCTTTCAACCCGTTTACGTCCAGGAAAAATAAGAGTGCATTTTCAATTCTTTTCTGATCCACCACTTCCATTTCCTCGTCAAATGCACGACGATTTCCCAGACCGGTAAGACCATCGATTACCGACAGACGTTGATATACTTCCAGCTCCATCTTTGTCTTACGGTTCTGAAAATCATTCTCCATCAAAGAGTAACAAGCATCGATCACCATAAACACGATAAAGATCAAAAGAGAAAGCAGGTAACAAATGCTATAGGCTTCTCCCGAGGAATTCCAGAACAGAGACACCGCAAGAAGAGCCCCCACAAGAGGAATGGTAAATGTCACGATCATAAGCTTTCCATGAGTGCTCTTCTCAATACGATAATCGCAGATCTGGGCTGCGATGGACATTGCGGCGATCACATACATCAGAATATGGGTAACGATCAGCATGTCGTAGTAACTCTTCACACCCAGATTTACCAAAGCATACTGTATGATGATATTCAGTATTGACAGGATCGTAGTAAAATACAGGACCTTTGAGCGGTACTGTTTTGTAGTATAATAAGCAAACAGCCCGATAAACACCGGCAGCAGCATGATCGCAGTATAATTGATCTGACAGATCAGCTGATCACTGACCGGGAAAAGAGTAGATGTCCACATGCCGGTTACAGTCCAGGTAAACAGGCACAGCAGCAATCCATACAGATAAAGAACCCGTTTCTCGGCCATATGACGCACGGCCATATACAGTACAAAAATTCCGGTCATAAAGATCAGGAAGAAAAACAGAATGATCATAACCAGACTGAAGGCATCCATTTTAAACAGGTGAACGAAGACCTCACTGGGCGTACAGAAAATCGGTTCCATTACTGTGCATACATTTTGTCTGCAATTGGAAAAACAGATTTCCAATGTCTGGTCTTCCGCAACCGGATCCACTTTTAAAACAATGTACTCATTCACACTGGTAGAAAGGTGGTTTCCCTCTTCCGGAAAGGAATATATCGTCTTCCCTCCCAGAATGACCGTTACATATTGCCGATAATTCTCTACCAGCAGGATTCCCTTATTAATCTCTTCTGCTGTACATTGTCTGCGGATCGTCAGAGATTCTCCTGTCATCTCAAAGCTTCCCGGGAGAGTGATTTGTTCCTGTTCTCCGCCAAAGGTTTCTCCCGGTTCGATAGACCATCCTTCTGACATTTTCGTCAAGGTATCCATCTTCAGCAAAGGGTCCGCAGGATAGCGTTCACCTGTTCTGGAAAACATGACCACAATCAGTCCCAATGAGAGCAGTATCATACCCCACGCAGCTTTCTGTATCTTTCCGGATTTCTTATTGTTTTCTTCCAATGAATGCTCCTCGCTTTCTGCAAAAAAAGCATCGTAGATATGCCAATATCCACAATGCTTTCGTTTCTGGTGCAACTGGCTGCCATTTTAAAGGCCCTATAGCTTTGCGTCACAAACTTTCGTTTGCTTTGCCGATATTTCGTTTATTCAGTTTTCTTCATCGTATGACCTGCGTGTCAAATGTGCTTACGGATCGCTGCGCTGCAACGCAGCTCTCACAATCCTGCAATCATTATAGTCCATAAAACGTTTCATGGCAATCGAATAATCGCCCGATTCTGAACATTTGTTACGTTTTCCGGAACATACGGGCATATTCTGTCGGTGTTTTTCCCGTAGTCTTTTTAAAAGAAATCCCGAAATAATGCGGATCCGAGAATCCAACCCTTTCTGCAATCTCATAATTCTTCAAGGTAGTGGTCTCAAGCAAGCCTTTTGCCTTTTCCATCCGGGTACGAATCAGAACTTCCATAAAGGTTTCACCTGTTTCTTCCTTGAACAACGTACTGAAATGACTGGTACTGATATTCAGATAAGAGCATATGTGGTTCAGACTGATATCTGCATCCATGTAATTGTTCTGAATATAATCAATGGCCTGCAGCGCCAGACGCTGACTGCTGGTGCTGTTTACATGGAACAGATCATCGAATACCCGTGCAGCATATGTACAGACCAGACGCATTCCTCTGGAAAAGGTATTCTGTGCAGAAACCTTCTCGATATACTCCTCCTGATCCTTCAGGCAGTCATTCAGATCTGTCACAACATTTTCCTGTACCCGTCCGATAGAACGAATGATCTGCTGCATGTACATACATGCACGATTTTTGGAGACATGAGCCTCTTGGATATCCTTCTCCATCTTCTCCAGAATCGATGACATGGAGTTCTTTTTCCCGGTAAGCATAGAATCTTCCAGCATCTTGCATGCATCATACAGGTTCACTTGTGTCTCCGCATGATTCTTTTCCATATCGATCAGAAGGTTCCCGCCCAGAAGATATCGAAGTGCAAGCCCGTCTTCCGCCTGGGTGTGCGAATCTACCAGATACTCCAGTTTTCGAACCTTCCTGCCGATTCCAATGGAGACCTCCATTCCCATCAGTTCCCGGACTTTTTCCTGAATCTCGCGACAGATCGCAAGTATCTGCTCCGGACATTCCGGCTCCTGATTTCCGATAAAAATGATATTTACCCGGTTCGTCCCCTCCAGGTATGCGTACCCGGCATGATGCCGATCCAGAATTTCTTCGCTGACATTAAATAGAACGAAGGCCATTAAGGCACTTTCCTGGCGTTTCTGCATATCGATCTGATACATGTCAGAGTACAGATCCATATCAAAGACAGCGACCCTGTACCACGGAGCATTCAGGTGGATGCCCATTCCTTCCAGCTGTGTTATGGTGTCCTTCAAATCAGAAGTGCACGTAACAAGAGAATCAATTGCTTTGGAACGAATCAGCAGAGAATTCTTCCGATTACTTTCCGAAGCCTTTGTAAGGCTCTCCATCTTGTTCTTTTCTTTCCGGCGGTTGTCCACCTTTTCTTTCATATCTTCAATGGTTTTCGTTAATTCCATTGCCGTGATCGGCTTCAGCAGATACTCGCTGACGTTATATTGGATTGCTTTTTTAGCATATTCAAATTCGCTGAATCCGCTGAAGATCACGATTACAATATCCGGATAATTGTCGTGCAGAAAATGACTCAGTTCCATTCCGTCCATATACGGCATGCAGATATCTGTTAACACGATATCCACCGGATTTTTCTTTACAAACTCAGCCGCTTCCTGTCCGTTCTGGCAGCTGCCGGCCAGTTCACAATCAAGACCTGCCCAATCGATATTCTCTTTGATCGCCTCACGAATCAGGATTTCATCATCAACAAGTAAAATACGATACATACGTTTCCTTATGCCAGCAGAGCATCCGCAAGTGCGCTTAATGCCTCCGTATCCGATTCTTTTAAGGCACCGCGAATCGTTACGTGTTTCAATACATTGATATTCTTCATGGCTGCCAGGGTTTCTTTCATCGTCTTCGCTGCATTTGGCGACCAGGATCCGTTCTCAATGATACCAATGGTACGATTCTGATAATTCTTAATAGAAAGATGATGTAAAAAATCCCCCATGATGGGATTTACACCCATATTATAAGTTGGAGCTGCAAGAACGACCTTGCCGTAACGGAATGCGTCTTCCAATGCTTCTGCGCTGTCTTCTCTGGCCAGATCAGAGATCGCAACCTTCGGGCAGCCCTTTGCTTCCAGAATCTCCGCCATCTTGTGTGCTGCATCCGCAGTATTCCCATGCATGGATACGTACGCAATGAAGACCCCTTCTGTTTCTACTCCGTAGGTGCTCCAGGTCTGGTACTGTTCCAGAACATGTCCGATGGTTTCTTTCAGAATCGGTCCATGCAATGGACAGATGGTCTGGATATCCAAACCTGCTGCCTTTTTAAGAACATCCTGTACCTGCTGTCCGAATTTTCCCACAATATTAAAATAATAACGTCTTGCTTCACAATCCCAGTCTTCTTCTACATCGAGCGCGCCGAATTTCCCAAATCCATCTGCGCTGAAGAGTACTTTGTCCGTCTTATCGTAAGTCATGATTACTTCCGGCCAGTGTACCATTGGTGCCGTAATGAATGTCAGTACGTGCTTTCCAAGGCAGAGCTCATCGCCTTCTTTCACAACCTGTACGCCGGAGAAATCCAGATCAAAATACAGCGGAAGAATCCTTGTTGCTCCACCGGATGTAACGATCTGAATATCCGGGTATGCGTCAACAACTGCCTTGATGCTGGAAGCGTGATCCGGTTCTACATGCTGTACAATGAGATAATCCGGTTTTCTGTCGCCCAGTGCATTTTTCAGGTTTTCCATGAACTCGCCGCATTTCCGTTTGTCTACCGTATCCATAATGGCAATCTTTTCGTCCATAATGACATAGGAGTTGTATGCTATCCCATTTGGAATAATATACTGTCCCTCAAAAAGGTCCAGATCATGATCATTTACGCCAATATAAAGAATGTCTTTCGTTACCATGTGATTCTCCTTATTTCCTGTATATTTTATTATTCCGGTTGCTTTATCTAATACAGTATAACGGTATTTCATACACTCGTCAACAAGGGAGTGCGAACTTCGCCTGTCTCTTGATTTTCGTACCTTTTTCGATAATTTCTCTCTTTCCGAAAAGTCAATATCTGATTGATTTTTCCGGTGAGAATGTTACACTGTCATTAGAATCATACGAATCTAAAAGAAGGAGAAGTGAAATGATGAAAAAGAAAGTTTTCGCATTGATGATGGCAGGCATTATGGTCCTGAATGTGCCGGCATTTGTACTGGCAGAGGAAAACACGCAGACGGAAGAAGCCGCAGGATCCGAAGACGTTACTGAGACGGAAGAAACTGCACAGACAGAAGAATATGATTATGAATCTTATGTTTATGACTATTCCATGATCGATCCGGAAGTCTATGATGGAGTATGGCTCTCTTCCTTCAATTTGTTTGATCTGTATCTTCCGAGTGACTGGGAAGTTCTGGTAAACGTTGGAGAAGGCGAAGTTGCGGAGGACGACGTTTATTTCCAGTGTGCAAATGCAGATCAGACACGTTCTTTAACGATCACATATACTGTTCAGGAAGGTACCACCCTTACATCTCTTACAAAAGATATGGAGGAAGTCGGTTATGATGACATCAGCCACGTAACCATTAATGACATTAAGGTCATCGCATATACTACATATGAGGATGGCGTGGTATTAGGAGGAATTCTTGCAGTGGATGATGAGGGAGGCTGCTACAATGTTCTTCTTGCCGCAGGTGAAGACGATGAAGAATTCACAAGCATCGCCCAAAACATCCTGTACTCCTTCAGTTTAACAGAGAGCAGCGAAGAATAAATCGCAAATCTCGAAGCAGATTCCTGGGCGAATCGCCATCGCTTCATAGAAATGGCAGACGGGCTGCCGCACCCGATTACGGTGCGGCAGCCCTGATTGTTTGACCAAATAGCGTATGAGATGTGTATCAAAAGTGCTTATGGGTTCATGCCTTCAAAAAATTCTGTGATATTCTCATTGTCCATCATACACAGGACGTCTCTCATCCCCCGTGCCAGATTTTTCTTTTCGTACGCTTCTCTGGATATCCAGTATACGTTTCCTTCTTCCGAACTTTTAAGAGTGCCTTCGAATTCGGCAGCCTTGTACATCAGACCAATCTGATGGATGCCATCCCGGTACCAGTGGTAGATCCCCCGAAACTGCGGATTTCGGATGGTCAACCCGGTTTCTTCGTAGACCTCCCGAATCACGGAAGCCTCAAAGCTTTCGCCGGGTTCCACGTGCCCTCCAGGAAAAGTGGTGCCGCTGTAATTGGAACTGACCTTATCCAGGGCAAGCACCCGGTCTCCGTCACAGACCATGCACATATTCATAAAGACAGCGGATTCCACGTGTGCGTGTGCATCTTCCGAGGATTTATCGGACCATTTCATCAATTTGTTATCTTCCGTTATGAATACCGCATCTCCCTCATTGATATTCTTCGCATACAACTCCTGATCCTCGATCCGGAGCATTCTGGCATTCTCTTCTTCATCCTCCAGAATTACCAGATCCTTTTTCACGTAACCATCCGGCTGGCCCTCGCAGCCAAAATCCTCCTCTTCGATCATCTGCACGATATACTTCTTACTATTCATGGTCGTTACTCTTTTCCTCCGTAAACTTACCTAAGCTTTTTCCAAATCCAAAATATCCGATGTTCACAAACGCCCGGGAACCGGGGTATATGTGCCGCAAACACGCTTTCGCTCCCTTCGTCTCGCAGCGGACGCTAAGCTCATTCATCGCTGCGCTCGCATTCGCCAAGCGCCGGCGGACTCAGAGGGTTTGCTCATACATATACCCCGGTTCCCGGGCTGTTTACACTATACTGCTTGTAATATGCTGTTTATACTATATATTCAGCCTCGCTTGTCTAAAATCAAGAATGTCCGTAAGGACTGTATAATTTATGCATATACTTTACCAACTGATGGGGAATCATTTGCCCCAGTATTCTACAACATCTTTGAGACTATCCGTGATGCGCAAATGCTGCGGGCAGACTTCTTCGCACTGGCGGCATTCGATACAGTCACTGGCTTTGCCGGTATTTTTAATCAGGTTGTCATAATATTCCCCCTGGGGAGTCCATTCTTTCCCGGGCAGTTCCTGCTTGTCTGCATTATACAGGGAGAAGATCTGCGGAATCCGAATATCTTGCGGACAGCCTGCCATACAGTATTCGCAGCCGGTACACGGAATCACGATGCCGCTGTTAATGATCTCAACTGCTTTACGAAGAATGGAAAGCTCCTCCTCATTGACCGGCACCGGATCAGCCATAAAGCCGGTATTGTCCAAAACCTGTTCTACGGTATTCATACCGGAGAGAACCATAACGACATTTTTCTGGCTTGCGGCAAAACGGATCGCCCAGCTGGGAATCGAAGCATCCGGTGCATACCCTTTAAAAAGCCCGGCTACTTCCTCCGGCACTTTTGCCAGCGTACCGCCTTTTACCGGCTCCATAACGATTACCGGCATGTTGTGCTTCTCGGCAACCTCGTAACACTTCCGGGACTGAATCGCATTACTTTCCCAGTCCAGATAGTTGATCTGCAGCTGGACATATTCAAATTCCGGATGCTCTGTCAGAACCTTGTCCAAAAGCTCCGGACCATCATGGAAGGAGAAACCGATGTGTTTCACCAGACCACGGGCTTTCTTTTCCTTGATCCATTCGAAACAATCCAATCTGTCATACACTTCAATGCTGTGGGAATTGATATCGTGCAGCCAGTAATAGTCAAAGAATTCCACACCTGTTTTCCGGCGCTGCTCATTAAAAACCTTATCGCGGTCCTCCAGCGTATTGATAAATCCGGAGTGCAGCTTTGTGGTCAGTGTAAATTTGTCTCTGGGATAACGGTCGACAAGTATCTCCTTCGTAGCTTCTTCACTTTTGAAGTTGCAGTACATCCAAGCCGTATCGAAATAAGTAAAGCCTCTCTCAATAAACAGATCCACCAGCTTCTTGGAAAGTTCCATATCAATCTTACCAGGGTCTGCCGGATCAAGAGACGGTAGTCTCATCAGTCCAAATCCTAATTTCTTTGCGTTCATC
>JABUSW010000186.1 GCA_021443885.1 Blautia sp.
GAACCCACGACCTCTGCGTCCCGAACGCAGCGCTCTACCAAACTGAGCCACGCTTCGATGTTAAGTTATTTCTCAACTGCAAGAGCTATTATACATGGCATTAGAGGGTATGTCAATAAGTAATTTACGGAAAGGCTGTGTTTATGATAACAACGCTTGTCAAAGCTGCAGGAAGCAATATATAATTGAAACGTGATGAAGCAAAGATATAGGAAACCGATTGGAGATTCGTTGATTGTCTGACACAGAGTCTTGGGAAAGGATGTATCATGATGACACAGCAGGAAAAGTTTATGAAGGAGGCGATCCGACAGGCGCGAAAAGCAGAGGCGTTGGATGAGGTACCCATCGGATGCGTCATCGTGTGTGACGGAAAAATCATAGCCAGAGGCTACAATCGCCGAAACACTGATAAGAATACGTTGTCTCATGCGGAGCTGAATGCGATCCGGAAAGCCAGCAGAAGGCTGGGGGATTGGCGTTTGGAGGGCTGTACCATGTATGTGACTTTGGAACCGTGTCAGATGTGTGCAGGAGCACTGGTGCAATCCAGGATAGACGAGGTGGTCATCGGAAGTATGAATCCCAAGGCGGGATGTGCCGGATCGGTCTTGAATCTCCTGGAAGTAGATGGCTTTAATCATAAGGTGAGAATCACCAGAGGAGTACTGGAAGAGCAGTGCTCGGAAATGCTGTCTGCGTTTTTTCGCAGACTTCGGGAAAAAAAGAAGTTGGATAGAATCCGAAAACAACAGGAAGAGCAATAAAAAACGGCTTTTATGTTACAGGAACATAAGAGCCGTATTTTTATGCATTATTTATGCGCGCCGCACTTCGAAATGCGCTCCCAGACGTTACCTCTACAGTTAACTCAGCCCAGGCACCCTCACGTCACACAAGAGCTTCCACTTAGTGCTGCTGCATTCCTGCCCTGACACGGTTCATGGATTCCTGTTGCATAAGACCCAAACGTCAACGCCACTTATAAAGGGCAGCTCCACAAGCAACACCCCTCGGATTGGCAACACCCCTGCTGTAGCGGATTGCAGGTTCAGGGCACCGCTAACTCCCCGGCTGCGCATTGTCAGTATATGCTGTTTTGGGAAGAATGTCAAGATTGATTGTGGGAGGCGAATTTCGACAAACAAGCCATTGTTACGTAAGAATAGGTTTTGTTCGAAATACCGGCATTCAGAATATGACAAATGTAATTATTTTTAATTACATTATACATCTTTACAAATAATGAGGGTATGGTAAAATTTGTTTATAACAAATCTCACAAAACAAGGAGGAATTAAAATGAAAAAGAGATTAGTAAGTGCAATCGCATGCGTAGCAGCAGCTTCTGTTCTGCTTCCGACATCTGTATTTGCAGAAGGCCTGAAATTTGGCTACACCTGTATGGATGGAACAAACCCTTTCTTCGTAACCATCGAAGGAAAAATGAGAGAAATGGTAGAAGCTAACGGTGACGAACTGATCGCAGTTGACCCGGGCAACGATATCACAAAGCAGGTATCTGACGTATCTGACCTTGCAGTTCAGGATCTGGCTGGTCTGTTCATGAACCCTGTTGATGCAGAAGGTATTGCGCCTGCACTTGATGAAGTGGCAAAAGCCGGCATTCCTATGGTAGGCTTTGACACAGAAGTTGCAGATATGGACAAACTCGTTTCTTATGCTGGTTCCGATAACTACAATGCTGGTAAAGTTTGTGGTGAAGACCTTGTTAAGAGATGCCCGGACGGAGGAAAGATCCTTGTTCTTGATTCCCCGACGATGCAGTCTGTAACAGACAGAACAAATGGATTCCTTGATGCAATCGATGGAGCAGGTTTTGAAATCGTTGGACAGCAGGATGCAAAAGGAAACCTTCAGGTAGCACAGGGCCTTGCAGAAGACCTTCTGACAGCAAACCCGGATGTAGTTGCGATCTTTGGCGGAAATGACCCGACAGCTCTTGGTGCTCTTGCAGCAGCAAAAGGTCAGGGATTTGATTCTCTTCTGATCTACGGCGTAGATGGTTCTCCGGACATCAAAGCTGAGCTTGCAAAAGAAGGATCCATGATCGCTGGTACCGGTGCACAGTCTCCTGTAACCATCGCTGAAAAATCTGTTCAGATCATGTATGATTATCTCGACGGAAAAGAAGTTGAAGCAAGATATCCGGTTGAAACATTCCTGATCACAGCAGAAAACGTTGCTGACTACGGCACAGACGGATGGCAGTAAGATAGATTCTGGTATATCGTTTTGAAAACCAGGCAGGCTTTCGGTCTGTGGTGATAAAAGCTATATGATACCAGGCAGCATAAAAGTGTCGGGCTCCTCCATGAGAGGAGCCGGCACATTTTTTTAGAACAGGAAGGTGAGTATATGAGCGAGCACGTATTGCTTCAAATGAAAAACATACACAAATCCTTTCCCGGTGTTAAAGCACTGCAGGCAGTAGATTTTGATCTTCGTGCCGGAGAGGTTCACGCACTTCTCGGAGAGAATGGTGCCGGAAAATCCACTTTGATCAAGGTTCTTGGCGGCATTTACATAGCGGAAGAAGGAGAAATATACATTGATGGACAAAAAGTAGTCATTGATGGTGTTAATGCGTCCCATGATAACGGCATTGCAATTATTCATCAGGAGCTGGTTCTTGTTCCGTATATGACGGTTGCAGAAAATATTTTCCTTGGAAGGGAGCCCGGAGGAAGATTCGTAGACCATGCGAAAATGAATCAGGATGCGCAGGAGCTGCTGGATGCATATGGTATGGGGATATCTTCGGACACTTTGATCAAGGATCTTACCATCGCCCAGCAGCAGATGGTGGAGATCATCAAAGCCATCTCCTTTAATTCCAGAATACTGGTTATGGATGAACCGACGTCTTCCATTTCAGATAAGGAAGTAAGTTTTTTATTTGAAACCATGCGTGCGCTTACTGCAAAAGGGGTAGGCATTATCTATATTTCGCATAAAATGAGTGAGCTGGAGCAGATCTGTGACCGGGTTACCGTTATGCGAGATGGGACCTATGTAGGCACAAAAGTTGTAAAAGAGACAAACAAAGATGAACTCATCGCTATGATGGTTGGTCGTGAGCTGACGAATTATTATACCAGGGATTTCCTTCCGCAGAACAAGGAAGTTGTGCTGAAGTGCGAAAATATATCGGATGGAAATATGTCAAAAGGTGCTACTTTTGAAGTACACAGAGGAGAGATCGTTGGTTTTGCCGGGCTTGTTGGTGCAGGACGAAGTGAGACAATGAAAGCAATTTTCGGTCTGACGCAATGTAAGACTGGCGAGATCTATGTGAAGGGTGAGAAGGCCAAGATCAAATCTCCGATTGATGCTATGAAGTATGGAATAGCTCTTGTTCCGGAAGATCGTAAGCTGGAGGGTCTGTACAAGATACAAAGTGTCCGGTTCAATTCCACCATCGAGGTCTTGAAGGAGTTTATCCGAAACGGACGCGTTGATTCCAGAAAAGAAGAAGAGATCACGCAGAAATACATTGATATGATGGCTACAAAGACGCCTTCTCAGGAACAGCTGATCGGCAACCTGTCCGGTGGAAATCAGCAGAAGGTTATGATCGGCCGCTGGCTTGCTACGAATCCCGAGATTCTGATTCTGGATGAGCCTACCCGTGGTGTGGATGTCGGTGCGAAGGCGGAGATTTATACCATCATGAATGAATTGGTGAAGCAGGGCATGTCCATCGTCATGATCTCTTCAGAGCTTCCGGAGATTCTGAATATGAGTGACAGAATTTATGTTATGTGTGACGGAAAAGTGGCTGGATGCTTCAGCCATGAGGAGCAGGTAACACAGGAACAGATTATGCAGTTGGCTGCAAAATAGTATGCGGAAATCATATGGAGGAAATGAGAGATGAAAGCTGTAAAACGATATTTTAAAGATAATCTTGGTATTCTGGTGGCATTGGTTGTGATCTGCCTGTTCTTGTCTGTATTTCCCAAAACAAGCAGTATCTTCCCTACATCAAAGAATATTTTTAATGTACTTCGTCAGATTGCACCGAACATGTTTCTTGCCTGCGGTATGACGATGGTCATCATTCTTGGCGGTATTGACCTGTCGGTAGGTATGGTAATTGCTTTATCCGGCTGTTTTGCTGCCGGCTGCGTATCACGCTATGGACTTCCGATTCCGGTTGCTTTCCTTGCTGGTATTCTGGTAGGTCTTCTGGTTGGTATGTTCAATGGTATCTGGATCGCAAAGACCACCATTCCGCCTTTCATTGTGACTTTGGCCTCGATGAATATATCCAAAGGTCTTGCACAGGTTTATACAGGCGGATCACCGGTACGAGTTGTAAATGATGAATGGCAGTTTATCGGAGCTGGTTACGTGGGAATCGTTCCGGTGCCGGTTATCCTGATGGTGATCGTGCTGATCATTACCGCATTTATTATGAATAAAACAAAACTTGGCCGTCATATCTATGCGGTGGGCGGAAATGCTCAGGCTGCTGTTTTCTCTGGAATTGACAGTGGAAAGGTAAAATTCCTTGTTCATACATATTCCGGTATTATGGCAGGTCTGGCAGGTATCGTATGGGCATCCCGTATGTATTCCGGACAGCCGACAGCTGGTGATGGAGCCGAAATGGACGCCATTGCAGCTGTAGTAGTCGGCGGGACTTCCATGGCAGGCGGATCCGGACGTATCGGCGGAACGATCATCGGTGCTATCATCATTGGAGTTCTGAATAACGGTTTGAACCTGATGAACGTAAATACATCCTGGCAGTATGTTATCAAAGGTTTGGTAATCCTTTTAGCGGTATTCGTTGACTATATTCGAAATCGTAAAGGTTAATGGTATGAGACAAAAAGGGCTGGTTCTGATCAGCCCTTTTTTGAATTCAGGGGAAGAGGATGAAGAAAACAGGAATTCTTATCTTATGTCTTATCGTGCTGACTTCGACATGGGTTGTTGCGGCTATTGAGAATGAAGGACAGGAATCGGCAGTGGAGCATGAACCGCGGCTGTTTGGTTCCACGTATATGACCAGAAATAACCCGTTTTTTGATGTTCTGCACCGTTCTTTGGAAGAAGTGGTAGAAGAAAACGGGGATATTCTGATTACAAGAGATCCACTGCAGGATCAGAACAAACAGAATGAACAGATTCTGGAAATGCTGGAGGAAGGTATAGAAATGCTTTTCCTGAATCCGGTTGACTGGGAGACGGTGCAGCCGGCTTTGGAAGCCTGCGAAAAAGCAGGAATTCCGGTAATCAATATTGATACGAGAGTAAAAGATCAGGACTATGTGATTACCTGTATTGAGACAGATAATTATCAGGCAGGACAGGAATGTGCGAAGGATATGATGAAACGTCTGGATGCGGCGGAGATCGTGATTCTGGATAATCCGATTCAGACCTCCATCACAGACCGGGTGCGGGGTTTTGTGGAAACATTCGCAGATGATCCGGATTATAAAATCGTTTACGAGGCACCGGCAGCAGGCGAGTTGGAAGTAGGCGCCCGGGTCATGTCTGAGTTTTTAAGCACCGGTGTTTCATTTAATGTAGTATTCGGCGGAAATGACCCATCTGCGCTGGGGGGATTATCGGCGCTGCAGCAACATAAAAAGGATGAAGGAGTTCTGGTGTATGGGGTGGACGGTTCACCGGATTTTAAGGCTATGCTGGAAATGGGATATGTCACCGGAACCAGCTCCCAAAGCCCAAGAAATCTGGGGAGAACCGCCGGTGAGACTGCATATGCTTATCTGCAGGGCCGGGAGATTCCGAAATATATCAGCCTTCCCAGCAGATTGATCAGCGAAGACAATCTGAATGAATATGAAATCAATGGGTGGCAGTGAAACAATTGTTGTAATGGGGGGATTATGAGAGAAAAAAGAATCCATGCTTTTCAGATTGGAATTTTAGTATTGAATATCGTATCAGTTCTTCTGATCAGCGGGTTTATTTATAATACGTCAGAACTGATTCGGCATCGTTACAATGCACGTGAATTCCTGGATAGCGTAACAGCTTTGCCGTCGAACCCAAAACAGAATTTTTTGATCTGTGTTCTGATTCTGATTATTTTCACCATTAATTATATCGTCCGTGAGAACTGGCTGAAGTCGAGAGACAAAGCTGTGGTGATCAGTCTGGTACTGGATTTCTTTTTGTCGATCTGGATCGTATATCTGCTGAATTTTAATTACAATGGGATTCTGATTATGGTTTTTACCAATCTGATTGCATATGTGAAAGAGCGGAGAGCGCAGGTTACATTAATGGCCATGGCGGTGGCTTGCTTTTTGCTGGCTAATTACAATATTCTTTCGGTAAGGTATCATCTTTATTCTATCGAATCCTATATTCGCTATTACGATGCAGCACATCAGCAGAGATATCTGATCGTGTACAATGTGATCAGTTCTTTGAATATGGTGTTGTTTGTAATGTACTGTGTTGATTTTATCATGATACAAAGAGGTACCATCGACGAGGTAAATACGCTGAATGATAAACTGGAAAAAGCGAACCAGCAGATTCAGGAATATGCCAAAATGTCGGAGAAAATGGCAGAGACCAGAGAGCGTAATCGATTGGCAAGAGAAATCCACGATACGTTAGGGCATACGTTGACCGGGATCGCAGCTGGCATTGATGCCTGTGTAGCTACCATAGATGTGGCACCGGAAATGACGAAAAAACAGTTGGAGACGATTTCCGGAGTGACAAGAGACGGAATCAAAGAAATACGCCGTTCCGTGAATGAATTAAGACCGGACGCTCTGGAAAGGTTCAGTCTGGAATATGCCATTTCGAAGATGGTTACTGATATGAATTCTGTCTCTGACGCGAGAGTTTATTTTAACTGTGAAGTGAAAAAACTGAAATTTGACGAAGATGAAGAAAATGCCATCTACCGGGTAATTCAGGAAGGAATCACGAATGCGATCCGGCATGGATATGCAAAAAAGATATGGGTAACCATGTCCCAAAAGGATTCGGATATCATTCTCCAGATCAAGGACGATGGTATCGGCAGCAAAGAGGTTAAGAGCGGATTTGGCACAAAACACATGAAAGAAAGGATTGGAATGCTGGGAGGAACCGTCACTTTTGACGGAAGCGATGGCTTCGTTGTGCATGCGGTGATTCCAATCAGATGGGGGGAAGCTTATGATTAAGGTTTTGGTTGCAGATGATCAGGAACTGATTCGTCAGAGCCTTCAGATCGTTCTCAACAGCAAGGAAAATCTGGAAGTAACCGGAGTCGCTGCCAATGGGCAGGAAGTGATCCGGGAGGTCCGGGAGAATAAGCCGGATGTCATTCTCATGGATATTCGTATGCCAAAGATGGATGGTGTGCAATGCACGAAGATCATCAAGGAAAACTATCCGGAGATCAAAATCATCATTCTTACAACCTTTGATGATGATGAATACGTCTACAATGCGCTGAAGTTCGGGGCCAGCGGTTATCTTCTGAAAGGCGTGTCCATGGATGAACTTGTGGATTCTATTGCTACTGTGTATAGCGGCAGAGCTATGATCAATCCGGATATTGCCACGAAAGTTGTGCGGCTTTTTTCGCAGATGGCCAGATCTGATTATAAGATTCAGGTCGGAATCAAAGAGCCTACTGACCTTACAAAGACAGAATGGAAGGTTATCGGAGAAGTTGGAAAAGGCCTCAGCAACAAGGAGATTGCAGAGACATTGAATTTTTCGGAAGGAACCGTTCGAAATTACCTGAGCTCAATACTGAACAAACTGGAGCTGCGGGATAGAACCCAGCTGGCGATCTGGGCAGTGCAGACAGGAGTTACACAGAAGTATGGAGCTTTTCAAACCCAGGGGTGGCCGGATGAAGAACAATGAAAAGAGAATAAACGCAGTGATGAGATTTGTTTTGTTGGTGTTCCTGTGGGGAAGCGGAATTTCCGTAAGCTGCCAGGCAAAGGACATAACCATTGAATTCGGGATGTTTACCGGGAGCAACTGGGATGTGGCTTCAGCCAGTAGTCTTGTCATGATGGATGAAGCCATTGCTTCTTTTGAGAAAAGCCATCCGGGAGTACGGATTCATTACAACAGCGGGATCCTAAAGGAGGATTATTCGGAGTGGTGTGCCAGAAAACTGCTGGAGGGAAAGCTGCCGGATGTATTTATGATACTGGATACGGACTTCAGTAAATATTGTTCGCTGGGAGCTTTGAAAAAGCTGGATGATTTGATGGCTGCGGATCGGGAATTCGATTCGGATGCTTATTTTATGACAGCAGTAAACATTGGAAAAAACAATGAGAATCAGTTTGCATTGCCTTATGAGGTGGTTCCTACACTGCTTTTTGTTAATAAATCGCTGCTGGCAAAAGAAAATATCGATATGCCGCAGCTGGACTGGACCTGGCAGGATATGTACGAAATCTGTAAGAAGGTGACAAAGGATACGGATGGGGACGGCCTTCTGGATCAGTTTGGAACTTATAATTACAACTGGCTGAATGTGGTAAATACCAGCGGGGCACAGGTTTTTTCAAATGACGGGAAACAGGTGAGTTTCACGAATCAGGCGGTTTATGACTCTCTCAGATATTATCGTCAGATTCAGGAATTGAACCAGGGACAAAAGGTTACACAGGAAGACTTCAATAACGGAAAAGTAGCCTTTATGCCTTTGACTTTTGCAGAATACCGGACCTATAAGACATATCCTTATAAGATCAAGAAATACACTACTTTCCAATGGGACTGTACAACATTTCCAAGAGGAACGGACGGTGAGAATCGTTCGGAAGTAGACGCGCTTCTGATTGGAATCAGTGAGAAGACAAGGCATGAACAGGTCGCATGGGAGTTTCTGAAACATCTGACTTACGATACGGATGTGCAGATGAATATTTTTCGTTATTCCCAGGGGGTTTCTGTGCTGCAGGCTGTAGCGATGTCTGAGGATGCGGCAGCTATCATTCAGGAGGATATGGATGAAGGAGAACGCGTAATCGACAGCAATCTGCTAGGCGCGGTGATACAACAGGGGACCATAGCGCCAAAGTTTCAGAAATATGAGCAGGTAATCAATCTTGCAAACAACGAAATTACGAAACTGGTAGAAGAAAACAAAGATATTGAAAGTACGATGAAGATTTTCCAGAGAACCATAAACAGTTTCATGAAACAGTAACGGCTATTAGACATTTTGCCCAAGAAAAGAAGTTGTATGTTGCGCTAAAGTATGAATTATTATATAATAATGCTAAGAAGTCGGGTGAAAAGCAAAACCGGCAAAGTGTACGAGATGAAAGCACAGAAATGGAGGACAGTATGAAGAAACGAATTGGTCTGTTGACCAGCGGTGGAGATTGCCAGGCATTGAACGCTACAATGAGAGGTGTTGTAAAAGGTCTTAGTTCCGTAGAAGATCTTGAAGTATACGGATTTGAAGATGGATATAAAGGACTTATTTACGGAAAATATCGTATGCTGACATCCAGAGATTTTTCCGGAATTCTTACACAGGGCGGCACGATCATTGGAACATCCAGACAGCCTTTTAAACTGATGCGTGTGCCGGATGAAAAAGGTCTCGATAAAGTAGCAGCTATGAAGCAGACATATTATAAACTGTGTCTGGATTGCCTTGTTATTCTTGGCGGAAATGGAACGCAGAAAACGGCAAATCTGCTTCGCGAAGAAGGCTTGAATATCATTCATCTGCCGAAGACCATTGATAACGATATTTTCGGTACCGATATGACTTTCGGTTTCAATAGCGCGCTGGCCATCGCAACCAATGCCATCGATCAGATCCATACAACAGCCGCTTCTCATGGACGTGTATTTATCGTGGAGGTTATGGGCCATAAGGTAGGAAGCCTTACGCTGTATGCAGGTCTTGCAGGCGGAGCAGACATTATCCTGATTCCGGAGATCCCATACGATATTAAGAAGGTTTGCTCAGCAATCAAAGGACGTACAAAAGCCGGTAAGCGCTTTACGATCCTTGCTGTTGCGGAAGGCGCGATCTCTAAAGAAGACGCAAAACTGTCCAAGAAAGATTTCAAGAAAAAGGTTGAACAGTATAAGTACCCATCCGTATCTTATGAAATTGCTGAGAAGATTCAGGAAATCACAGGATGCGAAGTTCGTATTACTGTGCCGGGACATACACAGCGAGGCGGCGAGCCGTGTCCGTATGACAGAGTGCTTTCCACAAGACTGGGTGCCGGTGCTGCAGAAGCCATTATGGATGAAGATTATGGCAACATGATCGCAATCGTAAACAATAAGATCAAACGTGTTCCTCTTGCAGAATGTGCAGGAAAACTGAAGACAGTATCTCCGAAAGACCAGACCATTAAAGCTGCAAAACAGATTGGTATCAGCTTCGGGGACTGATGCTTCCGGGTTCAAAAGAGAGTGATAAAGGATTTATTACCGCCGCGGGAAACAGCTTCCGCGGCGGAAGTGTTGAAAAGGCAGGAGAAGGTATATGGCATATATGGCTCTTTACCGGAAGTTTCGTCCGGATAGTTTTGCAGATGTGAAAGGACAGGATCACATTGTAACAACGTTGAAGAACCAGATCAAGGCGAAGCGTATCGGCCATGCATATTTATTTTGCGGTACACGAGGGACAGGAAAAACGACGGTTGCAAAAATTCTGGCAAAAGCGGTAAACTGTGAGCATCCTGTTGACGGAGGACCCTGCGGAGAATGCGAAATGTGCAGATCCATCCAGGCAGGGACTTCCATGAATGTCATCGAGATCGATGCAGCATCGAATAACGGTGTTGATAATATCCGTGAAATCCGGGAAGAAGTATCGTATCGGCCGACACAGGGGAATTATAAAGTGTATATTATCGATGAAGTGCATATGCTCTCT
>JABUSW010000145.1 GCA_021443885.1 Blautia sp.
CCCATCCATTTCGAGGACTCATACCCGCAATCCTGGCAGAAATAGACGATTTTTTTATTTTTCAGCATTTGATGATCTTAACTTCAACCTCCTGTGTATCACTGAGCTGCACATGAAACGAAAGCTTTCCTCCCAGATTTGTCTTCATCCGTCCAACGCAAAGACCACTCATCATGATCTCATATTCTGTCTCTGATTCCAGTTCAACAGTAATCTGTGCATCTTCCGGGCCTTCCACTTCAAAAACCATAGTCTCTCCGTCCTGTGTCAGGTTCAATACCGCTGTTCCCGGAACAGATTCATAAACAAAACTGCCGTTTCTTTCCAGCTTTGTGATTTCTTTAAATGTTTTTACTTTATAAAGATCCCCTTTAAATTTATAATCAGACAGTTTCGATTTTTGAGCCAATTCATAATCTCCAAAGCTGATGGTTCCGTTTTCTTCTGTTCGAATCAGTTCTTTTACTGCTGCCATAGTTACATCCTCCCACATATTTCTTTTCAATGGCCTTCCGAAAAGCCACTTTGCGTACCTGTTTCGGTGCTATTTAAATTATAATATATTTGGTGTTTAATATCTATATATCACGCCATAATTTATACTATTTTGTATCGTTCTTCTCTTTCACAAGAAATTGCAGTTTCTTATCGGAGAATCCCACCGAAACAGTATCCCCCGGACGAATCTCTCCAAGCAGGATCCGGTTGGCCAGCTCATTCTCCACCTTGGACTGAAGCGCTCTGCGAAGAGGTCTGGCTCCGTACTTGCTGTCAAATCCCGCCTCACAAAGATGATCCTTCGCTGCCGCTGTCAGCTTCAGCGTAATATCCATCTGGTCTTTACATCGTTTCGTCAGCTCTTTTTGCAGAATCTCCACGATTTTTCGAATATGATTCCGTTCCAAAGCGTGGAATACCATGATCTCATCAATACGATTCAGAAATTCCGGTTTGAAAATTCTGCGGACTTCTTCCATCACTCCCGCTTTCATGCGTTCATAATCCTGTTTTGCATTCTCTCCGGAAACAAATCCCAGCCGCTTTGGTTCTATGATCGCCTGCGCCCCTGCATTCGAAGTCATAATGATAATGGTCTGTTTAAAATCCACTTTTCTTCCATGTGCATCTGTGATATGTCCATCATCCAGAACCTGCAGCAAAATATTAAATACGTCCGGATGTGCTTTTTCAATCTCATCAAACAGGAGAACACTATATGGATTACGGCGTACTTTTTCGCTGAGCTGCCCGCCCTCGTCATAGCCTACATATCCGGGAGGGGAACCAATCAGTTTTGACACGCTATGCTTCTCCATGTATTCTGACATATCAACACGTATCATAGCCTGCTCACTGCCAAATACGGCCTCCGCCAAAGCTTTGGAAAGCTCCGTCTTTCCGACGCCGGTTGGTCCAAGGAATAAGAAGGAACCAATGGGGCGATTCGGATCCTTCAGACCGACGCGTCCTCTTTTCACTGCCTGTGCTACAGCTGCCACTGCTTCCTCCTGTCCGATCACTCTCCTGCGCAGTTCCTTCTCTAGCTGTGCAAGGCGTTTTGTTTCCCCCTGGGTAAGCTTTTGTACCGGGATCTTCGTCCAGTCAGAGACTACCGAAGCAATCACGTTCTCATCCACGATCAGCGATTTTTTCTGCCGGCTGTGCAGTTTCTTCTGAAAATCTTTCTCAAGCTTTTTCTCAAGGGCCTCCTGCCGGGTCTGAAGCTGTTTTGCTTCCTGATAATCGCCCCGGATAATTGCCTGTTCTTTCAGGTTTACCAGTTCCCGAACCGCATCCGAACCAGGATTCTCTTTCTTTCCGGTATATCCGGAAAGGCGAACCTTGGAACCTGCCTCGTCCATCAGGTCGATGGCCTTATCCGGAAGAAAGCGATCATTGATATAACGGACAGACATGTGCACGGCCGCCTTCACCGCATCCTCTGTATATTTCACGTCATGATGAGTCTCGTAATACGGACGGATCCCTTCCAGAATCGCAATTGCTTCCTCTTCTGTAGGTTCATTCACAGTGACCGGCTGAAACCTGCGTTCCAGTGCAGCATCTTTTTCGATGTATTTCCGATACTCTTCCAGTGTTGTAGCTCCGATCACCTGTATTTCGCCTCTGGAAAGAGAGGGTTTCAGAATATTGGAAGCATCCAATGCCCCCTCAGCTCCCCCGGCGCCAATGATGGTATGAAGCTCATCGATAAAAAGAAGTACTCCCTTGTTCTCACGCACTTCATTAACCACTCCACGGATCCGTTCTTCAAATTCTCCGCGGTATTTACTTCCGGCAACCATGCCGGAAAGATCCAGTATCGCTATTCTTTTATTCAAAATGGTTTCCGGAACATTTCCGGAGACGATTCGCTGCGCGAGGCCCTCCGCGATCGCAGTTTTGCCAACGCCAGGTTCTCCCACCAGACAAGGATTATTCTTATTTCGGCGGCTCAGGATCTGAATCAGGCGTGCAATTTCCCGATCCCTCCCGATCACCGGATCCAGCTGTCCCTCTGCCGCCAGGGCTGTCAGGTCGCGACTGTATTGATCCAGTATCGGTGTAGCAGAAAAGCCTTTTACCTGGTTATTTTTGTTTGCCTGCAGTTCTTCAATAACAGACGCGTTATCGATCCCCATCGCCGACAGAACTGCCCCGTATAGCTTCTGGATATTTACGCCCATCGTGTGCAGAAGCCGTGTTCCCACGCAATCCGTTTCCTTCAGCATAGCCAGAAGAATGTGCTCTGTTCCCACCTGACTCATTTTAAAACGTGACGCTTCCTCTCCTGCACCCTCCAGGACATCCCCCGCCCTGGGACTGAATTCCAGATAAGCCTCTTTTACATTTGATTCCGAAGGGGCGATCAGCTGCCGGATCTTCTCAAGCAGGTCCTCCTCTTTTACCTGAAAAGCCTCCAGAACTCTTCCGGCTGTCCCTTCCTTTTCAGTCAGTAATCCCAACAGTATATGTTCTGTTCCTACATAGCCATGTTTGCAGGAACGGGCTGTATTATGTGCCAGATCAATTGCACGCTCCGCCTGTTTTGTATATTCCATAAACATTATTATGTCCTCCTCTGTCTGTCCCTGATCATCCGCAGAAGACGGATCGCATGGTCCATCCTTCGCAAAGCCGCTGTCTTCTAACAGTATTCATCATATATTTCATCAATCAGCCGATGCACTTCCTGCCTGGTGACATTTTTGCAATGCCCCTTTGCCAGCGCAACCACCAGGTTCTGTTTCATATCTTCCAAGGCTTTTCGTTTGTCCATATCGACACAGATAAAAGCGCCGCGTCTGCGGTCAATACTGACGTACCCTTCTTCCCGAAGAAGGGAGTATGCTTTATTCACCGTATGCATATTGATACCGACCGTGTCCGCCAGCTGCCTCACGGATGGAAGATAATCCCCCGGCTGCAGACGGGAGGTTGCGATCCCCAATATAATCTGGTTCATTAATTGCAGATAGATCGCCTCATCGCTTTGAAAATCAATTTCAATAATCATTTCCTCACCTCCGCCAGCTGATGTTATACGTATACTAGCACAAGGATCGAATTTTGTGAATACAGAAATTGATGGATAGCGTACGGTTTGCAATTCGTCATCTCTGCCATCTTATCTCAAAAAATACGGGGTGTCTCTCAGACACCCCGCATTTATTTGTTTAAAAACTCTCTATATCCTCAAATCATCCAACCCTTTTTTTCGGCAAAAAATTTGCGCAGAAGATAGGTGGGGGTACAACTCCAGGCATGGCAGTAACTGTTGACGATGCTGGAGCCATACGGTGATTCATTTTTGTTGTAGGGATTATAAAGCTCCCAAAAGGTATCTGCACCATCCCGGATCATTTCCCCCCAATAGCGCTTCATTTCATCCAACGCACGCTCTTCTTCACCGCATCGGATCAAAGCATCAATGAAATGATGATACATATAGGGCGTAACCATACGGATACGGGGATTAATGGACATGGTCCGCATGATCAGTTCATGGCTCATATCCACATCAAACACCCTGGCCAGTATCATCCAGATCTGGCTTGCCCAGGAAATCTGTTTCTCTTCGCCGCTGATAAACAACTGCTGGTCTTTATCCCAGAAGGTATCAACCGCTGCTTTCTTACAAAGCTCACTTTCCTTTTCCAGCCACTGGCAGGTTTTCTCATCGCCCAGGACCTTTGCAAGCCGCATTCCATATCGCATGCTGTAGATCAGGACTCCCTGTGCACTGCATTGTTTATTGAGTCCCTCTCCCCAGTCAATAAAGCATACAAACGCATCTCCCGGATCCTCTACTACGTGATCCGCATTCAGATTGTCGATCACGATTTCAATCTGCCGTATGGCCGTGGGATACAGGTCAACCAGAGTATCCATATCCTTCGTTGCTTCGTAATAATCATACAAAGCTGCTCCGAAAAGCAATGCATAATCCATCAGATATGTATCATCCGGTGCAGGTTCCGGTTCTGTGAATACACACGCAGAGATCTTTCCCTCATTGAAAGGCATTCCTGCAAAAAGATACAGGCAGCGCTTTGCCAGATCATAATTCTTGAAGCTCACATAATTTGCTCTCGCCTGCAGTCTCAGATCTCCCAGCCAGAGTCTCTGGTCTCTTTTGGGACCGTCTTCAAATACATCCTGCATACACTCCTGCAGCGTCCGTACACTGATGCGATCCATTTCATTCAGCATAACATCCCCTGTATTGATGGGATCCACATCATGGAAATTCACAGCAGAAACTGCTTTGCAGGCAGCATTTTTAATCTGCAGGGAAAACTTCAGAGATACATCGATCACTTCAATTTCCATGTAGCGGAAAGCATATCTTCTGGGAAGCTCCAGCTTAGCCGGCAAAACATCAATGTGAACATACTCCTCCTGAATCCAGCTTCGGCTGATCCAGCCATGATAATCTTCACTTTTATCTTCAATTTCCTGGGGAATCTCACCAAATTTCAGGTGCAGAAAAACCGGTGCATCCTGGTGTGAGCCTTTGGAGGCAAGCTCCAAAGAAACATATCCCACCATGTGGTCTCCAAAGTCAAGGCAGACCTTATCCCCTTTCCGGAAGGTCATATCCTGAAGCACGGCTGCCGCCCGTTCCTTTACTACTTTGCACTCACCGAATTTTGTTCTTGCGATCTCCACGATCTTTTGCGGTGGCTGAAATCTGGACCGCAGCTTTGGTCTCAGGCTTTCTGCGATCTCCAGAAACTTTTCATTTTTATGTACCTCAAATTCGTCCATGATACTGACTGCTGCCATGTTCTTTCTCCTTTAATTCAAAATACATTGGTGTACTTACAGCATGCTTCGCCGGCCCCCCCGATCGCCTTGCGAATCGTAGATTCTTCATATACTCTCTTTATCAGAGACACCCGAAATTGGAATCAGTATTCTCAATTCAAACCAACCGCCATCCGCAATAATGGTAACGGAACCACCATACTTTTTCACAATGGTTTGAATGCTTTTGATACCATATCCGTGATAGTTTCTGTCATTCTTTGTAGTCTGAGGCAGTCCATCCTCAAAATTCACATTCCCTCGATATCGATTCTCAACCTTTATACGAAGAAATCCTTTATTTCTGGAAATCGTAAAATGGATCAGACGTTCTTCCGGATTCTCAATGGCGGCAACACTTTCTATCGCATTATCTAAAGCATTTCCAAACAGGGAACTGATATCCAGCATATCCATAAAACCAAGCAGACTGCCATCTGCCACGCAGGTCAGGCGAATCCCGTTTTGCTGACAATACAGGCTTTTCCCGGTCAAAATCGTATCCAGAACCTTGTTTCCTGTTTTATTCTGAGCTTCGTAAGCTTCGATCTCACTTTGCATTTCGTCCAGGTACTGCATGCCTTTCTCGGAACCGAATTCTCTTCGCAGAATATTGATCTGGTGTTTCAGGTCATGATACTTCTGATTGATGATATCCACGCTTTGTTTGGAAACCTGATAATTAATATACTGCATATCCAGTATATTCTTCATATTATCAAAATCAATTCTTCTCTGCATGTCGATCAGAAGCGTATGATAAGCAAAAAGTATGGCAATTCCTCCCAGATCCACCAACGTATGAATGTTAAAGATCTGTTCAGGCACAGCCCCGGAAAAAGGAGTCTTCACCGGAACGTAGCTGAGATTACTTAATCCAAATACACACAAAGCAATCAAAACCACCGTAACAGCCTGCTTTTCCGATATATCCACGTCAGCCTTTTCATCATACCAACGCTTTCCCAGCCACATAACGAACGTAATTTCCAGAAACAACATCGGTACCATAACAACCCAGTCACCGGGAGAGATCCATATCTTCCCCTGATTTCGAATGATATAGTAATAAAGCTGCCAGTCCAGGGAAGCACTGAATTCTCCCAGGATATACATATGTGCCGTATAATACAGCGTCTTCTTCCAGTTGAGTTCATTAAAGAAATAAACCATTCCATACAGCATCACCAGTGCAACTGCAATACAGGGAAGAAACAATGGCTGCGGTACATTGTCTGTCACAACCATAAACGTTACTATGGCTGCCACCAGTCCGATGCCCATGATTCTTTCCGGTTTTCGAAGCGTTGATTTTCGAATATAAAAACTGAAAACAGTTGCTGCAATTACATACGCCATCGCGTATAACGCACCGGGAGGATCTGCAAAAACATTTATCATTTGCTAACCTCATTCATATAATTATTCAATTGATTCATCAGTTCCTTTTTTCTGGAACGGCTTACCTGAATAATGGTTCCGCCGATGAGAAGATCATTTCCCTGAATCCCGGAAATATGTTCCAGGTTCACAAGATAGCATTTATTGCATCGATAAAAAGGATCCTTTTCCAAAGTCAGTTCCAGTTCTTTCATAGAACCCTTTGCTTCGTAATCTCCATCCATTGTATGGAAACACAGATCGTGATCCTGTACCTCAATATAATAGATTCTGGAGATGTCAAGCTTCTTCATGCCTCCTTTCACGGACACCGGAAGAAACTTTTTCTTTCTTTTGTCCAGTCGTTGAAGTGCACGGTCTATTTTCTGGGAAAATGCATAATAGGACAAGGGTTTTAAGACATAATCCAGAGCGTCCACCATATACCCCTTAATTGCATACTGCGGCATATTGGTAATGAATATGATGATGACTTCTTTGTCGATCTCCCGGATCTTTTCCGCTGCCGTCATTCCATTCATAAACATCATTTCGACATCCATCAGGATGATATCAAAATTACACTTGTAATCTTCCACGATATCTTCCCCATCCTGAAACCACTGGACTACCAGATTATGCCCGCATTCCTGTTCATATCTGTCCAGGTTTGCGATCAGTTCCTGTGCATAAGACTTATCATCTTCTACGATTGCGATCCTTATCATACTCAATTCCTCTCGAAGCCTTTCCGGTTTTTTCATCTGGAAATCAAATCCCTACTGCAAAGAGGACAGCAAAACAGATAAATATACCTGTTTTACTGTCTGTCCCTGAATACAACTTCTCTATTGAGTTTATTATAACGAATCTTCTTTTATTTTTCTACTTTTTTCTTGCAGCAATTGCCGCCTGTTCTTCCGGAAGCTGTTTCTCAATGGTAAACATCAAGATCAGAACCGCACAGATTGCATATGCTGCTGTTTCTACCCATATATAAGCAGAGCCAATGGCAACCTGTGTAATGACGGACTGTCCTGCCTTCCCCATGGCCACATCTGCCATCTGATCGTATCCGCTCATATTCAAAAGTGCACTTAACACCGAATTCATGATGGGGGTTCCGGCAACCATAATGGAGCTGTATATCGACATGGTGAGTCCATCTGTACGCATATTCTCTTTATACTCAATATGGTCTATGACATCTGCCAGAAGCGCAAGGATCATATATGCGATCGGTGCCGATCCAAGACATTTGATAGCTACACCAATGGCCGTCGGAATCAGATTACCGCCGCCCAGGCCTGCAATCACACCACCGATGGTACCAATGACCATCCCAATGAATATAACGATTCTCTTTCCGTATTTATTAGCCAGCGGAACCACAAACACTGCAGCGACAGCCATAGGGATCGCACCCATGATTGCCAGCAGAGACTGTGATGCCCCCCATGCATCTGCGGAGCCGAAGAAGCTGTTATCCAGTACCCATTTACAGAAATAGATCATCGAGCCATTCTTCAGAGCACCGCTCCACTGAAACAACAAATAGAGGATAATGGCGATCCACCACATTTTTTCACTGGTGACTGCTTTAAACTGTGCTGCCATAGATGGCGCTTTTCCTGTCTCTTCCCCCTTCGATGCCTTATCGCCGGACTCCATCAGTTCCTCGGTTACACGCTCCCTTGTGAACATAAACTGCAGATAGATCGTCAATCCGGAGAAAATAGCGATGGCCAGCATAGCAACAAACCACAATCTCTGGTCTTCCTTTAATGCAAAGGAAACAAGAATCGGAAATACCATGGAACCGGCACCCATTACCCCGAGACCGGCAACATTCGTAAAGGAAGCAAGTGCGCCTCGTTTTTGTGTATCACGGGTGGAAACCGGTACCAAGGTGGAATTTGCTGTATTGTAGATCGGAAAGGCTACAGAGTAGAATAAATTATAAGCTACTGCTACCCATACCATCTTCGCCCCTTCACTTTTGAAAGGCACAATAAACATCAACACACTGGCGACGGAAATGGTGAGGGCGGAAAGCAGAATCCATGGCCTTGCTTTTCCGGCTTTCGTCTTGGTTCGTTCGATCAATTGCCCTACAACAAGATTTGCTGCCACAATAAAAATAGTGGATATTAACTGTAATGTTGTCAGAAATGACAGATTCAGTTTCAAAACATCCGTAAAATACCCTTGCAGTATACTGGTAAAAATACCGGATGATAGAAGTGCTCCGAAAGGTCCAATGAAATAACCGATCAGCATTTCCGGCATACGCACATCATCCGTCTTGATTTTGGAACTCGTCAATGGACTGTCCCAAATTGTTTTTTTCTGAGAACTCATATTCTTCTCTCCTGTCTATAGATATAACCCGGAAAGGCACGGAATACTTTGCTGCACCAGTACCTCTCACGAAGCGATCTGTCTAACGCAGATCGAAAGAAATAAAATCAAAGCTTCCTTTTCCTTCAAACTTAAAGAATAAAGCCTGTCTGCTTCCCGGCGCATTTAACTCTGCCGTAAAGCCGTGTACGTTCCTTGTAGGTTTGATATCGATCTTTGTCACCGCTTCCCCGTATTCCTCTGTACAGATGCTTAAAACCCCAGCTGCATTTCCCTTGACGTTTACACGGATCTTTTTCGTATCAGTCAGATCAAAATACTTAAATCCTGCCACTGCGCCATCGCACATGTTCGTGATATACTGTTCCGGTCCACTCTCACGATCCTTTCCTTCCTGTGTAAGATATGGATGTCCATTCTTTGAATGCTTGATCATACTCAGGAACAAGGTACCTTTCTTACCGTATACATTGCAGGCAATGCTGGTAGGATAATTTCCTTTTCCTTCCAGAGGACCGCCATTTAAACCACAAGAGGTCATCTCAGCCTGATAGAATTTACCATCTTCAAATCGAATCTCTTCTGCCATAGCCTGTCTGGAGGACTGTTTTCGATTGCTGTGGCGATGATAAAATACGTAATATTTTCCATTGATTTCAATCAGACTTCCATGGGTGTTACCCGTGCAGTTCTTCGCATTCTTCACATCTGTCACACCAGGAAGTCCGATATCCCCATTGCTGACCAGTACACCGCCGAATTCAAAGCCGCTTTTCGGGTTATCGCTGGTAGCATAGCAAAGCTCATGGCTGTTCAGGGAGCTGTAGATAAAATAGTAAGTATCTCCGAATTTTCTCATGGAGCTTGCTTCCAGGAATGGATGTCCTTCATAGGAACTTCCGGGAGCTTCTTTCTCACTTGCAATTCCGATATATTCCGGGCCGGTAAGCACCGTAAGCATATCTGTTGTATCCAGTTCAAAGCACATTGCTCCGTGCTCTGTAGCTTTGGATCCGGCCAGAAGAAGCGGGTTGCTCTGAAGCGCAAATCCGGTATAAAGGTACAACCTTCCGTCATCGTCCATAAAAATCCCAGGGTCAAACTGGAGAGGTTCATCCTTCTTTCCAATCGGAACTCCATCTGCATATTTCACATATCCGTAAAACTCATATTTGCCTGCAGGCTCATCGCATACTGCAACGGAGATCATTTTCGTTCCACCCATAAAATAATAGAAATAAAACCTTCCGTCCGGTCCCTGTACCATGTCGGGCGCTGCAAGACCATTTGTCACCCGGATACGGGGAGCTGCCGGATCCTGTTCCCTTTTGTAAATACACCCTTCGTATTTCCAGTTGCCAAGATCGTCAACCGGTGCTGACCAGCAAACGTAATCACCAAGGCAGAAGTTGATACCGTTAAACAAATCATGAGAACCATAAATATATACACGATCTCCTACAATATGTGGTTCTGCATCCGGTACGTATTCCCAGCTTGGAAGATAAGGGTTAAAAGCCTGTTTCGTTTTCATTCATAAACCTCCTTAATCAACTGATAATTAATGCCCTTATTATTGATGTCCTTCTTCTTTACATGAACAGCTGTCCATATATTGTATGATTTGCATCTGTTCCCACTCATAACAGATGCAAGCTGATAATCATAGTATAGCATCATATCAAAAGCACAACGAAAAAGTCCGTAAAATGTCAATTTTTTCACGTTAACAGAAAAATTT
>JABUSW010000175.1 GCA_021443885.1 Blautia sp.
AATACAGCGGTAATATCTACAATGCTTCCGGCTCTGACGCTTCTATCCACGGGGCATTGAATGGTTCTGCCTTAAACGTAACCTTTGGTGCCAACACGACCTATTCCGGTGCTGCAGCTTCCACCGCTGCCATACATGTCACTTATGAAGGCGCCGTAAAAATAAAAGAAAATGGCGGTTTTGCCTTTGACAGCGAAGAAGCAGCCAATGCTTTTGCAGAAGAATACCAGAATGTCTCCTTTGACATCACGCACTACTTCGACCTGGGGCATGTTGCGAATCTGATTCATGCCAACGGTGCAAACAACGTCAATATTTCCCTGACAGACAATGCCATCTGGAAGGTCACCGGAACCTCGTTGGTTCAGTCTCTTTCCATTGAAGGAGATGCACAGGTTGTCGTTCCGGAAGGTATCACACTGACCGTAGGAGAAAACGAATATACCAACTGTACACTGACTGCAGATATGCTGTAATCATAAACCAAAGACGGCAATGCGTAGTTTCCTTTGTATTCTAATCTCGTTGACTCAATGGACTTCTTACCGCTGCCGTCAAATACATCGAGGTCTATAACCATGAAACCCAAAATAACTTCCCACCTCCTGTATTCCGCGAATTCCGGCACGAAATGGCTTCGCCTGGCGCTTTATGTTGCCGCACTTGCCATGACTCTGCTGGGAGTGCTCAATGGCGGTATGCACGACACTCTTATCAAGGCGGTCAATATCTGTACAGAATGCATTGGCCTTGGATAACTGCAATTTCTGCCGTACCAGTAAACGAAACACAAAACAATTCAAGGATCAAGCCATGAATCAGCCGACAAATAAACGAATATCCGGCCCCGCAGCCAAATCTGCGAAGAATTCAACTGATAAAGCTCTGTACAGCAGGTGGCCGCACATTATGCCGACCAGACGTAAAATCATACAGCTATACGCCGCCCTTCTGTATAATGCACAGCTAAAGGGGTTTGTTACCGGAGATATCTATACCGGTCCATTGAAAAACCTGTGTGTCCCCGGGCTGAATTGTTATTCCTGTCCCGGAGCAATCGGTGCATGTCCACTGGGTGCTTTGCAGAACGCCCTTGCCGCCTCCGGTACAAGGGCTCCCTGGTATGTTCTGGGAATCCTCTTGCTGTTCGGCCTTACTTTTGGCCGCACCGTCTGCGGTTGGCTTTGTCCTATGGGCCTGATTCAGGAGCTTCTATACAAAACCCCGACAAAGAAAATGAAAAAGAGTCCTGTTACAAGGGCTCTTTCCTATCTGAAATATATTATTCTGTTGTTATTTGTGCTGTATATCCCTCTATCCTATGCGGCAAAGAGAATTCCCGTGCCCGGCTTTTGCAAATACATCTGCCCCGCTGGTACATTGGAAGGCGCTATCGCATTGATGCTCAACCCAAACAGTGCCAGGAAGCTTCCCACCCCCGGGATATTGTTTATCAGCAAACTCCTCATTCTGGTTCTTTTATTGTCTGGATGTATTTTTATTTATCGCATATTCTGCCGTTTTCTCTGCCCCCTTGGTGCAATATACGGTCTTTTTTCAAAGCTGTCCTTGCTTGGCGTTCGGGTAGATGCGGGACATTGTGTAAATTGCGGCAGATGCACTATGCATTGCAAAATGGATGTGCTCCGTGTAGGGGATCACGAATGTATCCAATGCGGCGAATGCACACAGGTCTGTCATAAGGATGCTATTCACTGGTATCTTGGAAACAAATGCCTCTCTTTGGGCAAAGAGTTTTCGCTTGACAAAGCTTGTGCAGAAGCAGTCGCAGACTGCATGACTTCCAATAGTATGATTCCTGCAGTTCCTAATAGACAATCCATCCGTAATCGAAATCATAACCCGCGCAGATTCACCTGCCGCCTCTTTGCAATTGCAATGCTGATCACAGTAATGTTTTGTGTAAATAAACCTTTCAATAAAGACAAGTCATCCGTTGCACACAGCAAAGACAGCGCTGCCGAAGCAGATTCCGCGGTGGAGTCTCGCCCGGATACCTTATTGGGTGCCTCACAGGATACGGCAGGACAAGATCCGGCACAAGGCGATGCCAACGCTGAGACGGGACCGGAAGTTGGCATGAAATGCCCGGGGTTTCAGGTTCCGCTATACAGTGGAACCTCCGGCGAATACGTTTCCCTGTCAGATTATCGGGATAAGCCCGTCGTCATCAATCTTTGGGCCACCTGGTGCGGCAGCTGCATAAAAGAATTGCCTGATTTTGAAAAATTATGGATCAAATATCAGGATCAGATCGGCATGATCGCAATCGATACGGATCCCGGCTCCGGCGATGCAAAATCCTATATTTCCCGGCAAGGCTTTACAATGCCCATGGGCTACGATGATGGCCGGATCGCCTATGCGCTGGGAAACATACGTATCCTTCCTCAAACCGTCATTCTGGATAGAAGTGGGCGCATTGTCTATAACAAAGCGGATTCCGTCACTTTGGAAGAACTGGAAACGCTTATAAAACCACTCATCGACACGGTCTCTGCCGAGGACCATAAACCGGATTCAGCTTCCCCAATCGCAGAATCCGGTGAAAGCAGCGTCTCGGTCTATAACAATGCGCCCTCAACAATGAACCATACAGCCGGAATTCTCAATCAGCCAGACGGTGAAAGCAGTCTCCCGTCACCGAACAACAATACGACGGTTTCTCATTCCGACTACCTCCTGAAAGTAACCGATGAAAATGGGACGGGTATTGAAAATGTAAAACTGCAGGTCTGTGACGATACAACCTGCCGGCTATATACAACAGATACAGATGGCACCGCAAGCTTTGACCTGCCGCCTTACGCCTGGGAAATCCATGTTCTGGCCGTTCCGGACGGCTATGAAAAACCGGCGGATACCTTTCTCTTGAATCCGAAAGGCGGAGAACTCTCAATTGCCTTAGCATCCGCCCCGACCGCCCATAGCACTTCCGGCAATTAAATCTCGAAATTCGCAAATACATACAAAAAGGAGTACCGCTTATAACTGCAAAACCAGTTCTTTCGGTACTCCCTTTTCCATTCTTCTCTTTATTTTGCTTCTGAGAAAAAAGCCGCCCCTTCAAGCATGTCATACATTGCGTAACGACCTAAATCTCCGGAATCTCCCAGATTATCATTACACCAGGTAAGTGCTTCCGGATCCAAAGTTTCAATTTGTGCATCCGGCAGACACAACGCAAAGAAATAACCCTCCAGTCCCGCGGGATTTGAGGCTATATAACGAATGCCATTCTCAATCCAGGTGCTGCCCGTCTCCTGGAGGCTGATGGTGTCACAGAAAATGCCATAAACATTCTTCTCCAATGGGAAAGCGCCGGTAAAATCACCGGAGAACTCCGCTGTGTATACCGTACCCTCGGGATAATCCTCCCCGGTCTCCCCCATTTCAGAATCATGATAACCTCCGCAGAAGCTTCCGTCCGGATCGATCTTGATTTCCGTACCCCAGGCACCAGCCCCATCACTATATGTCAGCTCAATGGATTCTTCAAGCGGAAGCGCATCCTCCAACCCATCCTGGATCACATCAATGTGTCCGTCTTTGTCCACCGTGAGCGTAAGGCTTTCGTACTCTCCGCTGTACTCTTCATATGCGATGATCGTCGCATAACCGGATTTTCCCACTGCTCCATTGAAACGGATTTCGTATTTATCCTCTGTGTCCTGTTCATCCAGTTTATTTACGATTTCTTCTCCATTGATCCAGGCATAACTCCATTCGGTCTCCTCTGACTCGCAGGGGAGAGACATCGTGATTTCTGTTGAATCCTCATTGGTTTTATACCAGGTATCCGATTCTGCGCCAAACACGGTAACCCCCGTCGCTACCAGCAAAATAAGTGATAAAGCTGCAGCTCTTTTTTTCATCATTTTCCTCCTTTAAATCGATGATCGTTTTTGTTTGCTCCTTCATTGTATTTTAAATAAACTATTCATGTTTATTGTAGAGTTTTTTTAATTTACCTCTTCCTTACAAATCAAGTATAGCAAACAAATCTTAATCGACCATGAAAGGATTCTTAACGTATCCTTAACACATAGGGGGCCTCTTTGCGATTCGCGATTTTACTATTCCTGTCAAAGCGTTCTTTCAGGAAAGCAGATCTTCCTTTTTCAATTTACGCAGCAGCATGAACGTAATCACCACCAGTGAAAGTACATCTGCCACCGGCTGTGCCCAGATAATTCCTTTTACTCCAAGAAGTGCTTTCATAATGAAAACTGCCGGAATGAAGATAACGCCCTGACGGAACAAGGATGCCAGCAATGCCGGGGTTGCAGCGCCCATGGCCTGCAGTGAATTCTGGAAAACTACGAAGGCTCCGATCAGCCACGCTGTCGATAACAAGATTCGGGTAAACTGAATTCCGGATTCATATGCCTCTGCCTCTGTCAAAAACACCTTTACGATAGGACCTGCGAAAATGAAGCTGATCACCGAAATCACCAGGCAAAAAGCAAGTCCGAATATTGTTGAAAAACGCATCGTTTCCATCAGTCGTTTCTTGTTTTTGGATCCATAGCAGAAACCTACGATTGGCTGAACACCGCTTCCGATGCCGATTCCGATCAATGTAATGATCATCAGCACCTTTGAGGTAACGCCGTAGCCCGCAACCAGAAGTTCTCCGTTTGCTGCTCCGGAAAGCTGCCCGTTTACCACCATGGAAGATACGCTGACCAGCATATTGGCAAGCGAAGCGGAAATTCCTACGGATACGACTCCTTTACAGATTCCATCCTTCGCGGAAAAATGCTTGATATGGATGCTCAGAGAGGATTTTCCGCCCAGAAAATACATCAGATAGTAGCCTGCACTGACCACATTTCCAATTACCGTTGCAATGGCAGCTCCAGCGATTCCCCATTTAAACCCAAGGATCATGATCGGATCCAGGATCACATTCAGAAGATTACCGATCAAGGTACCGGTCATCGCTTTCATAGGCTGCCCCTCTGTGCGGATGATATTCGAAAAGCAGTTGGAAACCATGGAAAATACACCGCATCCGATGGCGATCTTCAGATACGTTCTGGTATACTCCATCGTCTGTTCTCCGGCTCCCAGCATCACGATAAATTTGTCAGTAAATACCCAGAGAATAATCATGAAAAGCAGACCAAGGCCTACGCAGCACCACATACAGAAAGAGCTTACCTTTTTCGCATAGTCCTTCTTTCCGGCACCCAACGCACGAGATATGACGGATGTACCGCCCACCCCAAACAAGGTCCCCAGTGACATGAACAGCATGAATACCGGTGTGGCATACGATACCGCAGACACCTGATAGTCATTGTTGGTCAATCCAATGAAAAATGTATCCGCCAGGTTGTACACCATAACCATTACCATAGCGATCAAGGCCGGAATGCTGTTTTTGATTACAACGCCTGCGACGGAGCCCTCTGCAAAAGATGCTCCTGTACTACTGTGATTTTTCCCTGAATGCAAATTTCAACACCTCTTCTTTTCAATTTTCCAAATCTCTTTTATCGGTTGTTAACGGTTTCCGGATACAGGTCATGATGTGTCAATCGGTCAACCGCAACCGCTTCCCATGTTGTCCCCGGTTTTCCATAGTTACAGTATGGATCGATGGAGATCCCGCCTCGCGGAAGGAACTTCCCCCACACTTCGATGTATTTCGGATCCATCAACCGGATCAGATCCTTCATGATGACATTGACAACATCTTCATGATAGTCTCCGTGGTTCCGGAAAGAAAACAGATATAATTTCAAAGACTTGCTTTCCACCATTTTTTCTCCGGGAACATAAGATATATAGATCGTAGCAAAATCCGGCTGACCGGTGATGGGACAAAGGCTTGTGAATTCCGGACAGTTAAATTTTACAAAATAATCATTGTCCGGGTGTTTGTTCTGAAACGTTTCCAGAACGCCCGGATCGTAATCCGCTGCATACGTCGTCACTTTACTGCCGAGTTTTGTAAGATTCTCTTTTTCTCTCATGGTTTATCCCCTTATCACATTATACTTAATATCATAATCATATGCATCCACGCCCTCAGCCCGTTTCAGCCCGTTTACAACGGCATAGGTAACCGGTGTGAAAACGACCTCATAGCCCACCTTAAACAGATACTGGAACAGAATCATCTGGAAAACCGTTGCATTGTCCATGGTTCCCCAGAAGGAAATCATAATAAAGATCACGGAGTCAAAGCCCTCTCCAACCAAAGTAGACAAAATGGTTCGCACCCACAAATGCTTTCCCTTTGTGGCGACCTTCAGCTTCGAAAGCACCATGGAATTTGAAAATTCGCCAAACAGATACCCGGCAAAAGAAGCCAGGGCTACTCTTGGTGTCGTGCCCATCACCACTGCATATGCTTCCTGATTCCCCCAGAAAGATGGATGGGGAAGCGCAATTGTGATCAGATAGATTGCCACTGCAAAAAAACTGCAGCCAAATCCCAGCCAGATGATCATTCTTGCTTTTCGAAATCCATACACTTCTGTAAAAACATCACCGAAAATATACGTTAACGGGAACAATATAACCGCTGCCGGCAAGGTGATGCTTCCTGTAACCGCCCACATTTTTCCGGCGATCAGATTGGATAGCAGCAAACATGTAACATAACACACTGCTATACACATAAACAACCTGGATACTGCTTTTTCTGTCTTCATTTCTTTCCTCCAAAACAAAAAGTGCTGAGCATCAGCACTACATCGAATCCTGTATATGCTGATACAGCACAATTTGATTTTGATCCTACGCTGCATCCGGCTATATAGTATTGTATGTAGTCCTGGTTTTACTTAACGACAGGATGGTACAAATGAACTGTCGGCTCTTTTCGAGCAAAGAAATTATAATTCATATATATTATAAAATCAATCCTTATTTCACATAGTTCGGGTTTTTTGAGATTCAAAATCAAGCAGGAGGTACTGACCAGATCAGTCCTCCTGCTTTTCATCACTCACAATCCCGCAATCATAGGTTTTTGTATACTGCGTTCTTGCTAATTCCCTTGTTTTGAAGTATTTTCTTGTATGCCTTTCGTTTTGCAGACGGTGCATAAACCACTGGTTTGGCATAGGTTCCGGTGAATGCCTTGGCTCCGATTGTGGAGTCTTTCAACAGCGTTGATTTGATCACAACGGTTTTCAGGTTCTTACATCCGTAGAATGCACCTTTTCCAATAGTCTTCACTTTTGCCTCTAATGTGATCTTCTTGAGTGCCGTGCATTTATAGAATGCCTTTTCCCCAATCTTTGCTACAGCAGCCCCACCATTGATAGTGGTCAGAGACTTGCATCCATTGAATGCATTGTTTCCGATCGTCGTTACGTATTTTCCGATCGTCACAGACTTCAGGGAGGTTTTTCCCTTGAAGGCATTGTCTCCAATAGATACCACCTTGCAGCTGATTCCTTTTCGTTTGATGGATGCCGGAATCGATACTGCGGATTTGCTGCCGGATATTCCGACCAGCTTCACCTCCGGAATCTTGGCTGTTGCATATCCCGTAACCTTATAGGTTGTTCCTGTGGCCTTGTCTGTAACCTTCGTTCCAACCGGAAGAATACTCTGAACGGTCGGTGTAGGGGTTGCGGTTGGTACCGACGTCGCTGTTGGTACCGGTGTCGCTGTCGGTATCGGTGTCGCTGTCGGTACCGGTGTCGCTGTCGGTACCGGTGTCGCTGTTGGTACCGGTGCCGGCGTCGGCGTTGCCGTCGGCTTCGGGGTCGGCGTTGCCGTTGGCTTCGGGGTCGGCGTTGCCGTTGGCTTCGGGGTCGGCGTTGCCGTCGGCTTCGGGGTCGGCGTTGCCGTCGGCTTCGGTGTCGGCGTTGCCATCGCATTTACCGTAATATCTACGGTACATTCCGTTGTCAATGCAGTGATCTTCGCTTTTGTCGTTCCAGCTTTTAATCCGGTGATCGTATTTCCGGATACCGAAGCAACCGACGTATCCACGATCTGCCACGTTGGATTTGTCGGAAACGCAACGATTGCGCTATTCTCATATCCCCAATATTCCGGCGTTTTCATTTTCCAGGTAACACTCGGCAAGGATGCACTTTCCCCACAGTTCACACTCACAGATGTCTTTGACAACTGTCCTGTGAGGGAAGTAATATAGCTTTTCTTAACCTTTACTGTGGTGTCTTTTGCCGCATCAATCGGTGATGTCGAAGTATTCGAAGAAGATGCCTGCGCAAATTCCTGCACCCAGTAATGGCATCCATTGTAAAAAATATGCCCAATACCAATACGGTTAAATTTGCTATTCAGCATATTTCTTCTGTGCCCCTGTCCGGAGTAGTTTTTATTATCCTCTCTCCAGGCGATAAATACCTCCTCTTCCGTGATCTGCCCTGCAGCAATGTTTTCTCCGGCATAAGAATAGCTATAACCCGATTCCTTCAGAATTGTATCCCACTGCGTCCCATCCGGTCTTTCATGGTCCCAGTGCAACGCAGTCTCTGCCGCTCTCTGCATGGCAATGCATTCCAATGCATAGTCATACTCCAGATTTCCCAAGCCTGTACAGGTTGTTTTAGTAGTATCGTCCTTATCCCAATACCACGCATCTGAACCAGTACGAAATGCATTGATTCTGCTCAGCATTGCTCTCGCTTCTGTCTGTCCATACTGTGGGGAGATGGCGACTGTCACATACGCATCTTCCGCAAATACCGGTACAGAGCACGCCAGAACCAGTGCCAATAACAGAGAAAGCATTCTACCATACCATTTTTTCACAGGATTTCCTCTTCTGTTTCCCATTCCCTTTCCCTCCAGGCATTTTATCATTGTTGTGTATTCATCAAACTCATTCTACTGCATGTAAACACATGAAACAAGCACATATTCTGCTATTTTTATTCAATGCTGTTTCACAAATATCAAAGAGGATTCGCTCCACATGGAGATCTGTAGAATTGATATATGGGAACACTTCTAGTACATCGTTCGCAAAATAACTGGATTAATGCGAAGAATGGTTTTTCGAGAGTGCTGTTAAAAAAACGTAGACGTAGCGGTCTACGGTGAGGCTTTTGAATGGTGCTATCGGAAAATCGGGCAAGCATTTGGTCCAGTTATTTAAGAAACGAGGTACCAGGATGGACCAACGTAGTTAATGCAATGTGCCGGACACTCATACATTCTCGGAAATAATCGAATACTGCAGATATTCATACAATAACCTGTCTCCTTCACGGATGCTCTCCGGAAGCAGTGCCCTTGCGACACATTTCTCTTCTGAGCTTTCATCCATCACCAGATAAGCATAATCTCCATCGATTCGTTTCACTGTATATTCGTATGGTCCAAAGTCCATAATAATCCTCCTTTATGTTTTGCAATTCTATCGTATCAGCTTTTATTGATTTCAACCACGACGTATTCGGATCCGCATCCCGTTTTGAATTGCAGATCCCAGCCTCCGATGCCGGAATTCACGATGAAATCGGTCTGTCCTTTTTTCTTATGTCCATAAGTCAGACCATTGATTCCCAGCCATTCGCCCATGTAATTGATCGGGATCATCTGTCCGCCATGGGTGTGCCCGGACAAAACCAGGTCCACCTTTGCCTCTTCCTGGGCTTTGTAATCGCAGGGCTGATGGTCCAGCACGATGATATACTTTTCCATATCCAGGTCTGCTGTAAGCTGCTCCATGGACGCCCGCCCGGCAGTACTCTTATCCTGTCTGCCCATCAGATAATAATCTTCCCCGACCGGCACTGCTTTATCCTGCAGCACAACAACACCGTTCTTTTCCAGCTCCCGCTCCAGGTCTTTGTTATTCCACCCTCTGGTATCTTCGCTGAGATACCCTTTGTCGTGGTTGCCATATGCATAATATACGCCGTATGGTACCTCCAGCTTTCCAAGGGCAGCGCAGGCACCGACCATGTCACTCTGCGTGGTTCCGTCATCCACAAAATCCCCGGTTATCACGACGACGTCCGGATTCTGCGCCTGAATCTCCGCAAGATACTCTCCAAATTTCTCTGCGCCAAAATTTGTGCCGATGTGAGAGTCGGAAATCTGCACCAGTTTTAATGGGGAAACCTCTTTTTCTGTCTGGAACGCATAATATGTCGCAGCAACATGATGTGCCAGATACCAGCCGGCACACAGGTAAAGCACCGTAAGTCCGATTGCCGTGAAGCCGATGGTATTTCTTCGTACTTTTTTCTTTGTTATTTTCCGATAAAGCAGTGAAAAAGCTTCGCATAGGATCCAGAACAGTGCAAGATGCAGCATGCAGACTGCAGAATTTGTAATGTCAAAAACCAGGATCAGGACCACGATGCCTGCAAGCACGATAGCAAAAGAAAGGATCCATGCAAGCCTCTTATTTCCTTTTGTATATTTTTCCATAATTTCAAGATAACGAAAACGCGATGCCAGATACAGGAAACCTGCAATCACCAGCGAAAAGACCAGGAACACCAGCAAATACCACATGTTATTCTCCCATCCATCTTATTTCAAAGGAATTGTATCACAACCCATTCTTTTTTCACAACCTAAAATCACAGATAGATTTTGCCCCCTGCTTATCCGGAATTCTTTTGCATTCCCCAGGCAAAACCAGTAAAATAAAGCTAAGAGAAAGGAGTATCCTATGAAGCCAATCAGACAAGATGCCGATTACATAATACAGGAAGCAATCCGAAAGGTACT
>JABUSW010000182.1 GCA_021443885.1 Blautia sp.
TACGCCGGCAACTATGATTTCTGGTATGAGTCCAGCCAGCTCCTCATCAAACAGATGAAAGAGGCCAACAAAAAGAAGGAAGAGAAGATCAAAGAGCTGCAGGAATTTATTTCCCGGTTCAGCGCGAATGCGTCCAAATCCAAGCAGGCCACTTCCCGTAAGCGTGCCCTGGAGAAGATCCAGCTTGATGATATGAAGCCTTCCAGCCGCAAATATCCTTACATAGATTTTCGTCCGAACAGAGAGATCGGAAATGAAGTACTGATGGTGGAAAACCTTTCAAAAACCATTGATGGAGTAAGGGTTCTGGATAATATCTCTTTCACATTAAGACGCGAAGACAAGGTTGCCTTCGTGGGATCCAATGAACAGGCCATTACGACCTTCTTTAAGATCCTCACCGGTGAGATGGAACCGGATGAAGGCAATTACAAATGGGGTGTCACAACGACCCAGGCTTACTTCCCGAAGGATAATACGAAGGAATTTGATAACGATCTTACTATTACAGACTGGCTGACACAATATTCCGAGATCAAGGATGCCACATACGTCCGGGGATTCCTTGGCCGAATGCTCTTCCCGGGAGAGGATGGAATCAAGCGGGTGCGCATCCTGTCCGGAGGAGAAAAGGTACGCTGCCTTCTTTCTAAAATGATGATTTCCGGGGCCAACATCCTGCTTCTGGATGAACCGACCAACCATCTGGACATGGAAAGCATCACAGCTCTGAACAACGGACTGATCAAATATCCCGGAGTAATCTTATTCGCGTGTCACGATCATCAGTTCGTCGAAACCACGGCTAACCGTATTATGGAGATCCTTCCAAACGGTCAGCTCATCGATAAGATCACAACCTACGACGAGTATCTGGCCAGTGACGAAATGGCGAAGAAACGTCATGTCTACAAAGTCAGTGAATCCGATGCGGAAGATAACTAAGAGGCTTCATAAAGATGTCCTTACAAAAAGGGTTCTGCAAAATTGCAGTACCCTTTTTATTTTACATTGTCTGCCTTTCGCAGCCGCAAAAAAGACACCGGCAATCGACCCGGTGTCTTTTACTTTGAAATATTCCATTATAGAATTATTCTTCTACAGGAGCCTCTTCAAAGATCTCCTCTTCTGCAGGTACTTCCTCAACAGGTGCTTCCTCTGCTGCCGGAACCGGTTCAAGAGCCTTCATACTCAGGCTGATCTTCTTATCTTCGCTGTTGAAATCAACAACTTTTGCTTCAATTTCCTGCCCGATAGAAAGTACATCTGCCGGTTTTACAACATGCTCTCTGGAAATCTGAGATACATGAAGCAAAGCATCAACACCAGCTGCCAGCTCTACAAACGCACCAAAATCTGTCATACGGGCAACCTTACCGGTCACCACATTGCCAACTGCATATACTTCAGCCGCTGAAAGCCACGGATTCTCTTCCGGGAATTTCATGGAAAGAGCGATCTTGTCACCATTGATGTCTTTGATAAGTACTCTTACAGTATCCCCAACGTTGAATACCTTTTTCGGATTCTCAACACGTCCCCAGGACATTTCAGAAATATGAAGAAGACCGTCTGCGCCGCCGAGATCAACGAATGCACCAAAATCGGTAACGTTCTTGATCACACCTTCAACAGCATCCCCAACACTGATTCTTTCCATAAGTGCCTTCTGTTTTTCAGCCTTCTCAGCAACCAGAATCATCTTGCGGTTACCGATGATGCGACGTCTTCTGGGATTGAATTCCGTCACAACAAATTCGATCTCCTGTCCTGCATACTTGGAAAGATCTTTCTCATAAGTATCGGATACAAGGCTTGCCGGGATGAATACCCTGGTTTCTTCAACGTTCACACAAAGGCCACCGTCCAGAACCTGAGTTACGGTCGCTTTCAGAACCTCCTGACTTTCAAAGGCTTCTTCAAGGCGCTTGTTGCCTTTCTCTGCCGCAAGTCTCTTATATGTAAGGATAACCTGTCCTTCCCCATCGTTCACCTTCAAAACCTTAGCTTCCATTGTATCGCCAGGATGTACTGCATTCTTCAGATCAACAGAAGAATCATTCGTATATTCATTTTTTGTGATAATACCATCCGCTTTATAACCAATGTTCAGGATGATCTCATCTTCTTTTACATCGATAACGGTACCCTGTACAACCTCACCGTTACGGATTGTTTTCACAGAATCTTCCAGCATCTGTTCAAAACTTAATTCTGACATGTTCTTGAACCTCCTCAATAATTTTCTTCGGGGTAGATGCCCCTGCTGTAATACCTACATAACTACTGTGATGGAACATTTCAGAATCCAAGTCTACAGGTGATTGTATATAGTAAGTATTTCCACATTCCTTCTTGCATATTTCAAATAACTTCTGTGTATTGGAGCTGTTCTGTCCGCCAATTACCAACATCGTATCCGCTTCACGTGCGATACTCTCTGCTTCCTTCTGGCGTTTCTCCGTTGCATCACAAATTGTATTCAAAATTTTAAGGAACTCTATAACATTCTCATCATACCTCTTTTTGTGAAGAATTTCAACTAAATCTTTAAATTTATTGTAATTAAATGTGGTCTGAGATACAACACAAATCCCTTTTCCGGACAGTGGCTCAAAGGCATTCATTTCTTCTTCGTTTTTGATCACGGTATAGTTTCCCTGACACCATCCGCAAATACCGCAAACTTCCGGATGGTCCTTATCTCCTATGATAACAACATGCGTACCCCTGGCGCTTTCCTTTTCCACAATTCTATGGATCTTCAGCACAAAGGGACATGTCACATCCACATATTCCAGACCACTGTCTGAAATGGCATCGTATATCTGCTTTCCTACACCATGAGAACGGATAATGATAGTTCCTTCTTTTAAGCGACATAGCTCATCTTCCGAAACGACTTTTACACCTTTTTCTTCAAGATCCTGTACAACGTTCTCGTTATGAATGATTGGCCCAAGTGTATAAATCGGTGCCACTCCGTTTTCAATGAGTTCATAAACTTTATCAACTGCCCGCTTCACGCCAAAGCAAAACCCCGCCGTCTCTGCCACCTTTACATTCAAACCGGTTCCCCCTTATCTTTCCTCTGATTTTGCATGTCGAAGATTTTATATAACCGAAAAGGATTATGAAATAATTACATCTTCTGTGTTGTTTTCTGTTTGAATATGTCCAGAATGGACTCCACGACCTGTTCTATGGTCAGATCCGAGGAGTCCAGAAGTATCGCATCCTCAGCCTGCCGCAAAGGCGAAACCTCGCGATTCATATCACGGGTATCTCTCTCAATGATATCTTTTTTTATTTCTTCGAAATCGCAATTCAAGCCCTTCTCCTCCAGTTCCCGTACTCTTCTGCGTGCCCGGGTATCTGCACTGGCCGTAAGATAAATTTTTACCTCTGCTTCCGGAAGAATGGTTGTTCCGATATCTCTGCCATCCATTACCACATTATTTTCAGCTGCCAGATTTCTTTGCAGCTGCAGCAAGTGTGCACGAACCTCCGGAACCGCTGAACTGACAGATGCCATGTTACCCACCTCTTCCCTTCGAAGAAATGCATTCACTTTTTTCCCATTGAGAACCACCACCTGTTCACCGTTTTCATAATGGATCGTTATCCTGGCACCGGTACAATGCTCCCGGATCGCATCTGTATTCTCAGGGGAAATTCCTGTGTTGATCATATAAAGTGCCATAGCACGGTACATTGCACCGGTATCCACATAAATAAACGATAATTCTTTCGCAACTCTTTTGGCGATGGTACTCTTTCCGGCACCTGCCGGTCCATCAATAGCAATATTAAATCCCATAATGACCTCCTGCATTATTCTATAAAAAGCCCAAACGCCGGGGCAATTACTGTTTTCCGCCGGCTGATATCCTGTGCACCTTCGCATTGGACGGGAAAGACAGACCTGCACTATTTCACGGAGACGGCAGCCATATATGCTGTGGACCATGCGATCTGCAGATTAAATCCCCCTGTAACTGCATCCAGATCCAGAACTTCGCCAATAAAATACAATCCTTTTATTTTCTTTGACTCCATTGTTCCGGGGTCAATTTCTTTTACAGACACTCCGCCTCTTGTTATAATGGCTTCTCGAAATTCTCCTGTCCCTGTAATAGTAAAGGGAAAACTCTTGATCAGGTACACAAGCTTTTTTCTTTCCTGGCGGGTAATCTCATGCACCACCCGTTCCGGATCTATTCCGGATAACTCGATAATGACCGGCGTCAGAGACGAAGGAAACAACACTCCGATCACATTTTTGAACTGTTTGTTCTGACTCGCTTCAAATTCCCTTAATATCCTTGCATCCAGCTGTTCTTCCGTCAAAGCCGGCTTCAGGTCCAGATACGCTTCCAGTTCTGTGTTCTCCAGGTATTCCGAAACCTTCGCACTGGCAGAAAGGATCATAGGTCCCGTGACCCCGCAATGTGTAAACATCATCTCCCCAAAATCTTTATACAGAACCTTTTTTCCGTTTCGGATGGTAAGACCTGTGTTTCGTAAAGAAAGGCCCTGCATTTGCGGAATGTAGTATTCTTTTGTGGTGAGAGGTACCAGTGAAGGCTTTGGGGCGATTACTTTCAGTCCCGCCTTTTTTGCAAAAGCATATCCATCACCCGTTGCTCCTGTGGAACGATAGGAGATCCCCCCCGTAGCTACGATCACCGCATCCGCCGAAATCTCTTTTCCACCATACAGTACAACGCCAACAGCCCTGCCATCTTCTGTCAGGATTTCCTTTACTTCCGTATGCAGGCAGATTTTCACCCCGCCCTTTTTCAATTCTCTTTCCAGGCCACGTATAATATCCGACGAGTGATCCGATTCCGGAAAAACCCGATTCCCACGTTCTACTTTCAGTTTTACGCCGGCCTGCTCGAAGAAATGCATGACGGACTGGTTATCGTATGTATAAAATGCACTATATAAAAATTTCGGATTCCGCACTACGGCCTGAAACAGTTCCGCTGTGTCACATGCATTTGTAAGATTGCACCTGCCTTTTCCGGTTATAAAAAGCTTTTTGCCCAGCTTCTCGTTTTTTTCCAGCAATGTTACCTGATGTCCTGCTCTCGACAGATGCACTGCGCACATCATACCTGCTGCCCCACCGCCCACGACAATTACTTTACTCATATATCACCTCATGGCTATGCCTGCCCACACAAGCCCGGCAGCCGCACAGCGGCCTTATCGCAAAACAAAGGGGCTGTACAACAGCCCCGTATTGTTAAAAAGATATGAAATTATACCGGGTATGCACCGTTCTTTGTATCCGCAACTGTTTCATCCACTTTTTTGTTCTGCGCCTGACGATACTTGAAGAAATCTGTAGCAACCTGCGGGAACAAAGCGTAGGAAAGAACATCCTCATCCTGCTCTTTATACTGCGCCATTTCGCTTTCCAGTTTTTCCAGCTCATTATCGATAAGATCTGCCGGACGGCATGTGATCGGTTCGATATCACCGATACATTTCTTCTGAATTTCCGGATCAAATGGTTTTACAGTAGCACCATATTTTCCACTGAGAATATCCTTTGTCTCTTTTGTAACCATTTTGTATCTCTCGCCCATAAGAACGTTAAATACAGCCTGTGTTCCCACGATCTGAGAGGATGGTGTAACAAGCGGCGGTTCCCCAAGATCTTTACGTACACGAGGTACCTCCTCCAGTACATCGTAATACTTATCTTCTGCGTGCTGTTCTTTCAGCTGAGATGTCAGGTTGGAAAGCATTCCACCCGGAACCTGATACAGAAGTGTCTTAATATTAACACCAAGATTCTTCGGATTCAGAAGGCCTGTATCCAACGCTTCGTCACGAATCGGACGGAAGTAATCAGCGATTTCTGCAAGAAGCTTCTGATCAAATCCGGTATCATATGGCGTTCCCTTGAAGGTTTCTACCATAACTTCCGTAGCCGGCTGAGATGTACCCAGAGCGAATGGTGACATAGCTGTATCGATAATATCAACACCAGCCTCTACAGCCTTCAGGTATGTCATGGAAGCTACACCGGAAGTGTAATGGGTATGAAGATCGATTGGAATCTTTACAGCAGACTTCAAGGCTGTAACAAGCTTCGTAGCTTCGTATGGAAGAAGCAGACCGGCCATATCTTTGATACATATGGAATCTGCACCCATAGCTTCGATCCTCTTTGCAATCTCTGTCCAGTACTCCAATGTGTAAGCATCGCCCAGTGTATAGGAAAGAGCAATCTGCGCATGCGCATTTTCTTTATTGGCAGCTTTCACACAGGTCTCCAGGTTGCGAAGGTCATTTAAGCAGTCAAAAATACGGATAATATCAATGCCGTTTGCTGCGGACTTCTGTACAAAGTATTCTACAACATCATCTGCATACGGACGATATCCGAGAATATTCTGTCCACGGAACAGCATCTGAAGCTTTGTATTCTTGAATCCATCTTTTAATTTACGAAGTCTCTCCCACGGGTCCTCTTTCAAAAATCGCAGGGACGCATCAAATGTAGCACCACCCCAGCATTCTACTGCATGGTAACCAACTTTATCAAGTTTTTCAACGATCGGGAGCATCTGCTCTGTGCTCATACGGGTAGCAATCAAAGACTGATGCGCATCACGCAGAATGGTTTCCACGATTTTTACAGGTTTTTTCTCTAATTCAGCCATTATATATCTCCTTTATATTCTCACATTCCCCAAAGGATAATGCGTTGTTGATCATTCTTCTTATACACCGAAGATCGCCATGAATGCACCGGCTGCAACTGCAGTACCGATAACACCGGCCACGTTCGGCCCCATCGCATGCATCAGAAGGAAGTTCGTAGGATCGGCTTCTGCTCCAACCTTCTGGGATACACGGGCCGCCATAGGCACGGCAGACACACCAGCCGAACCAATCAGCGGGTTAATCTTGCCGCCTGTAAGCTTGCACATTACTTTGCCAAGAAGCACACCGCCAAGCGTACCAAAAGCAAATGCGATCAGACCCAAAGCAACGATCTTTAAAGTATCTGTATTCAGGAACGCTTCCGCAGAAGTAGAAGCACCAACGGATGTTCCGAGAAGAATTACTACGATATACATCATTGCATTGCTTGCTGTTTCTGTAAGCTGTTTTACAACGCCGCTTTCCCGGAAAAGATTACCCAGCATCAGCATACCGATCAGAGGAGCTGTAGTGGGAAGGATCAGACATACAACGATGGTGATAATGATCGGGAAAAGGATCTTCTCAACTCTGGATACAGGGCGAAGCTGTTCCATCTTGATCTTACGTTCCTGTTCGGTTGTAAAGAATTTCATGATCGGCGGCTGAATGATCGGAACCAGAGACATATAAGAATATGCTGCCACCGCAATCGGTCCCATCAATGTGGTCTGACCCAGTTTACCTGCAAGGAAAATGGAAGTCGGACCATCTGCACCTCCGATAATGGAGATTGCTGCTGCCGCCTTTCCGTTGAATCCCAGAAGAATTGCCAGGAAATAAGCTGCATAAATACCAAGCTGTGCTGCCGCACCCAGCAGGAAGCTTAAGGGGTTGGCGATCAACGGGCCAAAATCTGTCATCGCGCCTACACCCATGAAGATCAATGAAGGTAAGATACTCCATTCATCCAAGATATAGAAATAATGTAAAAGTCCGCCCACTCCATTGGACATATCTTCCGGATTTGCCATGATATCCGGATAAATGTTTACAAGAAGCATACCAAATGCGATGGGTACCAATAACAGCGGTTCAAATCCATGATGAATTGCCAGGTAAAGGAATACCAAAGCAACAACGATCATAATATAGTTACCGACTGTAAGATTGAAAAACGCAGTCTGGTGAAGCAGGTTGGACAATGTTTCTGAAATACTGGACATCTGTCTACCTCCGTTCTTAGTTCATTGTTGCTAAAGTATCTCCGTTTTCTACAGCTGCGCCAACAGCTACATCAATGCTTGCGACAGTTCCGTCCTGTGGAGCAACGACCGGAATTTCCATTTTCATAGATTCCAGAACCACGATGCTGTCGCCAGCCTTAACTGCCTGGCCAACGGTTGCTGCAATGGATACAACCTTGCCCGGAACGGATGCAGCTACTTTCACAGAACCAGCGCCGCCGGCCGGTGCTGCCGCTTTCGGAGCTGCTGCCGGTGCTGCCTTTGGAGCCGCTGCCGGTCTTGCCGCTGCAACAGGAGCAGAAACACTGCCGGTTTCCTCTACAGTTACGTCATATGCTACGCCATTTACAGTAATTGTATAACTCTTCATTTTATAATCCTCCTGGAAATCTTTACCATTTTTTATTGATTTTTCTAATAGAGCGAACTACAAAACCATCCGTAGAAGTTCCCTCAGCCGCTGCGATGGCTGCAGCGATCACTGCGATCAATTCGTTGTCATCAACATATTCTTCCTGTACCACAGGAACAGGAGCCGGTGCTGCTGCAGCTGCTGCCTTTGCTGCTGCTTTTTCTTCCGCTTTCTTCTTCTCTTCTGTCGGAATGAATTTGAAAAGAGAAATAATGAAGCTCAGAAATAAAAGCATTACGAACACGGTACCAATGCCAATGATCGTATTCTGGGCAGCTCCCAGCATTACTGCGCCAAGAGACTCTGTTTCCTCTGCAAATACTACTGACGAACTGCAAAGGATCATAGAAGCCGCCAACGCCAATGCCGTAAAGACTGATGACAATTTCTTAAATGTCTTCATACTCTTCACCTCGCTTAGAATGTTCCGTGTTTTTTCGCCGGACGATCTTCTCTCTTTGTAAACAGCATTTCAAATGCACCGATTACATATTTTCTTGTATCAGCCGGGCTGATGATGGTATCCACATATCCCCTGGAAGCAGCTGCATTTACACTGGACTGCAGTTCTTTGTACTGTGCAGCTTTTTCATTTATGGTAGCTGCATCAGCGCCTGCGTACATAATGCCGGCTGCAAGCTTCGCATCCATCATACCGATTTCCGCATTTTCCCATGCATAAACCATGTCTGCACCAATGGATTTGCTGTTCATTGCTACATAAGCATTGCCATATGCTTTTCCGATGATCACGTTTACCTTCGGAACGGTTGCATTGGCAAATGCATTCACAAGGGCACCTACGGATCTTGCCATCATCTTCTCATTACAAAGATTTGCTTTGAAGCCTTTTACGTTCGTCAATGTCAGGACCGGGATCTCAAAGGCATCACAGAATTTTACAAAGCGCGCAGCCTTTCTTGCACCTCTGGAGGAAAGTGTTCCGTCCATCTCTTCCACAAGAGTACCTTCCGCATCATAAATCTGCGATCTGTTTGCTACCGCACCGACAAGAGCACCATTCAGGCGCATAAAGCCTGTAACGATATCTTTTCCGTAAGCTGCCTTTGTCTCAAAAAACATACCATTATCAGCAATCTGAGAAAGAGCAATTGCAGTATCTCCAACACAGTTTTCGATTTCTTCACATACTCTGTTCAGATCATCAAGACACTCCTCAAAGGAATCTGCATCTTCATAATTAGAAGGAAGCAGAGAAACCAAAGTACGGATCTGTCCGAGAACTTCCGCTTCTGTACCGACTCCATCAATGATCCCGGTCTCTTCGCTCTGGAATTTTGCATCTGCTGTATCGCATTTGGACACATGATTTCCATCCAGCGCATTCGGAGAATTCACGAAAAGCTTACCATTCTTCTCTTCCACAAATGTAAAATCTGTAAGAGCCGGAAGAACAGCCATACCACCGCCGCAGGTACCAAAAATACCAGTGATCTGCGGAATCACACCGGATGCCATTGTGGATTTCATATAAATCTCACCAAATGCCTCAAGTGCATCTGTTGCTTCCTGAAGACGTAATCCGGCACAATCGATCAAACCAACAATGGGTGCTCCGGTCTTCATGGCCATATCATAAAGTCTGGAAATCTTCCTGGCGTGCATTTCGCCAACGGTTCCGTTCAATACAGATGCATCCTGGCTGTACACATAGACCAGATTGCCATCAATAACGCCATAACCGGTAATAACACCATCAGAAGCTGCCTTGTTTTCAGCCATATTGAAATCCGTTGCTCTGGCAGTTACGCTCTGGCCGATCTCAACAAAACTGTTTGCGTCAAGCAAAGAAGAAATTCTTGTGCTTGCTAAGCTTGTTGCATTACTCATTCTGAATTGCCCTCCATTTTATAAATAAATTTGTTAACTCAAAAATTAAGCCAATTATAATTCTATCATTTTTTCTGAAATTTTCAATACCTTTTGACAAAAAATTGACGCTGTCATATATCCACTGCGTATTGACTATTTTTATATTCCTTTGTAATTCAATGCCCACCTTTCCGAAAGGTATGTCTCTGCTTTTGAAAGCATGAATAATTCCTGGAGTTCCTCTGCTGCTTTGTCAAGAGCTTTTTCATACAACTTCAGTCCCTCCTGAACATAGGGCAGATCCTTTGCATCCATCTCTCTTTTCATAAAATAGTCCTTCACAAACCGTCCTGCCTTTCTTCCTGCCAGGGAAGAGATACCCCCGATCCATTTTCGTTTCCTTTCATTATCGTTGCAGATCATGGCATTTGTGATCCATTTCATCATATGAAGTGAAGACCAGATAAACACGGTGGATATTTCCGGAATCGCCCGATGTATCACTCTGGCATTGGCATACCT
>JABUSW010000222.1 GCA_021443885.1 Blautia sp.
GGCGTGGATCTTTCCTGTGCTGATGCCGACTTCGGCTCCGAAGCCGTAGCGGAAGCCGTCTGCGAAACGTGTGGAGCAGTTCTGGTATACGCCGGCAGAGTCTACCCGTTCCATAAAATATGCAGCGGTTTCCGGATTTTCAGTAAGGATGCAGTCGGTGTGGTGGGAGCCGAAGCGGTTGATGTGTTCTACGGCTTCCTGAACGTTTTCGACCAGTTTTACGGAGATGATCATATCCAGATATTCGGTATTGAATTCATCTTCTGCCATGATATCCTGCGAAGAAATGGTTTCCTGTTTTGCACCATCGCACGTGTGGCCATTCTCACGTATGATCCGTGCCGCTTCTGCAGTTCCCCTCAGCTTTACTCCTGCTGCGGATAATGCAGCTGCAATCAGCGGAAGTGCTGTTTCTGCAATCACGCGGTGTATCAACAGAGTTTCGGTTGCGTTGCAGGCGGCGGTGTACTGCGTTTTCGCATCTATGATGACCGGCAGCATTTTCTCCAGATCGACATCTTTGTCCACATAAGTGTGGCAAACTCCATCTGCGTGTCCCATTACCGGTATCTTCGTGTTGTTCATAATGTATTGCACAAATGCATTGGAGCCCCGGGGAATCAGCAGGTCCACGCTTTCGTGGCACTCCAGTAATTCGCTGATCTCATTGTGCAGTTCCGCCTGCAGCAGGCAATTTTCCGGAAGGCCGGCCTTTACAACGGTCTTATAGATGATCTCAAACAATGTTTTATTTGTTCTTGCAGTCTCTTTTCCGCCTTTCAGAATCGCGCAATTGCCGCTTTTCATGCACAGTGCAGAGATCTGTACCAGTGCGTCCGGGCGCGCTTCAAAAATGATTCCGATCACACCGATAGGACAGGTCACACGGTTCAATACCAGCCCTTCATCCAATTCCCGGGACAACTGCAGCTTTCCAATAGGGTCCGGAAGAGAAACCAGCCCTTCGATTCCGGCGATCACATCCTCCAGCTTATGTTCATCAAATTTCAGGCGTTTTTTCACCGATGCAGCGACACCGTTGGCGTCTGCTGCTTCCAGGTCTTCCTGATTTGCCGCAAAAATCCGATCTTTTTCCAGCAGCAATGCATCCTTCACAGCCAATAATGCTGCATTTCTTACTTCCGCCGGCAAAGCCGCCATCTTCGGGCTGTCCTGCTTCATTCGCGCCGCAGCTTCTCTCATATTCACAGACATGTTTCTTCTCCTTCTGATTCAACGGAATACTTCCTCATGAGACAGACGGGTATAATCTTCCTCGCTGCTCTATTTGCCTCAGCAAGTGCAGATTCAACCCCCTCTTTTAATCTTGTACAGGTCTTTAAGCTTATACTGCACTTCTTCATGTATCCTGATTCTATCAAACAATTGATACTTTAATCAGCATTATCAGTCTAATTGTATATCGGATTGTAGTTTTCAGCAAGGCATGAATCACGTGTTATATGAAAAGCGAATAAATAATCAATGATTCATATTGACTTCGCTCAACTTTGTGTTATAGTATCATTATATTTATCACATAGTTTTCATTACTACTTGTTGAATTATGCACATTTCTATCACGCTGACCGATTCTGCAAGATCTGAAAGCCGGCTGGCATAAGGAGGTAAACAATGGAAAAAGCAGCTGCTTTTGTTGAAGATATTACAATCACAAAAGGAAAACCGACAAAACGGGCGTTTCCTCTGAAAGATCCCGGAAGTGCCATCACCCACGGCATCGGGTTTCTGCTGGCAGGTCTTGGCGGGATTATGCTGGTCACCAAGGCTGCTGCGGTAGATTCCCTTCATGTGATTTCCTTTACGATTTTCATTGTCACCATGATGATGTTGTACGGTGCCAGCACATTGTATCATTCGATCAATGCATCACCGGAGACAAACCGGATCCTGCGTAAGCTGGATCATTCCATGATCTTTGTCATGATCGCGGGAAGCTACACCCCGGTCTGCCTGATCGTGCTTCATAATCGCATCGGTGTGATCCTTCTGGCATTGGTGTGGGGCATCGCTGCTCTTGGCATCATTTTCAAGCTCTGCTGGATCACCTGTCCGAAATGGGTATCCTCTGTCTTGTACATTGGTATGGGCTGGCTGTGTGTACTGGCTTTCGTGCCCATCTTCCACGGCATGCCCCTCGGTGCCTTCCTCTGGCTCCTGTTGGGCGGCATCATCTACACCATCGGTGGCGTGATCTATGCCCTGAAGCTGCCCCTGTTCAACGCCCGCCACAAAAACTTCGGCACCCACGAAATCTTCCACGTATTCATCATGGCCGGAAGCCTCTGCCACTTCATCGTCATGTACGTCTACATTATGAATATTTGACTACAATATCAGAATACGTTTTCCAGTTTGTGTTTGCACATATATAAAAATAATATCTATTATCTTTTCAAAAAATAAAGACTCCGAATGCCAAGGGTATCCCGCTGGAAAACTTTGGAAATCGACTGCGCTTTACTTGGTATATCGCTCGTGTGAGAAGCAAACGGTTCTATCACGCACGAACACGAGTGCGTAAAACCGCAGTGAAGCGAAGGTAGATGACACATTTTCTGCGGGATATAATTAAGCTTACGGAGCCTATCACTCTATCCTCTGTTCTGTTGTTCAACCAGCTTGTCTGCACCGTATTTTTTACGCAGCGCAGGTTTCTCGATCTTGCCGGTTGCATTTCTGGGCACGTCCGCAAAAATTATTTTTTTCGGACGTTTGTATCTTGGAAGTTCGTGACAGTATGCCACGATTTCCTCTTCTGTGCATTCCATGCCGGGTTTGACCTGGATAATGGCACCGGTGATCTCTCCCAGACGGGAATCCGGAAGGCCGATCACCGCTACATCGCTGACCTTTTCATAGCCATTCAGGAAGTTTTCGATCTGTACCGGATAAATGTTTTCTCCACCGCTGACAATGACGTCTTTCTTACGGTCAACCAGGAAATAGAATCCGTCTTCATCCTGCATCGCCATATCTCCCGTGAAAAGCCATCCATCCCGCAGGGTTGCATCGGTTGCTTCCTGGTCATTGTAGTAGCAGGTCATGAGTCCGGGGCCTTTTACGCAAAGCTCGCCGACTTCTCCATACGGAACCACTTCTCCGTTTTCGTCCACGATCTTGCATTCCCAGCGATATCCGGGAACCCCGATGGCGCCAACCTTATGAATGTTCTCCATACCGAGGTGTACACATCCAGGACCGGTTGACTCGGACAGACCGTAGTTGGTGTCATATTTATGATGCGGGAAATATTCTTTCCAGTGCTTGATCAGAGATGGCGGCACCGGCTGTGCGCCAATATGCATCAGTCTCCACTGATCCAGCTCATAATCCTCTAATTTCAGATCGCCGCTGTCAAGGCTGTTCAGAATATCCTGCGCCCATGGTACCAGCAGCCACACGATGGTACAATGTTCCTTGGAAATGGCATCCAGAATGATCTCCGGCGTGGTTCCTTTCAGCAGGACTGCCTTGCTTCCGGCACAAAGACTTCCCATCCAGTGGAATTTCGCACCGGTATGGTAAAGGGGCGGGATGCAGAGGAATACGTCCTCGCGACTGGTTTCATGATGCTTTTGCTCCATCTGTGCCGCCTGCAGAAGGCTTTCGTGATTATGCAGAATGGCTTTCGGGAATCCGGTGGTTCCGGAGGAAAAATAAATGGCTGCATCGTCTTCGTCTTCGATTCGAATCAGCGGTGCCTGGCTGGAGCTGTCGGATACATGCTCACGATAGCTGTCTGCAAAATCCGGGCAATTGTCCCCTACGAAATAAAGGAGGCGTCCCTTGGTCAGGTCTTCCTGAATGCTTTCGATACGGTCGATAAATTCCGGGCCAAAGAAGAGAATATCCACCTCCGCAAGATTTGCGCAGTACAGGATTTCTTTTGCGTCAAAACGGAAGTTGAAGGGAACGGCAATTGCTCCGGTTTTCAAAATGCCGAAATAGATGGGCAGCCATTCCAGACAGTTGAACATCAGGATCGCTACGCGGTCTCCTTTTTTGATTCCACGCTCCAGAAGCATATTGGCTACGCGGTTTGCTTTCTCATCAAATACGCTCCATGTCATCTGCCTTCTATAAGGTCTTGCAATGGTCTGCTGCACCAGATTGTATTCCTTCCAGTCCGGATTCTTCGGATCCTCCATGGTTGGATTCAATTCGATCAACGCCACCTCATTGGCGTACAGTTTTCGGTTTCTCTCTAACAGGTCTGTAACCGGCATGTCTGCTATCCTCTCTCTCGCATTTGCTCTTGTTTGTTATTACCATATTTGCCAGGGTGTCAAAAGTGCTTACGGATCGTTTCGCTGCGAAGCAGCTCTCACAATCATGTTTAACACTTCGACTCGTTACGCTTTAATGTTTTGTGCTTTACAGCGCTAAAATACAGATTAACATATTATGAATAAAAAGTCAACCAAATTGCATGCGATTCACGATGCCGGTTACTACAGAATACTGCGGCCGGACACATGGTCCAATCGCAGTCATCCAACACGCAACAATGCATTCTACGTTGTTGGCTAGTACATCGTTTCTTAAATAGCTGGACCAAATGCTTACGGTCAACAACACGTTCTCCCACTCATGAGCAAGCACATCGTGGGAAAAGTGTTTTGACACTGTAATCAATAGTGTTTTTTCATCGCCGCCAGCCATTCAAACCGGGTGACGGGTTTTCCGTCCAGCAATACCGGCTGGCAATTAAAATCATAATTGGCTTCATTGCGAAGGCCGATGGGCCATACACCATGGTTTACCATCTGGTTCAGCGGGGGTCTGTCATCGATGTAGGTCATATGGGTGTTCTTTGCTCCTGCTGCCATAAGGCGTTTGTATGTTGGAACGGAGGTTTCTTCCGGATTCACGATACCGTCGGTCATGGCATGGAGGAACCAGATGGGCACATCCTTGATGCGTTCAATGTCTTCATCGGAAATCGTTTTGTCATAGAGTGCTTCGCACATCGGATAGCCTGCTGCAAAGTAATCCGGATGATCGATGATCTGCCGCATGGTCATAAACCCTCCATTGGAACAACCACCAATATAGATGCGCTTCTTGTCGACAGCGTGTTTTTCCACAAATTCTTCGATCAGGGCGAAAAGTGCATCTGCATACATGCTTTTGCCGGAGTCGCCGTATTCATGTGAGCCGTCATCCATCCACATAGTGGGGCTCGTAGGAACCAGTACCCATGCGGCTCCGCCCATGAGGGACTGGATGGGATCGGAAGAAAGCGCAACCACATTATTTCCCAGATAACTCATTCTGGGGTCTTCACCGCCTTCACCGGCGCCATGCAGCCAGATGATGAGGGGCAGGTCGCCTTCTTTTCCAGGATCATACCAGCTGTACTTAAGCGGCAATGCCTCGTATGAGGACACTGCAGAGGTGTATCCTTTTTCCTGGGGTACATATATTTCTCCCAGCTCATCAAATACCAGACCGTCCAGTTCCCCGATGGATTCGATCTGTGTGATGCGGTACTGGCAATCTACGAATTTGTTTCCGGCAAGGGTTCCCACGATGGCTCTGGATTCTGCGTCATCCATATCCAGCTCCAAAGTGACGTAATCTCCTTCCAGCACCGGATTTCCTTTGGCATCAGAGGTGTAAGATGCCAGAATGGTACGGTATCCTCTGGTCCATTCTTCTTTTGGCGCATCCCAGGTATGCTTTACATACATGATTTTTCCTTCGGAATTCTTGCGCTCTACATATACACTGAAACGTTTTCCGGAGACATCCGCCATTTTCACCTTCTCCGGCATATGGAGGATCAGTCTCCTCACCTGGGCTCCATCGTCATTTACATACCATTCCTGATCATACTTGTACATTGTTTCTTCTCCTTTCTGATATTCGCATAGCAGCGTAACAATCTTTAAGCACTTCGACACCCCAACCACGGTTAAGAGGCCCTAATAGCGCTTACAAATTGGTGCTCTGCGGTGCCGCTCTCACGATTCGTTTCTGTATCGATTATAGCGCATATTTCTTTGAAAAAGCCACTGCGATTCTGTTCTTTTTTATGGCTGATTTTGCCTTTGCGGCGCAAGAGAAGCCAGGATATATGTGTAAGCGAACCCTCTGCGGCCGCCGGCGCTTAGCGAATTCGAGTGCAAACGATGAATGAGCTTAGCGTCCGCTGCGAGACAAAGGGAGCGAAAGCGTGTTAGCGACACATATACCCCGGCTTCTTGCGTTGTTCGTTGCGAAAAACCCCAACATCTCACCAATAGATATATGTTGGGGTTTCCGTATCTGACATTTATTTCCCCAGCGCGGTTTTCTGGGATACCACAGTACTCTTGTCGTAGCATGCGAAGGCATCTTCGACACGTTTCGCGTCGGGTTTTGGCGTGAACAAAGACACCACCGGTACGATGACCAGGCCTGCCAGCATTGCGATGGATCCACAGTTGATAGGAGACTGCATAATTGCAGGCATTGCAGATCTGGCGAACATGTTGAACAGCATTAAACCGGAGCCGAAGATAAAGGATGCCCAGCAGGCTGCCACTGTAGTTTTCTTCCAGTACAGGGAGAACAGAAACGGTGCCAGGAATGCACCTGCCAAAGCGCCCCAGGAGATCCCCATCAGCTGTGCGATAAAGGTCACGGAGCTCTTATACTGAATCAGTGCCAGAACCGCAGAAATTGCGATAAATACAACGATCAGAATGCGAATCAGAAGGAGCTGTGTTTTTTCCTTCATATCCTTTACGAAAGTGTCTTTCAGAAAATCAATGGTCAGCGTAGAACTGGACGCGATTACCAGGGAAGACAACGTGGACATGGATGCAGAGAGAACCAGGATCACAACCAGTGAGATCAGCGCCGGGCTCAGTCCGGAGAGCATGGTAGGGATAATGGAGTCAAAGCCATTCGCCGCCACATCGATCTGGTCTGAGAACAGTCTTCCAAAGCCACCCAGGAAGTAACAGCCTCCGGCAACCACCATTGCAAAAACAGTGGAAATAATCGTTCCGGTCTTAACAGCCTCCTCGTCCTTGATGGCATAAAATTTCTGTACCATCTGGGGAAGCCCCCAGGTACCAAGAGAGGTAAGCAGCACCACGAAAAAAAGATTCAATGGATCCGGCCCGAAGAAGGATGCAAAGACACCCGGGGTTGTAGATACAGATTCATCCATCACCCGGCCCAAGCCGTCTAAAGCCGCCATGAAGCCGCCTTTTGTCTTCAAAACTGCTGCCACAATGATCACAAGACCCACCAGCATGATAATACCCTGAATAAAGTCATTGATGGCCGTAGCCATATAGCCCCCTGCGATTACATAGATGGCTGTGAGGACTGCCATCAGCAGAATACATACGGAATAATCAATATCAAACGCCATCCCAAACAGACGGGAAAGTCCGTTGTACAGAGAAGCTGTATAGGGAATCAGAAAGATGAAAATGATCACAGAGGCAGCCACCTTCAAGGCCGGACTGTTAAAGCGCTGTCCGAAAAACTGCGGCATCGTTGCAGAATTCAGGTGCTGTGTCATGATGCGGGTACGCCTTCCCAGAACCGCCCAGGCAAGCAAAGAGCCGATCAGTGCATTCCCGATCCCCGCCCAGGTAGCCGCGATACCGTATTTCCAGCCGAACTGCCCTGCGTAACCGACGAATACAACCGCTGAGAAGTAAGAAGTTCCATATGCAAAAGCCGTGAGCCACGGTCCGACAGATCGTCCCCCCAGCACAAAACCATTTACATCGGTAGCATTTTTCCTGCAGTACAATCCGATACCGATCAAAACTGCAAAATACAAAACAAGAATTACAACCTTCATAATCAAGAACCCTTTCCTTTTCTGTTTTTAAAGCATTAAACTTTTGATATTTAATACTTTAAATCTCTAAAGCCAGTTCATATTAGCATACTATCCACACCTTGTCAATACTTTATCAGAGATTAGCAGGTATGGAACCTGGCGTATGGCAATCCATGTCTGCTCGAGCAAGCTTTGCAGCCGCATGGATGTCTAATCTTACAAAAGCCCTCCCTGCAATTACGCAGGAAGGGCTTTATTAACATCCTTCTTCTTTATTCACTTTTTCCCAGGTCCTTCAAAGCGGTACTCAGCTTAATGGGGTTGCCGTAGCGCAGGGTTCCCATGCGGTACAGCTTCGCTCCCAGAATACCTACCCCGATGATAGATACAACCAAAATTGCAAAGGAAAGGATGATCTCTCCGGTAGATACGGTGCCCATGGCAATTCTTGCGAACATGGAACTATAGGAACTAAACGGCAGGAAGGAAAGCACCTTCATCACCGGGCCGTCTACATTCCCCAACTGTGCATTTACGACGTAATACACTATCACCGTAAGGAACATCAGCCCACCGGTACTTTTGCTGACGTCCTCTGTCTTGCTGACCATTGCGCCCATTGCACCGAACAGAAACATAAAGAATAAAAAGCCGCCCAGGCCAAAGGCTGCAAATGCAAGAAGGATCTTGCCCGGAATATTCAGGAACATATCCAGAGTGCCGCCCCAGACATCATGATTGAATTTATACGCGGCTATAATGGCTCCCATGATGACCCCCACCTGCAGAAGTCCTGCCACTGCGCCTGCAATGACCTTCCCGAACAGCAGGCTGTTGGGCGTCGTGCTGGTAACCAGAACTTCAATGGCACGGTTGCTCTTTTCGCTGGTTACAGAAGTAGCGATCATCTGTCCATAATATACAACCAGGAAAAATACGACAAACACCAGAATATAACAGTACATGTAGCCGTTTTCGGCATCCTTGCCCAGAAGGTTTTCATTGGCTTTCACGGGAGTCTCCAGCATTCCCAGGATTTCCTCCGGATCAAGACCGTTTTCGACGCAGTATTTCGTACGATAGATCTGCTTGAGTACCTCCGTGAGGATCTCCTGATTCCTATCTGTCAGGCCTTTGTTGTACACATAGTAATCAAATTCCTCCAGAGAGGATACCACAAATCCTGCTCCAGCTTCCTTCTCCTGAATCGCAGTACGGACCACTTCTGCGTTCTCCGCCTTCTGCCAGGTTTTTCCAGGAAAAGCAGCCGTCAGGATCTCCTCCTCCAGAAGCCCTGTCTCATCGACGTACAGGAAGGTATTCTTCTTGATCTCGTCCTCACTTTTCTCTTTGCCTTCATCATCTGCATGACCTACCACTTCCACGCCGGTGAATTTGCTCAGATCAAACACCCTGGGGGCAAAAGTACCAAGGCATCCTGCCAGCGCCAGTAAAACCGTAATAATGATAAAAGCCTTATTGCATAAATAATCTTTCAACTCATATTGCACAACTGTCTGAAACTTATTCATGTTTTTCATCCTCCTCGCCAACCTTAATCACGAAAATATCATTCAGGGATGGCTCATAGCTTCCGAACTGCTCTACACAAAGACTGCTTTTTGCCAGACGCTCCATCACATCCTTCCGGCTAAAGTCACCCTTCAGCGCCAGCACCAGCATATTCTTGCGGATCGTCTCCACGGTGACGAGATCTCCCAGCTGCTCCTCTGCCTGTTTCGCCGCTTCCTTACCGGTACTGCCTTCCAGTATCAGCATCAGGCGATCCATACCGTAGTCCTTTTTGATCTCGTGGAGATTGCCCTGCAGCACCACTTCTCCCTTATTGATAATGGCGATATCCTCGCAGAATTCTTCTACGTAACTCATCTGATGGCTGGAGAAAATAACCAGCTTGCCATCTGCGATCAGCTCACTTACCACATCCTTCAGAATCTGAGAATTCACAGGATCCAGACCGCTGAAAGGCTCATCCAGAATGATGATCTCCGGATCTGCTACCAAAGTCGACGCCAGCTGAACCTTCTGCTGATTTCCTTTGGAAAGCGTCTCCAGCTTTCTCGTCTCATATTCTGCCACCTCCAGGCGGGTCAGCCATCTCCTGGCATTATCCTTTGCCTGCTTCGCACTAAGCCCTCTCAGACAGCCCAGAAATACCATCTGATCTATAACCGTTCGCTTCGGGTAAAGTCCTCTCTCCTCCGGGAGATAACCGATCTGATGCTGCCCAGGCACAAATTTCTTCCCGTCTACTGAGATCTCACCGCTGTTTGCATGGAACACGTCCATCAAAATACGGATCGTTGTTGTCTTACCTGCACCATTTCTTCCCAGAAGTCCCAGTGCCTTACCGCTTTCCACTTCAAAGCTGATGCCATGGAGCACCTCTTTATCTCCAAAGCTTTTATGGATATTTTTTACTTCCAGTTTCATCGTATCCTCCAATTAACCATTCCTTAAACACATTTTCATTTCGTCCGCAAACATTCCGGCAAGGCCATCCGCTGTAACGCGGCACAGATGATTCTGCCGCTATCCGGCATCTACAGCCGCTCCCTCTCCCGCGAATCCTCTATGGCGTTTGCGCTTAAATTACAGCAGAACAGAATACGACATACTGCTTGCAGGCCGTATCAGTTCTGTTAATAATATAACGCATCATGGTACGTTTGTCGATATTATTTAGAATTGACAACCATCCCCGTTTGCACTATGATTGAAAAAGCAACGCTTTACAGTGTTAACGTGCGTATGTGCCGGTTCTTTTTTCAAGAGTGTCGCTCAAAAAACGTAGACGCAGCGGGCTGTGGGGA
>JABUSW010000326.1 GCA_021443885.1 Blautia sp.
TACACGAATGATAGTCGGATCCGGATAAAACCCCGGAATAATCGGATTTTTAATCGTATTCATCATTTATTCTCCTTTCAGTCAATTAATCCATACTTCCCTGTATTATAAAAGCGGCTGCCGCCAATGCGACAGCCGCAGGTAAATTCCTGAATATTTAAAAATAACAATCAGATTTTTTCATCAGACACATGCCGAATCAACCTTCAATGGCTCTTCTCATGCATTCCTGATGACGGCGAACCTGTTCAATGGAATCAACACCGATATCTCTGTTGTGCTCTCCGCCCTCGTATTCAGAGCTTAAGAATCCATCGTATCCTGCTTTCTTATAAGCTTCTACTACTTCCGGAACTGCAACAGCCGTTTCTACATAATCTTCAGATACATTGTAGAATTTTGCATGTGTATGGTAGATATACTTGATGTTGTCGATCAGATCCTGTGGTTCCGACCAGGAATATGTGAAGGATGTATTTCCATACCACATATCACCAGGCGTTGCATTTGCAGCCTTCAATGCTTCCATCATCTCACCCATGCCATTTGCCATACGGTATTCCATGTTTGCTTTGCCAAGATTCAGATCATATTTGATCTTGGTGAATCCCTTTGCCAGTCTCTGTGCATAAGCATCGTCTACGATCTTGATGCATTCTTCGGTAGCGCCCATTCTTCTGGCCTTATCGCGCACAACGTCCGGAAGGTTTTTGCAGAAGATGCCCATATCCGGGATGAATCCAAAATGCTTTGTGCCTGTGCGAAGGATCATTTCCATATATCCATCAGCCCATCCGGAATTCAGAGAGAACGGAGCATGTACTTCGATACCGATCTTAACGTCCACCTCTGCTGCGTAATCCAGACTTCCTTCGATAACGTCCATAGGTGTGGAAACCAGTGTACGAAGGTTTTTGAATCCCAGCATGGACGCAAGACGGAGATCTCTCTTCATCTGGTTGATCTGCTCGGACAATGTCAGCATACGGTTGTCATAAAGCTTATTCTCAAGGAATGCATCATAGCAGGAAGGTGTCAGGCCATACTGTTTCATCCATCCAAACCACTGATCCCGGAATTCCTGTGTCTCAATAGGCAACGGGAATCTCTTAATCATCTGTTCTGCAAGAAGTTCCACACCGGTAGCACCTGTCTTGGCGGTTTCGCGAAGGCAGCCTTCCAGATCCAATTTTCCATCATAGTATTCATCCTGATAACTGTACAGGGAAACGCTTCTCTTAATCTCGCTCATCTTTGTGCTCCTCCTTATTCAATCACGAAATCTGTAACACAGTGTGCTTCTGTCATAAATGGCATGTAGGACGGTGCAATCAGCTGAACAGCTTCAATGTGATGCTCACCTGCTGCCAGACCACCCTCTTTTAATACAGTCACAGTTGCATACTCACCAAACTCCCAACGATAATCGGGATCGATCACGGTACGGATCTCCTCCAGTGTGAACGCATGATCGTTCACAGTAAAACGGATATCTTCTCTTGCAAAATCTTCTCCATCTACGTTAACCTTGATGTCGCGGATGATTGAGAGACAAAAACCACGATAGTACTGCGCCTTAAACTGGAATTCAAAGCCTACTGTCTTTCCGTCTTCTACAACATTTTTGAATCCTTCCGGATTGTAAATCTGTCTGCCAGCCATTTTGAATAATCCTCCTTCTTGTTTTTGAGTAATAAGCTTTATCCTGCTCTCTCAACAGGACCTGCAGAGCTCTTTCTGATAATCTTAGTATACTTTTTTCAACACAAAAGAACATTATGATTTTTGCTCTTTTCCGCTATCTTTTTATTATAATTAACCGTCCTGTTTCCCCCATAACAAATCAAGACAAAAATTCACATTTATTTCTTGACTACTCATTTTCATAGGCCATCTGATTCCGCCCTTTTTCCTTTGCTTTATAAAGCATCCGGTCCGCTTTGACATAGAGGCCTTCAAATGTTGCGGTCTTCTCCGACGATACCGCAGCGCCCATAGAGACCCCCATAAACTCCATTGATGAGTGCAGAATCGCTGATAATCTCTCATAGATCTGCTTTGCCCGGTTGTATAGCACATCGTCCTTTTCGCTGACCTCAAAGATGATTGCCGCAGAGAATTCATCTCCTCCAAGGCGGCATGCGTAATCCGATTCTCCCAGCAATCCGATCAGAGTCTGTCCCAAAAGAACCAACAGCTCATCTCCCTTCTGATGTCCGTTGGAATCATTGTAATCTTTGAATTTGTCAATATCAAACATCAGCAGCAGTACTCTGTTCTGTTTTGCGATCAGCCTTGCATCAACATCATTCTTAAATGCCACGCGATTCATAAGCCCCGTGAGAGGATCCATCCGGTACTGGCTCTCCCACTGTCTTAAACGAACCTGGGATTTCTTCTGTTCTGCTGCGATCATGTTCTGCACCGCCAGGGTTCTCATAATATTCGATACGATCACCAGCAGCCGCCGCTCCCCTGTTTCTTCATTCCGAAGCACCTGCCCCATACACAGAACCTGTATACAATCACCGTTTTTCTTTTTCAGACGATGTTCCATATAAAGAATTGTATTCGCGGCGGTCTGTTCATTCAGCACAGTCAGGTATTTCACCCGGTCAGCTTCCGGGATAAGATCCATCTGGGTGAAACTCTCCGCCTGCACTTCTTCCTTCGTATAGCCGGTCAGCAGTTCAAACTCATCATCCGTCTGAAAGATTCTGTATTTCTCGTTCAGATAATACCTGGTATATCCCAGTACCTTAATATTCTCAATGTCTTCTTTGCTTCGCTTTGATTCGTTATTGGATCCGGATGCATAATATGAATTTTCCACCGTTTTATATATACTCTTGGACTTGCCCTCCTCCCGGAGCATGGACACAAATTCCGCAACGATATGCGGATCGAACTGACTTCCGGCACAGCGTTCCAGTTCTGCAATTGCGGCATCTCCGGACATTGCCTTGCGGTAAACTCTATCCTGCACCATGGCGTCGTAGGCATCGATCACAGAGATCATTCTGGACAGCAGCGGGATACTTTCCTTCGACAGACCGGTGGGGTACCCTCCACCGTCCCATCGTTCGTGATGATAAAGAATCATTTCCGCGATCATGCTGAGTTCCTTGGAACTATTTGCGATCTGAAAACCTTTTTCGGAATGTCTCCGCATGATTTCCCACTCTTCGTCGGTAAGCTTCCCCGGCTTGTTCAGGATCTCAAGGGGGATCCCGATCTTCCCGATATCATGCAGCAGACACAGAAGGGACAGCTGACTATGCTGAATGTCCGAAAGCCCGATTCTTTTCCCCAGTTTATCGCCGATGAGGCTGGTCCTCTGCACATGATTCTTCGTATCTTTGTCCACTTCTTCCAGCGCTTTTACCAAAGTTGCCAGCACTTCCGACCTGGCCGAATTACTATCTTGAATTTTCTTTGTGTTTACCGCTATGTTTGCCTCTTCAATGACACGAATGATATCCGCCTGGTTTCCGGAATATGTATTCAGGGCATACTGAATACTCCCCTGGAATTTCGTCTGAATATTGTGGATTGCTCTCCGTATACGGTTTTCCCCGATAGAAGGTGTAATAGAGATCAGACGGGCATCTGCGCCTCTTACAAAATAAGTATCTTTCGGAAGGTATTTTCGCATTAGCTCTGCCAGCTCACGAATCTTGCGATCCCCTTCGTCTCTTCCAAATGTATGATTGATCACAGACAAGGCGTTGATATCCAGAACCGCAACATCCATACGTTCATCAAACTGCTTCGGATTCTTTTTCGCAAACTGCACAAAATTATCCCAATTATGAAAACCTGTCAGAAGGTCCGTTTCATCTGCCACGTCTGTAAAGAAAAACATCTGTCCCACCATCTCCTGGGTCTCATCACGAATGACCTGATAGTCACAGCGGATCGGTATGATATTGTTCTCTTTTTCAACATAATACTGTTTGGAATAATTAATCCCCAATCCCATGTCAATATTGATATTATTCTTTCTTGCGAAGCGGGAAATGGAAGTTCCTTCCTGCAGACTTTCGCTCTTAAAAAGCAATTTTGCAGCTTTATTTGCAAGGAGCAGCTCATTGTCATAACTGAAGAACACGACTGCACGGTCCGAATAATCCACCACGGACAGCTTGAAACTGTCTATCATTCCGCTAACAGAGTATTCGTAAAAACTCCAATACACCAGAAAAACTGCCATGGCATAGCTCAGAGTGGAACTGTCGATCCTGCTGAACCAGGTGTTTCCCGGCAAAAAAAGAAAGGCGGCATTGATCACAACAGCCATGATGATGGCAGCCTCCGAATAATAATAAGGTTTCCGATACGCCTTTGGAACAGAAAGCTGCCTTTTTCGCAGAAATGACAAGGCCAGAACAGCCATTAAATAGTCCAGAACCATATGCAGATAATAAGGAGCATGCATATGATAGGAATAATGCGGCCAAAGATATCCATTCGGCACATAGCTCAGGCAATATTCTTTAAAAATATTCAGGATAAACTGAATGGAATCCAGCACAACCAGTATCGTTGCAGCGTAGGTGACGATTTCCTCCGACCTGGTGTAAACTTTTCGATTGATGGTAATCGAAAACCCCAGAAATACCAGTATCATGACGTCGGTGCAGATAAAAAAGGCACTGGATAAAACCGAATACAAAAAATAGTCTTTTGTAAAAGCACTGAAAAAATAAAACAGATTTACCATTCCAACCATAAATGAACTGGCACCAAGCAAAGAGCTTCCCCTTTTCTTCTTTCTGACCAGTTTCACTGCCAGGTAAACACTTGCGATCACCACCAGAACGATCACACCCAGATATATCGCAAACGATGCACTTTTCATAACATCACATCCTTAAGTTTCTGCTAACTTCTTTGCTTTAATTATACAAACCCTGTGTGAGATACGCAACAAATACATTCCCCAAAGATCGTTTAATCTGATCGAAACTGATGATGTCGGATATTAAGAATTCCTGCAGCAAAAGAGGGATGCCTGTGCATCCCCCTTCTTCACTCAGTCTTCATCAAGTTCAAAAAACAACGTGGTGTAGTCACCCATATCATAGAATACCGGCTTTACCCGTACCGGAAGCTTATCCTGGATCTCTCTGGCCTTCCTCTTGTTGACCCCAAGAACAACGGCATTGATTTCCGGACCATCATCCATCTTCACTTCACCACATACATATTTCAGATTTCTCTCTTCCAGCTCAAGTCTGGCATTCAATGCTCCGGTAAACACGAATGTCACCAGTTCGCCTTTTCCGCTTACCGTTGTCCAGTCTGTCTCATGATAGCCGCAGCTATTGCAGGCCAGATGCGGTGGGAATTCAATGGCACCGCATTCATTGCATTTCTTTGCATAGATTACGCCTTCTCTTAAACCATTCCAGAACTTTGCCACGACATGTTCCGGATTCCAAAACTCTTCTGTACTGATTCTATTTGGATCCATTCCTATCTCCTCTCGTTTCCTGTTAATTCTCTTCCCGGAAATATGCTTCCTAGAAATTCGCTTTCAAAATGATGCAGCGAACATTCTGCGATCCGCCGAATCCTCTTAAGAATGTATATTTCGGCATTTTCTTAACCTGACGTTCGCCGGCTTCTCCACGCATCTGTGTCACGGCTTCAAAAACATCTGCCATACCGGATGCGCCAAAGGCATGACCATAAGAAGTACGTCCGCCATTTGTGTTCAGCGGTTTGTCTCCATCGTAAGCGATACGTCCATCCAGAACATATTTCCAGCCCTCCCCTTTCGGAAGGTAGCCGATCTCTTCTGCTGCAAGGAATGCAGAAGATCCGATAAAGTCGTTAACCAGCACAAGATCCATATCATCTGCAGTAAGACCGGTCATTTCAAATACCTGACGTGCAGCTTCAGCGGTTGCCTTCTTCTCAAGATGCGGAACAATAGCGTCCAGTACGGAAGCACCGATACCAAGCACTTCAATTGGTTTGTCAGTATATTTATAAGCTTCTTCTGTAGGAACAACCAGACAGCACGCAGCACCATCTGCTACACAGGAATCACTTGCTGTTCTCAGATACTGTGTCATCTTCGGGTTGTATGGAGATTTGAAGTATTCCCAAACATCATCGTATCCTGCTTCCTTTGCCAGTTCCTCATAAGGCGTTCTCTTAATCGCACGCGGGCAGAGTGTTGCGGCACGACGGAAATGGTAAGCCTGATGAGCCAGAACGTCATCGATCTGTTCCAATGTCAGGTTATTCTCACGTCTGTAAAGGTTGATCCAGTCATCATGGTTCATTCCGCCGCCGCCGCAAAGGTATCTTCCGTAAGCACGGTCAAAAATGGAATCCAGATCCGGGAATAAAACCTCTGCGATCAACGGTACGCGGAAATGTTCCGGATTATTCTTATCCGGCATACCGGTACCCATATCGCATCCGCCTGTCAAAACGCAGTCATACATACCGCTGGCAACCGCCATAACCGCTTCTTCCAGTGCAATATATCCTGTACAGCACCCTTCAGAATGAGAAACAGATCCTTTTCCTCTCATACCAAACCAGTCTGCAACCTGTACGTTTGGTGTAATACATTTGTCAAGAATATATGGGTTGGCAGAACCATGGAAATAGAACTGCACATCCCTCGGTTCTACACCTGCGTCCTTCATCGCATCCAGAGCTGCATATCCGAATAATTCTCCGTGGGTATATCCTTTGTATTTCGGATTCTCAAGCGAATTGAAAAACGGAGTTGCTCCGATACCTACGATAGATACGGAACGCATATTTTTTCCTAATTTAACATTTGTCAGCATATCGATTCCCTCTTCGTTCTATTCTTCCTTTATTACATTTCATCCATGATGTAGTCCGCAAGATCGCCAATCGTTTTGTAATTGCCGAATTTTGCCATTGGGATCATAACATCAAATTCGTTTTCGATGGAAGCGATCATGGTGATTCTCTGATTGGAAGATACACCCAATTCTTCTGCCAGATTTGTCCCTTCGCTGATTCCTGCTGCATCTGCTTTGAATGCCAGTGCTGCAAATCCAATTAACTGTTCAATGATTTCTTCTCTTGTCATGACGAATCCTCCTAGATTTTATTATGTTTTATATTATTGAATACAAGCTGTATCGTGGGGTTCTATACATAGAAAACACGCTCTGTGCATAGCTCCACTTTTTCTTTCGTTGCACAGGATAGAATATATTCCTTCCAGAAAATCTGCTGTATCACCGTCTCACAGGGGTCTGCATCCCGAATGCTTTCCCAACCCCCGGAAAACCCCACACCGTACAGCTTCAGCTTCGCCTCCAGCTGTGTCCAGAATCTGGTATAAGTACGGTTTTGTTCCGCTGCCCCATCACAGTGATCACCAAGCCGTTTCAGAACTGCCTGCTGTTCCTTTGTAAAAACCTTTGCAGCTGTCACCTCGTGGTAATCCAGCGTTTTCTCCAGATCTATTCCTACTGTGCAATCGGATATTGCAAGGGCAGCATACTCTCCACTATGCGTAAGATTAAAGTAACTTGTCATGTCTGTTAAACCCGGTTTTCCAAACTCATCGATTCTGATCTGGTCATCCACAGCCACATTCAAAAATCTTTTCAGCAAATACCCGGAAACCAATTCCTGACAGGCTTCTTCCTTAACCTTGTGTTCATGGTACTTTCTTGCATAGGAAGGTGCAATCTGTTTCAAAATATCATCCTCATGACCGACAAAGTCCGTGACTCTGGCGATCAGCAGCCTTACCCGTTTAATTGTTCCTTCCTCCTGTATGTTCTGCTCCTTTTCGAAATTCATTGTAGCATAGAATATATGATTTTTCTTTTCTTTATCCTCACATTTTCATCATTTTACCTTTCACATTTCTTGCATTTTCACAAAACCATTCCTGTTTTGGGTTTTCATATTAATAATTTCGCTCAATTATTAATATTGGATTCCGTTTCGGAAGTGCCTGCAGATTGTTTCGCTGCCGTGCAGCTTCCATAATCTCCTTCAAGTAAAAAAGGGATATCCAAAACGGATATCCCTCGTTCTTATTTAATACCTATGACGGAATCTCTTTCTTCTACAAATACAGGATACTCATAAGTTGCTCCAAACTCCGGATCCTCTATCATTTTCAGCATATGCTCCGCCACTTTTTTTCCAAGTGCGCCCTTTGGGTGTTCCACAGATGTCAACGGAACAGAATTCAATCTGGCAATCTCTGAATTATCGATACTGACGATCGATAATTCCTCCGGAATATGTATTCCCAATGCACCTGCACTCTCTGTGATAGAAGAGGCAACCTGGTCATTATAACACACACAGGCTGTGCAGTCTTTCAGTCGTTTCCAGATTCTGGAATTCTCCTCCAGCAGTTCTTCTCTTTCCGTACTATCGATCCAGCAAACCTTACGCTCATCTGCCTCGAGCATCGCATTCTCCATGGCCTCCAGATACCCCTGGTATCTTCGGATCCCCTGGCCATCATCCAGTTTAAAGATTCCGCCAATCTTTCTGTGGCCTTTGGAAATCAGATATTCCGTGGCTTTTCTGCCAGCCTCCACATCATTGATGCTTACATGAGGAATATCTACATCAGGATAATAGGTATGAAAAAAGAGAATCGGAACGCCTTCCGCCTGCAATTGACGATAATAACGAAGATTCAGATTCGGCAGTCCGCTCATTACCGGTTCTACGATAAGGGGGCCATGCTCCTCTTCTTTCAACAGAGATTCCAGAATTCTTTTTTCCTCTTCTCTGCGATTGTTCGTAAATTCAATTTTCACATTGTACCCATATTCCTCAAGAGTTTCTGCCATGGTCTGGAGAATCTTCAGAAATATGTATCCGTCAATGTAGGTGCTGATTACCGTAATGGTCTTCGACAGATCTGTCTTCCGTTTTCGCGGCAAGATCGGATGATCGCTGACAAACGTTCCGCTTCCCTGTCGACTTTCCAGTATTCCCTGCTGAATCAGCACAGACAGTGCACGACGCACCGTCTGCCTGCTAATTCCGAATTTTGTACTGATTTGATTTTCCGATTCCAGCTTATCCCCCACAGATAGCTCACCTGAAGCTAAGCGATCCCATATCCATTCTGTTATCTGCTGGTATTTGGAAATCATCTTATATTATCCTTTTTTCTTTTTCGTTGTTACATCAAGCACTACAGCCCCAAGAAGAACGGCACCTTTTACTACCTTCTGAAGGTCTGTGGACATACCGCACATGGACATACCATTATTTAATACACCCATAACCAGTGCACCAACTACGGCACCGATAATGGTACCAACACCACCGGAGGCAGCTGCACCACCGATGTAGCAGGAAGCGATGGCATCCATTTCAATACCGTCACCCATCTTCGGGTTTGCAGCACCCTGACGGGCTGCAAGAACGATACCGGCGATAGAAGCAAGAACGCCCATGTTAACGTATACCCAGAAAAATACCTTCTTGGTATTGATACCGGAAAGTCTTGCTGCCTTTGCATTACCACCCATTGCATAGATCTGACGGCCTGCAACGGTCTTGCTGGTAACGAAATGATATATACCGACAATTACACCTACAACGATCAGCTGTACCGGAATACCGTTATACTGACCAAGCTTGATAAAGAAGAACCATACGATTGCAAGGATAACAACATCTCTTACGATCTGCTGCCACGGCACGATATTTGCAAAGCCATATTTATTATTTGTCTTGATGGTATTTAGCTCTGTAATGATCAGGCCAATCGTAACAACGATGGCAACGACTACACAAACCATATCCAGACCTTTGCTGGCCGCCTGTGTCACAACGCCTTCTGCGTCTTTGATCTCTTCTACCACACCGATACGAATGTTCGGAACAAATCCGGTACCGATGCCTGTGAAAGAGGCCGGAAGAGGGCCAACGGTTCTTGCCTGAAGCAAAGTATAGGTAAGACCACGACCCATGAGCATGGTGGCAAGGGTTACTACGAATGGAGGAATATCCAGGTAAGCGATAAACACGCCTGCGAACAGACCGGCAGCAAGACCGATCAGAATTGCGATCAGCCATGCCAGCGGAACCGCCATTCCTTTATCCATTACCAGCATACCGGAGCAGGCTGCGGATAAAGCAATAACAGAGCCTACACCCAGGTCAATATAACCGGTCAATACACAAAGCAGCATACCTGTCGCAAGAATGATAATATATCCGTTCTGCATGATCAGGTTGTTGATATTCGTTGGAGTCGCATTTGCTCCTTTTGTTAATACATAAAAAATAATGAAAATAATAACCAATGCAACGATCATACCCAGAGATTTCAGGTCGAGGTTGACATATTTTTTCTTATTGTTTTCCATCACTCACCGTCTCCTTTCGCATTACTGTCCATAATGCACTTCATAATTCTTTCCTGACTCATATCTTCTTTGCTCAGTTCGCCTGCAATTTTTCCTTCATTGATGACATAAGCACGGTCACAGGTACCGATAACCTCCTGCATTTCCGAAGAAATTACAATTACGGCTTTGCCGGATCTTGCAAGATCATTGATTGCGCAGTAGATCTCATATTTTGCACCTACGTCGATACC
>JABUSW010000023.1 GCA_021443885.1 Blautia sp.
CCGAGCTGGAATATCCGGGACAGATTAAAGTTAATGTGATTCGCGAAAGCAGAGCCGTTGATTACGCGAAATAAGCATTGCGAAACGGTGTATAAAGAATTAAGCTGTGTGGTTTATGCCATACAGCTTATTTTTTGTTATGAAATCATTGCTGGGGTGTCAAATGCACGTTAAAATTTAATAATATCGTAACATTGACAACATGTAGTGGTAAGATAATGGGTATTGACCGCATATTGTATTTTTCATGGCAATCAGAGCTTCCCGGCTTTGTTTTTCATGAAAATGGCATTTGCTTTTATTGGAAAATACCGCTATAATACAGATACATTTTTGAAGGATAAATTACTTTTACAATCTACGAAAGCAGGAAGTAAGAGTAATGGAGAGAAACATAAGAGAGTTTATATCATATTTGCATTATACGAAACAAACGTCCATCAACACAGAGGTGTCATATCAGAGAGACCTTAAGAAAATGGCTTCGTTTTTGAAGGATCGGGATGTTTATGATATAGAAGAAGTACAGGAATCCGACTTAAAGGCATATGTTCTGGAGATGGAGAAAGGACAGTTTGCATCATCCAGCATAAGCAGAAGCGTAGCTTCGATGCGGGCTTTCTTTCAGTATTTGTTCAGGGAGGGGAAAATACGAAAGGACCCGACAGAGAGATTAAGACCACCGAAAGTCGAAAAGAAAGTGCCGGAGATACTAACCGTTGAGGAAGTGGACAGGCTTTTGAAGCTGCCCAATCAGAATACCCCCAAAGGGATTCGCGACATTGCGATGCTGGAATTGTTATATGCAACGGGGATGCGCGTCAGCGAGCTGATCCATCTGGAAATACAGGATGTGAATCTCAGGGTTGGTTATGTGACATGCCATGAGGGCGGTAAAGAACGCGTGATTCCCATTGGGAGAATGAGCCAGAAAGCACTTAAGAAGTATATGGAAGAAGCGAGAGGCTGTTTTTCAAAAGGAAACGATGAAACGGCACTTTTTACAAATTGTTCCGGTAAGGCTATAAGCCGTCAGGGATTCTGGAAGGTCCTGAAGGGTTATGCAGATGAGGCAGGAATAAAAAAAGATATTACGCCGCATACGCTTCGTCATTCCTTTGCAGTTCACATGCTTCAGAACGGGGCAGATGTTAGAAGTGTTCAGGAAATGCTGGGACATTCGGATATTTCAACCACACAGGTTTATCTGAGCATGAATACGAGTAAAATGCGGGATGTGTACGTAAAAGCACATCCAAGGTATTAGGAAGCATAAGATCCCCCTTAAGCAGACAAGGGTAATAACCAAATCTGCCTAAGGGGGATCTGCTATGTCCGGTTTTGTATATTGTCCAGAATTACATACAAAGATACAGTGAGCGTCGGAGGGGAATCTTGACCTTGACAGATCGCATGTTTTTTGATAGAGTAATGTGGAAATCCGAGCAAAACGCTAGGAATTAAAAAGGAGAGATTCTATGAAACTTTCTACAAGAGCACGATATGGTCTCAGAGCATTAATTGATTTGGGAATGAACAGCGAAACAGAGACGGTTTCTTTGCAGAGTATCGCAGCCAGACAGGATATTTCTGTCAGCTACTTGGAACAGCTGATGGCTTTATTAAAGAAAGCCGATCTGGTAAGCAGCAGCAGAGGAGCTTCCGGTGGATATCGCCTGGGGAGAGATGCACAGGACATATCGGTTGGAGATGTTCTTCGCGTTCTGGAGGGCGGACTGGATGCGGCTGCATGCCCGGGTACGGATAAGGATGGTGGCTGCGAAGGCGCTGACCTGTGTGTGGCCAGATATGTCTGGAAAAGAATCAACGATAGTATCAATGACGCGGCAGACTCTATGAAATTAAGCGAACTGATCGAAGAAAGCAAAAGGGTAAGAAGACTACAGGAGAAACAAACCATTTCAGGAGGAACACAAAATGGCTAAAATGATATATTTAGACAATGCGGCAACAACGAAAACGGCTCCACAGGTCGTGGATGCGATGCTTCCCTATTTTACGGAAAATTATGGAAATCCATCCAGCATTTATGATTTTGCCGGGATAAGCAAAGAAGGAATCGCAAAGGGAAGAGAACAGATAGCAGAGGTCCTGGGGGCAAAGCCGGAGGAGATTTACTTTACGGCAGGTGGTTCTGAAGCGGATAACTGGGCCTTGAAGGCTGCGTTTGAATTATATGAAGGCAAGGGGAATCATATCATAACCACAAAGATCGAGCATCATGCAATACTGCATACCTGCGAGTACCTGGAAAAGAAACGCGGTGCAAGGATCACTTATCTGGATGTGGATGAGAATGGTCTTGTTCGACTGGAAGATCTGAAAAGGGCAATCACGCCGGATACCATTTTGATTTCCGTCATGTTTGCCAACAATGAGATTGGCACCATCGAGCCCATCAAGGAGATCGGTGCAATTGCAAAAGAGTATGGCATTTTATTCCATACAGATGCTGTTCAGGCATTTGGGCAGGTGCCGATCCAGGTGGATGACTATAATATTGATATGCTCAGCTCCAGTGCTCATAAGATCAACGGACCAAAAGGAATTGGATTCCTTTATATCCGGAAGGGTGTTAAGATCCGTTCCTTTGTTCATGGCGGAGCACAGGAGCGAAAACGTCGTGCGGGAACGCAGAATGTTCCGGGTATCGTGGGCTATGGCGTGGCTGCAAGTATGGCAAATACAACCATGAAGGAACGTACAGACAAAGAAGTCGCACTCCGGGATTATATGATCGGCCGGATCACAACGGAAATCCCTTATGTAAAACTAAATGGGGATCCGGTAAAGCGCCTGCCAAACAACATAAATGTGAGCTTTCAGTTTGTGGAAGGAGAATCGCTTCTGCTGATGCTGGATAATTATGGAATCTGCGCTTCCAGTGGATCTGCATGCACATCCGGTTCTCTGGACCCGTCACACGTATTACTGGCAATCGGTCTGCCTCATGAAATTGCACATGGTTCTCTTCGTATGACCATAAGCGATGAGACGACCAAAGAGGATGCAGATTTTGTAATTGACCGCTTAAAAGAGATCGTTCAGAATCTCAGGAACATGTCTCCGTTGTACGAAGACTTTATGAAGAAACAAAACAGATGAGAAAGCTTTATGTGTTTGAAAGCAGGAGTTATGTTATTGACAATCTGACAAACAGAAGTTTCAGAGAAACACAAGGAGGAAGATAATATGTATAGTGATAAAGTGATGGACCATTTTCAGAATCCACGTAACGTAGGAGAAATTGAGAACGCCAGCGGGGTTGGAACTGTGGGCAACGCAAAATGCGGTGACATTATGAGGATTTTTCTGGATATTGATGAAGAGACGCATGTAATTAAAGACTGCAAATTCAAAACCTTTGGCTGCGGCGCTGCTGTTGCAACCAGCAGTATGGCAACAGAGCTGGTAATCGGTAAAACGATCGAAGAGGCAATGCAGGTGACGAATAAGGCAGTCATGGAAGCACTTGATGGGCTTCCGCCTGTAAAAGTACACTGCTCTTTGCTTGCGGAAGAAGCGATTCATGCAGCGCTTTGGGACTACTCCCAGAAGCATGGCATTCAGATCGAAGGACTGGAAAAACCGAAGTCTGACATTCATGAAGGAGAAGAAGAGGAAGAGGAAGAATACTGATGAATAATGGGAAGATCGTTGTCGGCCTTTCCGGAGGAGTGGATTCCTCGGTTGCAGCATATCTTTTGAAAAAAGAAGGATATGATGTGGCAGGTGTGACGATGGTGCATTTTCAGGAGGGAGATGAACCGTCCAGGCAGGCAGCAGAGGATGCGGCAAGGGTGGCAAAATATCTGGGAATTCCTCATTATATTGTCGACTGCTGTACAGAATTCAAAGCAGAGATCATGGATTATTTCGTAGATGAATATCTTCGTGGAAGAACCCCGAATCCCTGTGTTGTATGCAACCGGAAAATGAAATGGCGAGTCCTGATGGAAACGGGAGCAAGACTGGGAGCTTCTTTGATCGCCACCGGTCATTATGCAAGAATCATACGACTTGCGAATGGACGGCTTGCGGTTCAGAATTCCGTTTCAGCAGCAAAGGATCAGACATATGCTTTGTACGGGCTATCGCAGGAGCAGCTGAATGCAACGAAAATGCCTTTGGGCGAGTATACAAAAGAGGAGATTCGTGCTATAGCCGGAAAAGAGGGAATTCCGGTTGCTGAGAAGCCGGACAGTATGGAGATCTGTTTTGTTCCGGACAAGGACTATGCAAAGTTTATTGAGAATTATGCAGGGTATGTGCCGGAAAAAGGAAATTATATAAGTGCTTCGGGTAAGATTCTTGGACAGCATCAGGGAATCATTCATTATACCATCGGACAAAGAAAAGGATTGAATCTTGCAATGGGGCACCCTGTATTTGTGTCGGAAATACGACCGGATACCAATGAGGTGGTAATCGGAGAGAATGAGGATATTTTTGCGAGGTCGCTGGTATGTGATCAGATCAATGCCATGGCGATTTCGGAATTCTGCAGTGGAATGGAAGTAATGGCGAAAATTCGATATAACCACAAAGGAGCGGCCGCGGTAGTGAAGGTTATGGGCAAGGATGAATTGCGGGTCGATTTTCAGGAGCCACAGCGGGCAATCACCCCGGGGCAGGCCGTTGTGTTTTACCGGGATGGTATGGTAGCCGGAGGCGGAATTATTAGAGGAGCACTGAAAGAATGACAGGACTGACAAATGGACAGATTCAGGAGAGGATATCGTTAGGCCAGGTTAACGCCAGAGACGATGTTGGAACCAGATCATACAAACAGATCCTTCGAAAAAATATACTTACTTTTTTCAATTTTTTGAACCTGGTTCTTTGTGTCATGGTTCTGGCTGTTGGTTCTATTAAGAATGCCACTTTTATGGGGGTGATTCTGTTTAATACTGTAATTGGTATTATTCAGGAGGTAAGAGCCAAACAGACATTGGATAACCTGGAGATTCTGACGGAGAAGCGAACGGTTGTCTTGCGGGAAGGTAAGAAATGGAAGCTTGCAACGGAAAAGCTCGTAATGGATGACATTGTCTGTCTGAAAACAGGAGACCAGGTTCCGGCGGACGCAACGGTGATTGAAGGAAGTCTGGAAGTGAACGAATCGCTTCTGACCGGAGAGGCCGATAATCTGGTTAAGAATGTGAACGATGAGCTGTATTCCGGAAGCTTTGTGACAGCTGGAGAAGCTTACTGCCGAATCATACATGTCGGAAAAGACAATTATGCTTCTAAAATCACCAGTGAGGTAAAAGAGTTTAAGAATCATAATTCAGAGCTTCGTAATTCTTTGAATGCGATCCTGAAGATCATCAGTATTATTATTGTGCCGCTGGGAGCAATTCTGTTTTATAAGCAGTATGTGATCATAGGAGATACGTTGCGGAATTCCGTGATCAGTACCGTTGCGGCAGTGATCGGTATGATTCCGGAAGGCTTGATACTTCTGACCAGTATTGCGTTGACGCTGGGAGCAGTCCGGCTTGCGCAAAAGAAAACGCTGGTGCAGGAGCTGTATTGTATCGAAACTCTGGCTCGGGTGGATACGATCTGCCTGGACAAAACCGGAACGATCACATCCGGAACGATGCAAGTAGAAGGTGTAGAGCCGTTTTGGGAGAACAGCATAGATGGGATTGAAGAAATTATGGGAAACCTGATGTCTGTGCTGAATGATTCCAATGCTACGGCGGATGCTCTTCACAGAAGGTTTCAGAAAAGAAGGAATCTCTCTTTAAAACAGGTGATTCCTTTTTCCTCTGACCGCAAATTCAGTGGAGCAGTATTTGAAAATACCGGAACATACCTTATTGGTGCGGCTCAATTTCTTTTTCCGGATGGGAATGAAGCATTGTTTGGAAAATGCAAGGAGTATGCGCAGGATGGATTCCGTGTATTGGTTCTGGCCAGGAGCGAGGAGGAAATGCAGGATAAGCAGATTCCCGGAAATCTGTCACCGATCGGGTTGATCCTTCTCTCCGATGTGATTCGAAAGGAAGCACCGGATACATTGGCTTATTTCTATGAGCAGGGGGTGGATATCAAGGTTATCTCCGGAGATGATCCGACTACCGTTTCCTGTATTGCACAGAAGGCGGGGCTGCGAGATCCGGATAAATGTATTGATGCTACGACGCTGCTTACCCGGGAAGACATGGAAAAAGCAGTACGGGAATGCAATGTGTTTGGACGTGTAACACCGAACCAGAAAAAAGAAATGGTGAAGATCTTAAAGGCAGGTGGACATACCGTGGCCATGACTGGAGACGGCGTGAATGATGTGCTGGCATTGAAAGAAGCTGACTGCAGTATCGCCATGGCGGAAGGAAGTGATGCAGCGAAAAACATCGCGAATATCGTACTTCTGGAATCGGATTTCTCCGTTATGCCCGATATCGTAAACCAGGGACGACGCGTTATAAACAATATCCGGACAGCGGCATCTATGTTTCTGATCAAAACGATTTTTTCTGTTTTCCTTGCGGTTCTGACGATTTTCTTCGGGGATGCGTACCCGTTTCAGCCGATACAGATGTCTTTGATCAGTGCCTGTGCGGTGGGGATACCAACATTTATTCTCGCACAGGAAAACAACTACAGTAGAATTGATAATACATTTCTGCGGCATGTGTTTATGAATGCATTTCCGGCAGCGATTACCATTACCGGATCAGTATTCACCATTATGATCGTCTGCAGCAATGTATACCATTCTCTGGACATGTTGAATACTGCCTGCGTTCTTGTCACCGGATGGAACTATATGGCTGCGTTAAAGACGGTATACAATCCATTGAACCGTTTCCGCAAGATCGTGATCTACGGAATGCAGGTGAGTTTTTTCCTGGCGGCGGTCTGCTTTCAGAGAATTCTGGCACTGGGTGCGCTGGAATTTGGGATGCTGATCTGGGTGTTTATACTGATGACATTTTCGCCGCTATTAATTGAAGTAATTACAGCACGCATAAAACGGATGTACCAGGATTCTCTGGATTCCGGGAAACCAGGAAGGTTTATCAGTTTTGTGGAACTGTTAAGACGATAAAAGAAGAAAGGTGCGATGCACTTCCGGATATACCGGTTGTGTGGCCGCACCTTTTTGCGTTGTTGCAGGAATCGGAGGATGTATTCTTTTACAGAGAAATGAATTCAGGTTTTCGGTTGCGAAATACTGTGTAATAACGAAAGCCGCAGGTGTGCAGAATTTCAGCTGCTTTCTGAAAATCTCGGGCAATTGTATCAGGTGTGTGGGCATCGGCGCCGATCGTTACGATCTCGCCCCCCAGCTCACGATATCTGCGAATCACTTCGCTGCAGGGATTCGGCTGCCCCAGACCATAATGGAAACCGCCGGTGTTAATTTCAAGTCCGACATTTTTACCGATGATTGACTTCAGTATCGCATCCAGAATTTCACGGTATCTGCTGTAGGAATAATTCTGATTCTTATTTGGACCATAACGGACAATGTAATCGATATGACCATATACATCAAAATCGGAGAAGGCGTTCAGGTTTTCCAGAATCGATTCAAAATACTCTGTGTAGCATTCCGCTTCGTCCCGGCCTGCAAAAAACCTGGGATAATAAGGATCTTCACCATGTAAAACATGAGAAGAACCGATTACGAAATCAAAAGGGTACTCCTTCAGAAGAGAAGAAAAACCATTTGCCAGGTGGGGCTGGAGACCAAGCTCGATGCCAAATCGTATCTCAAGTTGATCTTTGTATTGCTCTTTAAGCTGAAGCAGGGAAGAATGGTAATTCTGAATGTCCAGGCCCCAGTCTGCTTTTTCCGGAATGTCCGGATAATCCGGGTCATGATGCTCGGTCAGACATATACCTTTTAATCCTTTCGAAATAGCGGAAAGAATCATTTCTTCCGCCGGTGTATCAGAGTCCAGCGAAAAAGAGGAGTGCATGTGGCAATCCCAGGTGATTTTGCTTGATGGATAGGACATCATAATGAAAAGCTCCTTTGTTTTGTATACGTTATATTTTACAACACATTTTGTATTTTTATAAGCTTTTTTAGAAAATAGACTTGAATTTTCTAATGGAATTTTGTAGAATAATTAACAGGTTGACACTGCTTCACGGAAGTAGTATGTCATAATATACCATTCAATTCATAGGAGGAATTTATCATGGCAGTAAAAGTTGCAATTAATGGTTTTGGCCGTATTGGTCGTCTTGCATTCCGTCAGATGTTCGGTGTAGAAGGATATGATATCGTTGCGATCAACGACCTTACTTCTCCGAAAATGTTGGCACATCTTCTGAAATATGACTCTACTCAGGGAACATATGCACTTGCAAGCACAGTAACAGCTGGTGAAGATTCTATCACAGTTGATGGAAAAGAAATCACAATCTATGCAAAAGCAAAAGCTGAAGAGCTTCCATGGGGCGAACTTGGTGTAGACGTAGTTCTGGAATGTACAGGTTTCTATACATCCAAAGCAAAAGCACAGGCTCATATCGATGCAGGCGCTAAACACGTTATCATTTCCGCACCGGCTGGAAACGATCTTCCAACAATCGTTTACAACGTTAACCATGAAGGACTTACAAAAGAGGATACAATCATCTCTGCAGCTTCCTGTACAACAAACTGTTTAGCACCAATGGCAAAAGCTCTTAACGACCTTGCTCCTGTTAAATCCGGTATCATGTGCACGATCCACGCTTATACAGGCGATCAGATGACACTTGATGGACCACAGAGAAAAGGCGATCTGAGAAGATCCCGTGCTGCAGCGATCAATATCGTTCCGAACAGCACAGGTGCTGCTAAAGCAATCGGTCTTGTTGTTCCGGAATTGAACGGCAAGCTTATCGGCGCTGCACAGCGTGTTCCAACCCCAACCGGTTCTACAACGATCCTTACAGCAGTTGTTGAAGGTACTGTAACAGTTGATCAGATCAACGCAGCTATGAAAGCAGCTTCCAACGAATCCTTCGGATACAATGAAGACGAAATCGTTTCTTCCGATATCGTTGGTATGAAATTCGGTTCCCTCTTCGATTCTACACAGACAATGGTAGTACCGATGGACAACGGAACAACAGAAGTTCAGGTAGTTTCCTGGTATGACAATGAAAACTCCTACACAAGCCAGATGGTTCGTACAATCAAACACTTTGGTTCTCTGCTTGGAGCATAATCTGTTCTGATACAAAATAGACTCTATGGGGTCCGGTCTGGTTTGGACCGGACCCTTTTTGTGAATTAGAATTGAATTTGGAGGAATGTAACAATGGGATTAAATAAAAAAACAGTTGACGATATCAACGTAAGCGGAAAAAGAGTACTGGTTCGTTGTGATTTTAACGTTCCGTTAAAAGAAGGCAAGATCACAGACGAAACACGTATCAATGCAGCTCTTCCGACTATTAACAAACTCATTGCAGAAGGCGCAAAAGTAATCCTTTGCTCCCATCTGGGCAAGGTAAAGAATGGACCAAACGAAGGCGAATCTCTTGCTCCTGTAGCAGCTCGCCTTTCCGAAAAGCTTGGTAAAGAAGTAAACTTCGTTGCAGATTATAATGTAACCGGCGAAGCAGCTACAGCAGCAGTTGCAGCTATGGCTGACGGCGATGTTGTTCTTCTTCAGAATACACGTTTCCGTGGTAAAGAAGAGACAAAGAACGGCGAAGAATTCAGCAAGGAGCTTGCAGATCTGGCAGACGCTTATGTATGTGACGCATTCGGTTCTTCTCACAGAGCACATGCATCTGTAGAAGGTGTTACAAAATGCATTACTGCAAAGGGTGGCGAGAACGCAGTTGGATACCTGATGCAGAAAGAAATCGAGTTCCTTGGCAATGCAGTAGAGAATCCGGTTCGTCCTTTCGTTGCAATTCTTGGCGGAGCAAAAGTTGCAGATAAGTTGAATGTTATCTCCAACCTTCTTGAGAAATGCGATACCCTGATCATCGGTGGCGGTATGGCTTATACATTCCTGAAAGCAAAAGGATATGAAGTAGGAACCTCCCTTGTAGACGATGAGAAGATCGATTACTGTAAAGAAATGATGGCAAAGGCTGAAAGCCTTGGAAAACAGCTTCTTCTGCCAATCGATACAACCATCGCAGCAGAATTCCCAAGCCCGATCGACGCAGAGATCGCGGTAGAAGTTGTTGCTTCGGATGCAATCCCGGCTGACAAGATGGGTCTTGATATCGGAACAAAGACAGCTGAAATGTATGCAGATGCGGTTAAGTCTGCCAAGACAGTTGTATGGAATGGACCGATGGGCGTATTTGAAAACCCGATCCTTGCAAAAGGAACCATTGCTGTAGCAAAATCCCTTGCTGAAACAGATGCAACAACCATCATCGGCGGCGGCGATTCTGCAGCAGCTGTTAACCAGCTTGGATTTGGCGATAAGATGAGCCACATTTCTACAGGCGGCGGCGCTTCTCTGGAA
>JABUSW010000069.1 GCA_021443885.1 Blautia sp.
TATTAGCTTATAACATCATACCAAGAGGATTCTTTAGCTCTACAGACTTCTTCCGGGGTACCGCAAGATATAATTTTCCCCCCTGAATGCCCCGCTTTTATTCCGAAATCCACCATGTAATCTGCTATTTCGGCGATAAAACCAAGATTATGCTCGACCATGATGATTGTGCAGTCGTTATCTCTCATCCTGATTAGAACTTCTTTCAGTCTGCTGATATCAGCATCATGAAGCCCGACTGTAGGCTCATCCAGCAGATATACTACTTTTTCACTTTTCTTTTCAGAGAGCGCTTTAGCAAGCTTTATTCGTTGAGCCTCGCCACCAGACAGGTTCATTGACATCTGACCAAGGGAAAGGTATCCAAGTCCAAGTTCAAGCATGCAAGATAGCTTCTTATAAATAGTGTCTTCGTTTGTGAAGTCATCTATTATCTGGCTGATTGGTGCATCAAGGTACTCTGTTATATTCTTACCGTTGAATTGTGCTGATAAGACCTCGGGTAGAAACCTTTTTCCATTACAATCTGGGCAAGTTATATAAGAATCCGGCAGATAGTTTAACTCTATTTTCTTGTAGCCTGTACCAGAGCATGTTTCACAGCGTCCACCAGTCGTATTGATGCTGAATGAAGATGCTGTAAGTTTAGCCCTTTTTGCCTGATCAGTATTTGCAAAGAGATTGCGTAGAGGCGTTGATAGTTCTAAATACGACAGGATCGTGGACCTTGGTGTTTTTCCGATAGGCCGTTGATTAACACGAACAACTTTTTTTACCGAGGAGTAGCAATCATAAGATTCACAATGCCTTGGCGCTCTTGCTGAAAGCGTTTCTTCAACAACAGTCATCAAACTACTTTTTCCGGAGCCAGATACTCCCGTTATACAACTAATTTGATTAAGAGGAAACGATACGTTTTGACCATCAATATTGTGGAAATGAACATTTTTGAAAGAAATCATTTTTGATGATTGTTTTGTTATAGGCGAAAAATGAATTTGCTTTCTATACTGTTCCGGTGGAACATCGTCGCTTACGATGTAACCTCCACTAGGGCCACCAACTGGGCCTAACTCAATAATCCTATCTGCACTGGAAATATATTCAGAATTGTGTTCAATAGAAATTACCGTGTTTCCTTTGTCAACTAAAAGTTTGGAAGCTTTGACAATTGTTTGAACATTTCTTTCGTGCAATCCCCGACAAGGTTCATCCAATATATACAGCAAACCAGCCAAAGAACAGCCTAATTGGATAGCAATCCTTAACCGTTGAAGTTCTCCTCCGGAAAGAGTAGGAATGCTACGCGATAGGCTAAGATAAGGGAGATTAAGATCTATGATATTGGTAATACGAGAATCTATCTGGGTTGCAAGGGCACTAATCACATTTCCTATAGCGGTAGACTGATATTTTTCACGTACTTCAGAAATCCAAAGTTTCAAATCGGGCATTTGGAAGGCTTCCACTTGAGCAACATTACTATTATTCACTCGGTAATCCAAAGGCTTATTTGAGAACCGACTTCCATGGCAAATATGGCACTCGTCTTTCTTCAGATATTTGCTGATGCTGGCTAAAGTTGAGGGCTGGTCAATGTGCTTTAATTGTTCTTCTAATTCTATGATGGCACCCTTCACCTTCAACGTCTGCTGCTTGCTACGGCCTTTAGGTGTTTTGTACCTGATAGAAATACTAATTGGCTCAGTATTATGCAGGAGGAAGTCCAGTTCAGAAGATGATAGCTTGCAAATGGGGGTATTCAAGTCAATACCTTTGTATTCACAAAGCTTTTCCAATGTTTTTACTTCTATAGAACTGGCTTGACCGGAATAGTAACGGATACCACCTTGCTTCAACGACTTGTCCCAATCTGGGATTAAGGCATCCATATCAACCACATACTCATCGCCAAGCCCTTTGCAATGTGGACAGCATGCGTCGATGTCGTTGGGTGAAAATGATGCTTCGGTAAGAGCTGTGTTTTCCTCAAAGTTTATAACCAGCGCAAAAAGCGACCTTAGATAATGAGATACATTGCTTAATGTTCCAACAGTGGATCGAGGATTATGATTGTAGTATTGTTGAGATACTCTCAATGCAGGGCGGAGGTTTGTAATTGATTCGACCAAGGGTTTATCCATGATCTGCTCCCCGAATGTGCTTGTTGTCATGCATTCAAGGAACTCGCGTTGGCTCTCGGCATATAATGTATCATATACCAAGGATGATTTTCCTCCGCCAGAAACCCCGGTAACACAGGTGAATTTATTTAGCGGTATGCTGACGCTAATGCTTTTTAGATTATGCGTCGATGCATTCTTTATGATAATATTTTCCTTGGATTCCACACCACTCACAGTCGTTCCTCCTTTCAAATTGCTGATACTGGATGTCCATCGTATAGATGTTAAACTCTCCTCGGCGGTTTATGTTTGCCGGGACAGTACATCCCGATAACACTTTTACAGCATCCATACCGACGATTGCAGCAATCATAGAACACATAGGTCCAAAGCTGCCAATTTTACGGTTCTTGACACTTAGCTTTTTAACACGCCTGCTGTCAATTGTGTTTTGTTCTTCTAACTGTTTTTGAAAGCAGCATGCGCAAGCTGTTTCACCGGGAATAATCGTCTGACCAATCAAGGACAAATGCAGATTATAACCTCCGCCAACAATATGTGGGATTCCTCTTCTCATGGCATATTCCCCGACCCAGAGGGAAGTTGCATCAACAGTCGGCTTATCTGCACAGTTTATAATCAGGTCAATGCTTTCATTGTTAAAGAGATTTAAGGATTTCTCATCAAGATAGCTGGAAGACTTTATTATATTGACAGAGTCTAAATCCCTTAGCCTATCCTCCATGACATCAACTTTTAGTTTACCGATGTCAGCTTCCGTATATCCCAACTGTCGATGAAGGTTTGAAGCATCGACAACATCCGGATCCATGAGAACCAAATTTTTAACACCGGATTGAACCAGATTAACAGCAACCCATGAGCCAACAGCTCCTAATCCTATTATAAGAACTCGGGAATTTCGAATACGTCTCCAATACTCTACTAATTGCTCATGCGATGAGGCATAGTCTTGGAGAAAATGAATTACTCTTCGATATTTTGAGTATGAATCAAAGTCATCATGAGGAAGAGATGTTTCCAATAGCCCCTTTCTTTCCAAGAAAGACAGTAGGTTCGTTAAATCATCCTTAGTGACAGAGTGTTTTTCTGCTATCTGCTCAATTGTAAGAGTTCCGTCCAGTGAACTCGCAATATCTTTAATTGTATCATCTGGCACTCTGATTCTAACCTGCTGGCGGGTATTTGTTTTGAAAAATTCCAAAACCGAGTCACTGATTTTAACTATTGATACGGTGGAACTTAGCACAGGGTTCATTTGTGATCACCTCCGCAAATAGGGCATTCAGGATCTCTTTTAACATCCAAGTAGGTTAGGCTAAAATCTTGGAATAAGAATTCTCCCCGGATTTTATAATTCTCTGTTTGATTCACAATACCTGCTAATACTTTTAATATTTCAATGCAGGCGTAGGAGGAAGAAAACAGGCTCATAGAGGACAATCCACCAATTTCTTCATCTCTTCGAACTGTGGGGTGCTTCAAAGGTTTCCAGCCCTTTAACGATTCCTTGAAGTGGTTAGCGTAGCATTCAACGCAGGGAGTGACATAAGGTATTATTAGTTCCCCAGTGCTTGCCAAGTGAGCATCAAATCCTCCGGCAATGTAATGTGGGATTTGGTGTTTCATGCAAATGCGTGATATTTTTGAAGAAGTATATCCGATATATGGCTCGTCAAGAGTATTAATGACAAAATCATGATTTTCGATTAAATCTTCAATATCAGTTTGCGGCATGAGAACCATATCAATGGCATTTACAATCACATGCCGATTTATCCTTATCAGTTCGGATTTTAAGGCTTCGACTTTTTTGAGGCCAAGATATTCTTTTCGGTAATAGAGATGTCGCGAACAATCACTTTCACATACGCTGTCGTAGTCGAAAAGAGTGATGTTCTGAACACCGGCCATAACCAATTCAATGGCAATGTTCCCGCCAATTGCACCACAGCCCAAGATAAGAACTTTCGCACTTGAAACCTTTTTCTGAGCAATACAGCCTTCTTCTTCGCTGCCACAAAATTCTGAGAAATAGTTTATCTGCCGAGCGTATCTGCACATATCTTCATCGTTAAGGATATTTTGGACATTCCGAATTTCGGTAATAATCCGTTTCTCTTGGAGCGTGTTCATCACGGTTATGACTGATTCCTTTGAAACACTATGATCAAGAAACATTCTTTGACATATTTCATCAACGGTGAGAACACCGTTAATCGTTTCCAGCAGAGCAACCATTGTAGAGTTAACCCGGAAACTGCTTCTCTGACGAGTATTCATAAAATATGCGGTTATGAACTTATCATCAGTTAGGAAAAGATCAACACTGTCTTTAATTTTATAGATGGAATTAGGATTAATCATTTACATCAGACTCTTTTCTGGCTGCATTCTCTCGGATAGAAACAGCTTCTCCCTGGGCATTAACAATTATTGAATCAACAAGTTCCATTTTGAAAAGCCTTGCAGCAATTCCTATATTTTTAGTCATGGAAATATCGTTGGAAGTAACACATAGAATCCCACTTGGGTGATTGTGTGCAACTATAATTTTTACTGCATTAGAAAGAAGAGCAACCTTAAATATTTCTGCGATACTCACCTGTGTGTTTTCAACACCTCCGATAGAAACAACGGAAGCATTAATTAGTTTATCAGCTTGATTTAGGCAGGCTACGGCTACGGCCTCGACATTTCTGCGCCCAATCAAACCAGAGAATAGTTTTTTTGCTTCAGAAATACCATAAATGAATTCAGATTCGATTTCTAAATCCATCTGATATAGAGGAGCCAGCTCAACGCTAACAACATCAATTTTCATACGCACCTCAATAAAAAAAGCCTGCCGTAACAGGGACGTTACAGCAGGCTCTGGAAAACTTAATACTGGATTACGCCACCCTCAACATTGAGGAATTTGCCCCATGCCTCTTCGGTATTCATATAGTCGTTGTTACACTGTCTTGTGCAAACGCGAGTGCAGCAATCAGATCTGCTACCAGAGCAATCAGCAGTGTAGTCGGCAAACAGTTCGTTCTCATTGATCTCTTCGAATTGTAAGGTGTTCATAAGGCAATCTCCTCTTAATATATTATTTATGCTTTCAGATGCACAATTGACATGCTGATATACCCCTTTATTTTATCAGATGAAATCACAAAAGTCAATAAAATTCGACATTACGAGAAGATACTATTTGTGCATATTACTGTGGTTTTCTTTCGGCTCCGGCTGATGTATGTCTATATGAAACCATATCGGAAAAAGCTTAACCGTTTCAACCGCACCACCTCTTACATAGCCTTCGGAGACAAATACTCCGGGGGCTTTTTTGTTTAAGGAGGTCGAAATCGTGAGCAAACTTATCATAACCGAAAAGCCCTCCGTCGCACAGGGCTATGCCAAGGTGTTGGGTGTGCACGGACGGCAGGAGGGATATCTGGAAGGCGGCAGCTACATCATTAGCTGGTGCGTTGGGCAAATGATGGAGCTTGCTGAGCCAGAGCAGCACGACAGAAATGAGCTACAGGAACAGGGGCAAGAATAATGGTTTTAGTTTGACCCTGAAAGAGACTGTCATCAATAATGATTTCAGAATCTTCGAGGTTTTTGTGTAAGAGGCAAACACTCACGAAAGACTCTCAAACTAGCCCCCTTATGAAAAAACTTCAAGTGTACCCATCAAGAAAAGAGAACCTCAGCAAGTTTGATTAACCCTTGTTTTTTCCAAATAGTTACAAACACTCTTGACAATACTCAGCTGAGGACAACCCCGTGGCCCTGAAGAGCGACTTCATCCTCTCCCTCTGCGAGCTGATCGTGGGCGGCAAGGAGGGCCTGCAGCCTATCGAGAAGACGGTCATCGACCGTTGCGTTCATCAGATCTATCAGAGATATTTCGAAGACCCCGGGCCTGAGAACATGCCCATCCTGGAGGATCTCTACGATGCCCTGATGGCTCAGGAGGAGAAGGAAGGCCGCCATGTGGCCACCGCTCTTGAGATCTACGTCAAGGGCTCCCTGAACCTCTTCAACCACCGCACCAACGTGGACATCAACAACCGTCTGGTGTGCTACGACATCAAGGAGCTGGGCAAGCATCTGAAGAAGATCGGCATGCTGGTCATCCAGGACCAGGTATGGAACCGTGTCACCGCCAACCGCAGCGCCGGCAAGACCACCCGCTACTATATGGATGAGTTCCATCTGCTGCTGAAGGAGGAGCAGACGGCGGCCTACTCCGTGGAGATCTGGAAGCGCTTCCGTAAGTGGGGCGGAATCCCCACCGGCATCACTCAGAACGTGAAGGATCTGCTGTCCAGCCGTGAAGTGGAGAACATCTTCGAGAACTCTGACTTCGTGTATATGCTCAACCAGGCCGCCGGCGACCGGCAGATCCTGGCCCAGCAGCTGAACATCTCCACCCACCAGCTCTCCTACGTGACCCACAGCTGCGAGGGCCAGGGGCTGCTCTTCTACGGCAGCGTGATCCTGCCCTTCGTGGACCGGTTCCCCACGGATCTGGAGCTGTATAAGATCATGACCACCAAGCTTTCGGAGGTGACCGAAGCAAAGGAGGCGTAAATGGAAGGACGGGAAATGAACGGAAAGGGCAAGGGCACAAAGGCGAAAAAGACCTACAGCTTCCGCACCGATGCCGACCGTTCCGCAGCCCGTGGCGCTAAGCTCCGCTTCGACAAGGCGGAGCACGCTTCGGAGCCGCTGACCGGAAGGCACGGGCGAAAGAGTGTGAAGAAGAGGTCTGTTGCCCGTGAGAATGCCCTGAACCGGACAGCTCATAACCAGGTGAACAGACAAAACAAGGATGAAAACACCGGCGTACAGGCGGCTGACTTCGGGGTGGAGACCACCCAGGACGCAGCCCGGATGCTGGAAAATGGGGTGTACAGCGCCAAGCTGAAGGCTCACGGCCGGGATACCCTGAAGACCGAAGCAAACGGGACATCAACTGCCGGGTATTCCTCGGCGGTTGAGTTTTCCGGAACTGGCCGGTCGGAGGATATCCCCATGGACAATGCCGGCGGCGAGGGCGTCAATCCCTTCTCCAAATGGAGGCAGAAGGCTGACATCAAGAAAGAATACGCTGCGGCAAAATCGGGTAAGGCCGGTGCTGAGGCAGGCAGGACCGCAGAGGCCACCGGGAGATCGGCGGGCAAGGCCAAGGATGCCGCCAAGGAGGGGACAAGCCTGCTAGATAAACTCACCAAGTACCTGCGGGAGCACTCCAAGGCCATCCTGCTGATCCTGCTGATAGGACTGCTGTTCTGCGTCATTTCAGGTGCGTTCTCTTCCTGCTCGGTGATGTTCCAGGGCGGCACCCAGGTCATCACGGCCACCAGCCTCACGGCGAAGGATGAGGACATCATCGGGGCTAACGATGATTACAAGGCTTTGGAACGGGCCCTGCAGCAGCAGATCGACAACATCGAGCGCACCCACCCCGGTTATGACGAATACAACTATAACCTGGACGAGATCGGCCACGACCCCTATCAGCTGGCGGCCTACCTCACGGTGCTCTACGAGGATTACACCCGCAGCGAGGTGCAAGGCATGCTGAGAAGTCTCTTCGACCGGCAGTATGAGCTGAAGCTGGAGGAGAAGGTGGAGGTGCGCTACCGCACCGAGACCCGCACCGAGACCTATACCCGGGAGGATCCGGAGACCGGTGAGATCTATGAGGAAGAGTACGAGTATGAGGTGCAGGCGCCCTACAACTACTATATCCTCAACGTCACCCTGAAGAATAAGAACCTGGGGCATGTGATCACCGAGTCCGGCGGCATGACCGAGGACCAGCAGGAACGGTACGCCGTGCTGCTGCAGACCAAGGGCAACAAGCCGGAGCTCTTCGCCGACGACGCCTTCGTGGCCTCCGGTGAATACCTGAAGTATGACATCCCCGGCGAGGCCCTGACGGATGAGCGCTTCCGCCGGATGATCAACGAGGCGGAGAAATACCTGGGCTACCCTTATGTGTGGGGCGGCTCCAGCCCATCCACCAGCTTCGATTGCTCCGGCTTCGTGAGCTATGTGATCAACCACTGCGGCAACGGCTGGAGCGTGGGCAGACTGACGGCCAACGGCCTGAAGAACATCTGCTCCATCATCCCGGCAAGCGAGGCAAAGCCCGGAGACCTGATCTTCTTCCAGGGCACCTATGGCACCTCCGGCGCATCCCATGTAGGGATCTACGTCGGGAACAACGTAATGTTGCATTGCGGCAATCCCATCTCATATGCATCTATCGACACCAGTTACTGGCGGGCTCATTTCTACTGCTTCGGTCGATTGCCGTAAATCAGCCTGCCCTATAAGGAGGAAAACACTATGACAAAGCTTGAAAGGATCGGCGAGGACCTGGAGAAGGCCCGCGCCCGCTATGCCGAATGGGGCAGGCGTGTGAAGGACCTGGAGGAGAAATATCGTGAAGAAGAAAATGCGGTGATCCATACCATGGTCCATGCGGCAAATCTCACCCCTGAACAGCTGGCGCATATCATTGCCCTGGCGGCGCAGGGCAAGGTGGGCGCATTCCCGGAGGAAATGGTTTCCGGCCGGGCAGACAACGAAGAAACGGAGGATATGTACAGTGATGAAATGTAAGAAGAGGCTGGCAGGCGTACTGGCCTGTGTGATGATGGTTCTGGCCTGCCCCGTGGCGGTATTCGCCAGCGGCAGCGACGCAGAGCAGACGCCGGTGGTGACGTCGGTGAGTGAGAATACCGAGAGTGGTAATACCGTAGAGACCGGGAATACGGATGCTTCTGCTCTTACCGAGGCAGATGTGAAGAAGCTTTTGGAGCTTCTGCAGACCGGGACCGGCTCCGGCTCCGGGAAGACCACCGGCACGGTGAATGTGAGCGACGGCTCCTATCTCAACATGAGAGAAGGTGCCGGCCTGAACTACAACGTGATCATGCACCTGCTGAGGGGGCAGCGTGTGGAGGTCACCGGCACGGAGGGCGACTGGTATAAGATTACCCTTCCCGAGAACGTGGGCTATGTGTACAAGGACTACATGAACGTGGACAGCGTCAATACCGACGGAAGCGTCAATGTGACCATCGATGAGGAGACTTTTGCGAAGCTCACCGCCCTGGTTTCCGCCATGTTTTCCGAGAACGGCGGCAATTCCGGGGCATCCCTGACTCCCGACGGCAATCTTACCCTGGTGGATGATATCGGCAGCACTACCGCCGTCGGCCAGCAGTTCATCACCCTGGTCAGCAAGAACGGCAACACCTTCTATATGGTCATCGACCGCAACGACAAAGGCGAAGAAAATGTACACTTCATGAACCTGGTGGACGAGGCCGACCTGCTGGCGCTGATGGATGAGGATCAGCAGGCAGTCTATCAGAGACCCGCCACCGTAACCCCTGCCGAGGAGCAGACTGTGCCGGAGGATACCGAGAAGACCGAGGTCACCGAACCGGAGGAAACCGAAGGGAAGGAAAAGAAGAGCCTGAATCCGCTTCCTCTGCTGCTGATCGTGCTGCTGTTCGGCGGAGCCGGCGGGGCTTACTACTACCTGCAGACTAGGAAGAAGCAGGAAGCTAGTAATAAGCCTGACCCCGACGCTGATTATGACGAGGACGGGGATGACGAGGACGTGTACGAGATTCCGGAGGAGGATGACACCGAGGAGTATCTTGATGCCCTAGACGGGCATGAGGATACAGTGGACGAGGAATAAGGGCGGTGCCCAGGGGCGGCCGAAAGGTCGCCCTGATACATAGACAGTGCACTCATCTCATTCCATCATAGGATAAAATATGTTAATATACTGTCAGAAAATGAACGCATTCTATTCTTGCCCTGGTTCTTTTTACGATAGCCGTGAGTTTAATTGATAACGAGCTTGGAGTCGCCTTCTTTGCAGGTTATTTAAGCCATTTGCTAATTGACTTGTTTAATAAGAGCCCCGAACGGCTTTTTTATCCGCTGAAAAAAGAAGTCTGTTTCAAGGTGTGCTATGCTGATCGATTAGGAAATGAACTTTTCTTTTCCGTTGGTGTGGCTATTGTAACCTTGTATACCCTTTCTTTTATCATCTAATCGCTTTTATC
>JABUSW010000050.1 GCA_021443885.1 Blautia sp.
TGCTCACGAGGTATTTCATAGAACCGTTTTTTGCGGCGGAAAAGGTCTGAATCAGTCGATTGCTTTGGCAAAGGCGGGGATTCCTGTGTATCATGCAGGAATGATTGGTGAAGGCGGAGATATTTTACTGGATGCCTGTAAAGAGAATGGAGTGAACACGGAATATCTGATCCGTACGGAAGGCCCTTGTGGTCATACGATGATTCAGGTTGATAAGGATGGACAGAATTCAATTCTTTTATATGGAGGGTCTAACAGAACGCTTACAAAAGAGTTTGTAGATCAGGTTCTGGACAATTTCGATAAAGGGGATATCATCCTTCTTCAAAATGAAGTAAACCAGTTAGATTATATCATTGACAAAGCATACGAAAAGGGAATGATGATCATCTTAAATCCATCACCTTATGACAGTGCGCTGGATTGTTGTGATCTTTCAAAAATCAGTCTGTTTTTGGTGAATGAAATAGAAGGATTCCAGATCACGGGAGAAAAAGATCCGGAAAAGATCCTTCAGAAAATCAAGGAGATTTATCCGGAAGCAGCTATCGTGCTTACGCTTGGGGGAGAGGGCTCGGTTTATCAGGACGATACCGGCATCTATCATCAGGGAATCTATAAGGTGAAAGCTGTTGATACAACAGCAGCGGGAGATACATTTACTGGATATTTCATTTCCTCGATTCTGGACGGACTTCCGGTACAGGAAGGTCTGAAGCTTGCGGCAAAGGCTTCTGCCATTGCAGTTTCAAGACCGGGTGCTACTGCATCCATTCCGCTCAGAGAAGAAGTAGAAAAAATCGAACTGTAATCATACACAAAAGCAAGAATCAAAAACCCTTGAAAGAATTGAAGGCTTTCAAGGGTTTTTGAACGTGGCGGACGAAAAAGAAAACAGCCCCCGGCGGCTACGGCTTGTTAAGATAAAGAATGGCAGTCAGGTAATTCAGGCGTAAGTCTTGAAGTGAGAAATAATACATGTTAGAATGTTAGGGAAAAGTTGTGCCGGGAGGACATTGATATGGAACAATACAAGAAAGATTTTATCGAATTCATGGTAGATTGTCAGGCATTGAAATTTGGGGAATTTACGTTAAAGAGCGGACGAAAATCTCCGTTTTTTATGAATGCAGGAGCATATGTTACGGGGAGTCAGCTGAAAAAACTTGGCGAGTATTATGCAAAAGCGATCCATGACTGTTATGGGGATGATTTTGATGTTCTTTTTGGGCCTGCTTACAAGGGGATTCCGATCAGTGTTGTGACAGCGGTTGCCTACAGCGAACTCTACGGAAAAGAGATCCGTTACTGTTCTGACCGCAAAGAAGAGAAAGATCATGGAGCAGATAAAGGAGGTCTTCTTGGCAGCAAATTGCAGGACGGCGATCGTGTGGTTATGATCGAGGATGTCACCACCTCCGGAAAATCCATGGAAGAAACGGTTCCGAAGGTAAGAGGTGCAGCTAACGTGGAGATCGTTGGATTGATGGTTTCTTTGAATCGTATGGAAGTTGGCAAAAACGGTTCTAAGAGTGCGTTGGAAGAGATAAAGGAATTATACGGATTTGATGCGAATGCCATTGTGTCCATGGAAGAAGTTACCAGGTATCTGTACAATCGTGAATACAATGGACAGATTTTGATCGATGATATGCTGAAACAGGCTATAGACGCTTACTATGATCAGTATGGTGTGAAGTGAACCGATGCGGCAGAATGGCACAGGAGGGACTATGAACGAAAAGCTATATAAAACACTGGCAAATACAGGGGCAGGAAGCCTTGCAATGGGAATCGTGGTTCTGGTAACCGGGATGGTTGTGGGAGTGCTTATGATCATTAACGGCGTAACGCTGCTTGTCAGAAAAAAGGACATTATGTTCTAAGGAGAATTGTAAATGGCAAAAAGATATCGCTATGAATTTGCTAGAACAAAGGAAGCAGAAAAAGGGAAGCTGGCGATCGGAGTCGCTGCAGCTTCCTTTCTCCTGTTTATAGCGGCAGTCATCACTGCTGCCTTGCTGAACGGAAAGTACGGCTATATCGTTGGTGGAATTGCATTTTTTGCGGTGCTGCTGGCAGCATATGGGTTTGTAATGGGGCTGGCCAGCTTTTACGAAGAGAATCGAAAGCACAAAACCAGTATCGTTGGTTCTTTATTGAATGGAATCATTCTGGTGGCCTGGATCGGTCTGTTTATATACGGAATGAACTGATGGAGATGGAACAGGTTGACAGAAAAAAGAGATGTCTTATATAATGTACCACTGTAAAATATCCCATTTTGCAGTTTGGGCAAAAAGAATATAGAAATATGACAGGAGAGTGCAACAATGACTAAGGTCGGTATTGTTATGGGAAGTGATTCGGATATGCCTGTAATGAGCAAGGCTGCGGAAATTCTGGATCAGCTTGGTATTGAATATGAAATGAAGATTATTTCTGCACACAGAGAACCGGATGTGTTTTTTGAATATGCAAAATGTGCAGAAGAGAAAGGACTTAAGGTTATCATAGCCGGAGCCGGCATGGCGGCACATCTGCCAGGCATGTGTGCCGCGATATTTCCTATGCCGGTCATTGGAATTCCCATGCATACAACATCCCTTGGCGGAAGAGATTCTCTTTATTCCATCGTACAGATGCCCTCCGGCATTCCGGTTGCGACGGTAGCGATCAATGGAGGCGCCAACGCAGGACTTCTGGCTGCCAGAATTCTTGCGGTTTCCGATCAGGATCTGCTTGCAAAACTGAAGCAGTACAGTCAGACCTTAAAGGAGCAGGTTGAGGCAAAGGACCGAAGGTTGCAGGAATTTGGCTGGCAGAATTATTGACCATATGGAATTGGGAGGAGAAGAATGGATTACAAACAGTCTGGTGTGGACATTGAAGCAGGATACAGATCGGTAGAGCTGATGAAGGAGCATGTGAAAAGAACCATGCGGGAGGAAGTTCTGGGAGGTCTTGGAGGGTTTTCCGGAGCCTTTTCTCTGGCGAAAATCAAAGATATGGAAGAGCCTGTCCTCCTCTCCGGAACGGATGGATGCGGTACGAAGGTAAAACTTGCTTTTGTTATGGATAAGCATGATACCATTGGGATCGATGCGGTGGCGATGTGCGTGAATGATATTGCATGTGCCGGAGGGGAACCGTTATTCTTTTTGGATTATATTGCATGCGGTAAGAATTATCCGGAAAAGATCGCAAGAATCGTAAGCGGCGTTGCAGAAGGCTGTGTGCAGGCGGATGCAGCTTTGATCGGTGGAGAAACTGCAGAACATCCGGGGCTTATGGAGGAGGAAGAATATGACCTTGCCGGTTTTGCGGTAGGTGTTGTTGACAGAAAAGATCTGATTACCGGCGAAAATCTGAAAGCCGGCGATGTTCTGATCGGGATGGCATCTTCCGGTGTACACAGCAATGGCTTTTCTTTGGTTCGCAAAGTCTTTGATATGACAAAGGAGTCATTGGATACCTATTATGATGAACTTGGTAAGACCCTGGGTGAGGCGTTGCTCGAACCCACACGGATCTATGTAAAAGCACTGAAAAATATCAGGAATGCCGGCGTGAAGGTAAAAGCCTGCAGTCATATTACAGGCGGCGGTTTCTATGAGAATGTCCCGCGTATGTTAAAAGAAGGTTCGCATGCTGTAATAAAGAAAGACAGCTATCCGGTACTTCCGATTTTTAAACTCCTGGCGAAGAAAGGCAGCATTCAGGAGCAGATGATGTATAATACATATAATATGGGACTTGGTATGATCGTTGCAGTTGATCCGTCCGACGTTGATAAGACGATGGAAGCAATCAAAGCAGCAGGGGATACTCCTTATGCAGTCGGGTACATTCAGGATGGCGAAAAAGGAGTGACGATATGTTAAAACTCGTGGTTCTGGTATCCGGAGGCGGAACCAATCTTCAGGCGATCATCGACGGAATCGATAATGGCATTATTACAAATACAGAAATAAAAGCAGTTATCAGCAACAATCCGAATGCATACGCACTGGAACGTGCGAAAAAGCATGGCATCCCTGCAGAATGTATCTCGCCAAAGAAGTTTCCTGACCGTAACCGGTTCAACGAAGCACTGCTGGAAAGACTACAGGAGTATGCGCCGGATCTCATTGTACTGGCTGGCTGCATGGTAGTGATTCCGGAGATGATGGTAAAAGCTTTTCCGAATCAGATCATTAATATACACCCCGCATTGATTCCGTCATTCTGCGGTACCGGATTTTACGGGCTGCATGTACATGAAGCAGTATTAGCTCGCGGGGTAAAAGTTACCGGTGCAACGGTACATTTTGTAGATGAAGGAACGGATACCGGTCCCATTATTCTGCAGAAAGCGGTAGATATCCAACAGGACGATACTCCCCGGAGTTTACAAAGAAGAGTGATGGAAGAGGCGGAGTGGATCATAATGCCAAAAGCAATTGATCTGATTGCAAATGGAAAAGTGACGGTAACAGATGGGAAAGTTCGGATTTTCCCGTAACAGGAAGTTCCTTATTGAATAATATCCAGAGTAGGAGAATAATATGAAAGTATTGATCGTTGGAAGCGGTGGCCGTGAACACGCCATTGCAGCCAGTGTTGCCAAAAGTCCAAAGGCAGAAAAAATATACTGTGCTCCCGGTAATGCCGGCATACAGGAGATTGCGGAATGCGTTCCGATTGGTGCAATGGAGTTTGAAAAGCTGACCGGGTTTGCGAAGAAAGAAAATATCGATCTCACCATTATCGGAATGGACGATCCCCTGGTGGGAGGAATCGTGGATGCTTTTGAGGCAGAGGGTCTCCGTGTGTTCGGACCTCGAAAAAACGCAGCGATCCTGGAAGGCTCCAAAGCCTTTTCCAAGGATTTAATGAAGAAATACAGAATTCCGACGGCGGCATATGAGAATTTTACGGATCCGGCTGCCGCATTGGGTTATCTGGAAACAAAGGCAGAATTCCCTATTGTATTAAAAGCAGATGGACTTGCATTAGGAAAAGGGGTTCTGATCTGCAGTACCCTGGAGGAAGCAAAAGCAGGCGTGAAAGAAATCATGGAAGACAAGAAATTCGGCAGCGCCGGCAATACCATGGTAATAGAAGAATATATGACCGGACGTGAAGTTTCGGTCCTGACATTTGTGGATGGAAAAACAATAAAGCCTATGACTTCTGCGCAGGACCATAAGCGTGCAGGCGATGGCGATACAGGTTTGAATACCGGGGGAATGGGTACTTTTTCACCGAGCCCGTTCTACACGGAAGACATCGATGCCTTTTGCAGAAAATACATTTACCAGCCTACGGTAGATGCAATGGCAGCGGAAGGCCGGCCTTTCAAAGGAGTTATTTTCTTTGGACTTATGCTTACTCCGGATGGGCCGAAAGTGTTGGAATACAATGCGAGATTTGGTGACCCGGAGGCGCAGGTGGTTCTTCCGCGTATGAAGAATGATATCATAGAGGTGATGGAAGCCTGTATAGATGGAACATTGGATCAGATCGATCTTCAGTTTGAAGACAACGCTGCCGTATGTGTTGTACTGGCCAGTGAAGGTTACCCTGTGAAATATGAAAAAGGGATCGAGATGTTCGGATTTGAAAATTTTCAAGACAAAGACGGTTATTACTGTTTTCATGCAGGTACAGCCAGGAAGGATGGGAAATATGTGACCAACGGCGGTCGTGTTCTGGGAATTACGGCGAAAGGATCTGATTTGAAGCAGGCACGTAAGAATGCATACGAAGCAGCAGAATGGATCACCTTTGCAAATAAATATATGCGGCATGACATAGGAAAAGCGATTGACGAAGCAGAATAAGAGGGAATAAAGATGGGTATCAGCAAGCAGGAAGCAATCAGAAAATTACAGACAAAGGAAAGTTATTTTGTGGCTTATTCTCAGTATACAAAAATGCCTTATGTTGTATGTGATGAAGAATCCTTTAATGATCAGGTTCATGTATTTGCTACGGAAGAACTGGTGAAGGAATATGGAAAAAAACTTCTGGAGGAGAAAATTCTCCTTATGGGAATGAAATACGAAAAAAAGGTATTTCCGAATCTTTACGGGCTGCTCTTCAGCTTAGGCGTAAACAGTGTCGTATGGCATGAAAATGACGAAACGATGGAGGTTGAATTATCTGATTTTGTACGTCAGCCGGATTTTTCAAAAATGGAAGAAGCGAAGCGGCCGCTCTTTAATCCGACGCTGCAGCTTTCTGCCATGTATTTTCTCCAGGAGCTTCGCAGACCTCTGAAGAAGGAGGAAAGAACGGTGAATCTTCGCGAGTTGGAAGAAGAACTCCTTGGCAATCTCAGAAGATCAGAATTCCTTATTGCAGTGGATGGAGACCCGCAGAACCCGAAGAATCTGAATGTTCCGTATATGAAGACGAAAGACAACCAGATTTTACAGCCGGTCTTTTCAGATATTAATGAATTTGCTAAATTTGCAAAAGACAAGAAACTGCGGGGAATTAAGGTTCCCTTTGCAAAGCTTCCGGAAGCAATGCTGAAGTCTGCGCAATCCTGTACATTTAATCCTATGAGTATTAATCTGATTCTTTCACGTGAACAGATCTCAAAAATCATAGGCTGAGGAAACACCGAAAATAGTTGAAAAAACAGTTGAAATACCGAATTGCCTATGCTACAATAATCGTTAGTTGATTAGGAGGTGTGACGAGATGGGCGTGTTAAGAGTAATTCTGACCATTATTTTTGTTATAGATTGTATTGGCCTTACAGCAGCAGTGCTGCTGCAGGAAGGAAAACAGCAGGGACTCGGAACGATCGCAGGTGCTGCAGATACCTACTGGGGAAAGAATAAAGGGCGTTCTATGGAAGGCGGACTTGTTAAGGCAACCACAATTATGGCAGTGGTCTTCTTTGTTCTTGCCATTATTCTGAATCTGAATTTCTAGCAAATGACAAACACTCTTGTGAATCAGCAAGAGTGTTTTTTGTATTATACATAAGAAAGAAGGTGATGCATACTTGGCGCATAACAGAAAGAAAAAAGAAAAGAAAGAAAAACGTTTGCATAGATTAAACCGCAAATCCGGGGTGCTTCCCGTAAACGGTGAAAAGGTAGAGGGTATTTTTATCGGAAATCAAAAAGGATTTGGGTTTGTTGAAGTGGAGGGCATGGAGGAAGATATCTTTATTCCGCCGGATGATACCAATTCTGCATTGCACTCTGACAGAGTAGAGGTGGTTTTGCGTTCCGAAGGAAAAGAAGGAAAACGAAGAGAAGGAATCGTAACCGGTATTCTGGAGAGAGGAATGACGGAGGTTGTAGGTACTTTTCTGCATTACCGTGATTACGGTTTTGTAGTCAGTGATAATCGTAAGTTTGCAAAAGATATCTATGTATCGCCAAGAAATGCCACTGGTGTTCGGAACAACGATAAGGTGATCGTGAAGATTACAGATTACGGGGATAAGAAACATCATCCGGAAGGGATCGTGACACAGAATCTTGGGAATATCCGAATGCCGGGAATCGATGTACTTGCAATCGTGAAAAGTCTGAACATACCGGACGAATTTCCGGACAAGGTGCTGCGTCAGGCGGACCGCGTTCCGGATCATGTACAGGAAGCAGACCGGGAAGGAAGACTGGATCTTACCAGGCTGATTACGGTCACCATTGATGGAGAAGATGCAAAAGACCTGGATGATGCAATATCGTTGTCAAAAGAGGGCGAAATATATCATCTGGGGGTTCATATTGCAGATGTCAGCAACTATGTACAGGGTGGGAGTGCACTGGACAGAGAAGCATTAAAACGCGGGACCAGTGTGTATCTGGCAGATCGTGTGATCCCAATGCTTCCGACAAAGCTGTCGAATGGGATCTGTTCTTTAAATCAGGGAGTGGATCGTCTTGCTCTTAGCTGCATGATGGATATCGATTCGTCCGGGGAGGTCATTTCGCATCAGATCGTGGAAAGTGTGATCTGTGTAAACGAACGAATGAGTTATACGGATGTTAAGAATATACTGGAAGATACCGATGCGGATGCAAAAGAACGATATCAGGAGCTCGTGCCGCTGTTTCATCTGATGAAAGAGCTTTCCTTCCTTCTCAGAGAAAAAAGGCATCACAGAGGATCCATTGACTTTGAATTTCCGGAGAGTAAGATCATTCTGAACCCGGCCGGAAAAGCAATTGATGTAATACCATATGAAACCAATGTGGCAACCAGAATCATTGAGGACTTCATGCTGATGGCAAACGAGACAGTTGCACAGGAATATTGCTCAGGGGAATACCCCTTTGTTTATCGGACCCATGAGTATCCGGATCCGGAAAAAGTAGAAGCATTATTAACTTTGCTGCATAATCAGGGGGTTGCGGTTGCAAAAACACATCGGGAGATTACGCCGAAAGAGGTTCAGACGATCCTGGAACGCATCGAAGGACTTCCAAATGAGGCGCAGATCAGTCGCCTGACCTTACGAACGATGAAACAGGCAAAGTATACTACGGAATGCAGCGGCCATTTTGGTTTGGCTGCAAAATACTATTGTCATTTTACATCACCGATTCGACGATACCCGGATCTGCAGATTCACCGGATTATCCGGGATAATCTGAGAGGACGTCTGGAAAGGGAAGGCAAGACGGAACAGTATCGTTCTATTCTGGAAGACGTTGCCAGACAGTCCAGCGTTTGTGAGCGTCGGGCAGAAGAAGCAGAACGCGAAGCGGATAGGATGAAGAAAGCGGAATACATGTCTTACCATCTTGGTGAGGAGTATGAGGGCATTATTTCCGGTGTCACGGGTTTTGGATTCTATGTGGAATTGCCGAATACCGTGGAAGGTCTGGTACACATCCGTTCTTTAAGGGACGATTTTTATCAGTTTGATCAGGATAACTTTCAACTGATCGGGGAAGCCTACGGTAAAACGTACTCTATGGGTCAGAAAGTACGGATACGAGTAGAAGATGCAGATCCTATGGAACGGACTGTGGACTTTATCATCTCAGAAGGGAAGCTGCCCACATCAGACGCCCGGATCACATCAGACCGGTAGCTTTAAGGAGGAATGGAATAGAAAATGGCAAAGAAAACAGGAATGAAACTGATTGCCAATAACAAAAAAGCTTACCATGATTACTTTATTGAAGAAACCTATGAGGCAGGAATTTCACTTGCTGGAACGGAAGTGAAATCCCTGCGTATGGGAAAATGCAGTATTAAAGAGGCATTTATACGTGTGGAGAATCAGGAAGTGTTTGTATACGGCATGCACATCAGCCCATATGAAAAAGGGAATATTTTTAACAAAGATCCATTGCGTGTGAGAAAATTGTTATTGCATCGGTATGAAATCCATAAAATTGAAGGGAAATTGAAGGAAAAAGGTTTGACGTTAGTACCGCTTAAGGTGTATTTTAAGGACAGCCTGGTAAAAGTTGAGATTGGAACCGCCAGGGGCAAGAAGCTGTACGATAAACGGCAGGATATTGCAAAGAAGGATCAGAAGAGAGAGGCCGAACGAGACTTTAAGGTGCGAAACCTGTAGGCGTTTATTTGTGAACAAATATTATTTACAGAGGAGAACAATATGGATAAAAAAGAATTTGCTTTGCAGCAGCATGAAAAATGGGCAGGAAAACTTGAGGTAGTCAGCCGTGCAAAAGTGGAGACACCGGAGGATCTCTCCGTGGCTTATACACCGGGCGTTGCAGAGCCTTGCCTGAAAATTTCAGAAGATGTAGATCTTTCCTATAAATACACGCGCCGTCACAATATGGTGGCTGTTATCACGGATGGAACTGCGGTTTTGGGCCTTGGGGATATCGGACCGGAAGCAGGCATGCCGGTAATGGAAGGAAAATGTGTTTTGTTCAAGAGCTTTGCAGATGTAGATGCATTTCCGCTTTGCGTAAGGAGCAAAGATGTGGATGAGATCGTTCAGACTGTAAAGCTGATCGCAGGAAGCTTTGGAGGAATCAACCTGGAGGACATATCTGCGCCTCGCTGTTTTGAAATTGAACGAAGACTGAAGGAATGCTGTGATATTCCGATCTTTCATGATGACCAGCACGGTACGGCGGTCGTAGTATGTGCCGCATTGATCAATGCACTGAAGCTCACGGGCAAAAAACTGGAGGAAGTTAAAGTGGTTACTACCGGAGCCGGTGCAGCCGGAATTGCAATCATCAA